>NC_014364.1:3102646-3412911 GCF_000143985.1 Sediminispirochaeta smaragdinae DSM 11293 | reverse complement strand
AATCTCTATCACCAAATTTGCGGTAATAATCAAGACCAATCTCTCCGATAGCAACCACACGGTCAAGTTTTGTCCCTTCTTCGATTTTTAGCTCCCAATCTTTCCCCGGATTCTGAACTTCCGAGGGAGATACGCCGATACTATGAAGGACATGGGGCGCAGAGGAGAGGTTTTGGTATACCTGGAAGAAGTCATGAAGGTTATTACAGATGCTCACAATGTGCTTAACACCTGACTGTTTCGCTTCCTGTACGATAATGAGTTGTTCGATCGGGTCTTCATTTATCAGCCCGATGTGAGCGTGAGTATCAAATAGCTGCATACAATGATTCCAGTTAGTATTGTGGTTTGTGTATATTTTACATATACTGTTATAACTGTAGCATGAAGAGTAGGTGCCGTCAATTATATTTGACAATTATTTTTGCCCATGGTAGTCTGAATTGACTAATTGTATTGCAGACAGCGGGGAAGGAGCATAGATGTCACCGGCAAATCATTATAAAAAGACAGAGAAAACAATTATAAGGCGCATTCTCGCTTTTTTTGGAATGATTTTTAAGGCGGTCGGTCGCTTCTTTGCAAAGGCCTATCAGACCGGAAAGCAGCGTTTTACCATCATGCTGATTCCCCATTCGGAAAAAAGTATTTTCAATTTTCGTGTTTCGGTTTTTTCTTTGATTTTTTCAGGCTTTCTTCTCGGCGGAGTTGTCGTTTCCTTCCTCCTGTTTAGTACCCGTTTTTCAGGACTTAGCCGGCTTGTAGATCAAAAAGAGACGGCACTTGAAGACTCCAGGTCGAATATTGAAGCGATACGTGAAGAGATCACCGAATTGAAGAAGGTTTCGAAGACCTTCGAGGCTTCCCTTAAGACGACAATGAATACCTTTGGTGTGAAGGGGGATGTGAAGGCCGCTTCGGTTCTGGACGGAGGGGATTTAAGTTCTTTTTTCGACGTCCAGGAACAGAGCGAGGGCATCGGTCGTGAGCTTTCCGAGCTCCGTTCTCTGCGTGAGTTCCTCGAACAGTCAAGTGATGATTTGCTGAGGGTCAGCGATATTATGTCGAGTCAGGGGGATCTCCTTGTGGAGCTTCCAACCCTTTGGCCTGTCGAGGGAGGGGTCGGAAGGATTACCAACTATTTTGGGCCCGAGATTCATCCTTTTACCGGACAATGGTATCTCCATAAAGGAATCGATATCGCCTTTCGGCGGGGTAAGCCTATCGTGGCCGCTGCCAATGGAAAGGTTGTTGAGCGCAAGTATGATGCGATGGGTTTTGGAAATTATGTGGTGATTCGGCATCCTTATGGTTTTGCCACGAAGTATGCCCACATGGATACGGTATATGTTGAAGAGGGTGATGTAGTTACCCAGGGACAGAAAATCGGGACAATGGGAAATACGGGATTGTCGACTGGACCTCATGTCCATTTCGAAGTGCGAATCGGAAGTCAGGTTGTTGACCCCGAACGGTTTTTAAACGTAAAATCCGATCTACGATAAAATAGTTATTTCGAATAAGCGGTAATTTATTTCATGAGCGATTATTTAGATCTTGATGGTGTGTTTATCAATTCTCTTGTCGGTGAAGGGACCAGATTCGACGGAGATATTTCTTTACATGGGCTTCTTCGTATTGATGGAGATTTTCGGGGGGCTGTCAACGCTGCGGATAAAGTTCTTATCGGTAAGAACGGTAGGGCTGAGTGCTCTATTACTGCAGGTACCGTTGTTGTCGGTGGTATCCTTAAGGGGGATATCGTTTCTTCCGAAAAGGTAGTGGTCCTCTCTTCCGGAATGGTGATCGGCAATATTACTACTCCTCGATTGGTCGTAGAGGAGGGGGTTATTCTAAACGGAGCCTGTACCGTTCTTGGAAAAGAAGGGTGCCGGACGGAAGCTGATATACCGATATCCGATCAGAAGCCTCGTGATATCGATCGCTATAATCCGATCCGAAATGCCAAACGCGAGGCTGTTGGTGAGAATGCCGGATCATGGCAAAGATAGATTCTCTTAACGGCGGATTTCCTCTGCGAAATGGGCGAAATCGTCGAAAAACCCGTTCTTCTTCGAAGGATGCTCGGGTTTCTTCTCCTTCGTTTTTTGAAGTTGTTACAGCGGAGAATGAGGTGTCTGTCGATTCTCTTGCCCCCTATGCTGTCGCTGCTGAAAATACTTCTCTTGAAGAATTGTTGGATGACGTCCACACCTTGGGTGAACGGTTGAAGGAGCGTCCGACAATGGATCGGATTAAGGAGTATCGAAGAGCTGTTTCCTGTTTTTTGCAATATATTGTTCATTACACCTTTGAAGCAGAAACCATAGAGGGAGCCCGTTTTATCAACCCCATGAAAAAACAAAAGCGGTATACACTGATCCGAGTCGTCAATGAGAAGTTGGAACGATTGGTTTCAGGGGTTTTGGCCAATCAACTTCCCCAGCTTGAACTCCTTCGACGGGTTGAAGAAATCAACGGTCTGCTCGTTGATCTGCTGCAATGATTAGGAGGCTTCGCTATGAGCGATAATTATATTGAAGAGCCCCTAGGGGCGCCGGAGGTGGACGCCTCCGCATCCTCTATTGCGGAGGATAATGTTTCTCCTGTTATGGTAAAATTCCCATATTCCAGCGAAACGGTTGTCTGTCTTGCTGATAATGCCGAGGTACTGTCGATAGGTGATATGGTACTTGTGCCGAGCCGATACGGAAAGGATCTTGCAAAGGTTCTTGGCCCTGTCCATTGCCCTGGTTGCAGCGAAGATCCTCCTCCCAAGGTGCTTCGTAAGGCGAACGATCAGGATCTTGCCACCTATGAGCATAATCTTGAACGGGAGCGGGAAGCATTCAATATCTGCAGGGAAAAAATCCATGCACATGGGCTTGAGATGAAGCTGGTTGCGGCGCACTACCTTCTGGATGAACCAAAGGTCCTCTTCTTTTTTACTGCCGAGTCGAGGGTCGATTTTCGGTCCCTGGTAAAGGATCTTGTCTCAGTCTTTAAAATGCGCATAGAGCTCAGGCAAATAGGGGTCCGTGATGAATCACGGGTTCTTGGTGGTGTGGCCGTTTGCGGACGTCAGTTTTGCTGCCATGGAATTACCGATAAACTCAAGCCTGTTTCGATTAAGATGGCGAAAGAGCAAAATCTTTCTCTTAATTCTATGAAAATTTCCGGTCCCTGTGGTCGTCTTCTTTGCTGCCTTTCTTATGAATATGACTTTTATCGCGAGGAAAAGGCCCTTGTTCCCTCAGAGGGAACAAGGGTCAGAATCGGCGGGGAGACATTTAAAGCCATTGAGGTGAATATTCTCACGAAAAAAATACGTTTTGCAGGGCCGGAGGGGCGTAGTGTGGAGGTTCCTTTTTCCCGTATCAGCCGGGGAGAGAATAAGGAATGGCATATCGACTACGATCCGGATGCGGAAGATTGAAATATGAATAGTGTGCTTCTTATGTTGACAGCAGGGCTGTTTTTTGATACGGTGCAACACCGTGACATTATAATACGGAGGAGATAGATTGCCATCAAATAAGTCCGCCGAGAAACGGCATAGACAGAATCAGAAGCGGAGATTACGGAACCGCATCATGAAGAGTGGTGTGCATACCGCACGGCGTAAGGTTGATGCGGCATTGAAGAGTGGGGATAAAGAAGCTGCAGAACAGGCTTATAAAGCCTATGTTCAGCTTATTGACAAGGCTGCAAGAAAGAGTGTTCTTCACAAAAACAATGCAGCAAGGAAAAAATCCCGACTTAGCAAAGCCCTGAACGCTCTTCAGGTTCAGTAGGGTGGCGATTGTCCAGATTGTTATGGAAGAAACCGGTAACAAACTGACAAAAGCAGAAATTATTGAACGCATTTACGAAAAACATGAGGTTAATCGGTCTGATATTCACGATGTGATCGATGCGCTTTTTGAAGAGTTGAAAGATGCACTTCAGCAGGATCGCGTCGTTGAGCTGAGAGGCTTTGGTACCTTCGAGATCAGAACCAGAAAGGGACGGGATCGTGCCCGTAATCCAAAGACTGGCGAGATTGTGCCGGTCAATACCCATGGTGTTGCTGTATTTCGACCAGGAAAGGAACTGAAGCAAATCGCCTGGCCCTTACGGGGAGAAAACGGCGGCTCCGGGGACGAGTAGTGTCGAGGATGCTTGCCGACGGAGGCAGCCGTGGGCTCTTGCGGAAAACCTTTGGGGAGCTGGGGCTGCTTTCGCTGTCCGCCTTTCTGTTTGCTTTCTCATTTCCGAGTTTTATTTCGGTTGATGGCCTATGGCCCTTGGTTTTTATTGCACTTATCCCGATTGTCCCTGTTATTCATCGTTGTTCTTGGGCTGCGGCCCCCTTCTACGGCGCTTTTTACGGTTTTCTTTCATATGCTGTTTTTAATTACTGGCTGACCACATTTCATCCTCTGGCGATTTTTATCGTTCCTGTGATTTATGCTGTCTATTTTCTTATTCTCTTTCCCGCTTTGAAGGCCGTTGATCTATTCTTTCCCCGATATGCGTATTGGATTCAGGCCGTCGTCTGGGTTGGCTACGAGTATTTAAGAACTCAGGGTTTTCTTGGATATCCCTATGGCAATCTCGGCTATGCACTCTACAAGGTACTTCCTTTGATTCAGATTTCCGAGCTGACTGGGGTTTGGGGCGTGAGCTTTCTCATCGCTCTAATCGGCTTTTTCCTTGGCCATGCTCTTTTGTTTACCTTTGAGTATGATGCCTCTTTCTTTGTCTCTCTTAAGGTTTGGTTTTCTCGCCGAAAAGCGGCTCTTGCCGTTTGTTCCGTATTGCTTGTTGGTACTTTGATCTTCGGTTTTGTCGTCATGCGAGGCAGTTACGATGATCAACGTCCCTGGAAGGTGGCTCTTATACAACATAATGCGGATACCTGGAAGGGAGGACTACCTACCTATAGGCGCAACCTGAGAACCATGATTGCCTTGAGTGATCGTGCGTTGGCGGCAGATGAACCTGAAGCGGTTATTTGGTCGGAAACCGCCTTTGTTCCTGGTGTCGATTGGCACAGCCGTTATCGAACCGATTCTGAGCGTTATGCTTTGGTTGAGGAGTTGCGGAATTACCTTGCCGATAAATCTGTTCCCTTTATTCTGGGGAACGATGACGGGCAAAAGGCCGATCCCGGGTTGCCTCCGGTTCTGTCTGACGGAAGGCTGAACCGTGTCGATTATAATGCCGTGTTGTTGTATGAAAATGGGAAACTGCGGCAGACCTATCGGAAAACACATTTGGTGCCCTTTACCGAGCATTTTCCCTATAAAAAGCTCTTTCCCGGGTTTTACCAGCTTCTGGTTGATCATAATTACCATTTTTGGGAAAAGGGTACCGAATATACGGTTTTTGAGACCGATAATGGGGTTCATTTCTCCACCCCCATCTGTTTTGAGGATGTCTTCGGTTATCTTTCCCGGCGTTTTGTCCGAAACGGGGCAGATGTTATTGTAAATTTAACAAATGATTCCTGGTCAGGTTCGGTTGCGGCCCAGATGCAACATATGGGCATGGCGGTGTTTCGGGCCGTTGAGCTTAGGCGTAGCGTTATCCGCAGCAGCAACAGTGGCATGACCTGTACTATTAATCCGGACGGAAGACTTACCGGTATGCTTGAGCCCTTTGCTGAGGATTATTACATAGGTTCCGTACCGATCTATGCAGAGCGTAATACCTTGTATTATCATTGGGGGGATTGGTTCCCTCTCGTCATGTTGTCTCTTGGCCTTGTTCTACTTCTTGTAGGCGGGGTGAGAAAAATTGTGCTTCGAAAAAGCTGATCTTTCATTTTGGGGCTATCATTGACAAGACGCAGTTCATATAGGAAGATATAATAACGAAGGACGTTCCGATGGAAGAAAGAACCAAAATTCTTATTGTTGACGACGAACCAATAAATCTCGATTTTTTCGATGTGATGCTTAGTAAGCTCGGTTTTGAGATTGGTAGGGCTGAGGACGGTGAAGAAGCCCTTGAGCAGATTAAGTCTTTCAATCCCGATCTTATTATCTTGGATAATGTGATGCCGAAGATGTCTGGGTGGCAGGTAACTCGCATCGTTAAACAGGATCCTTTGTTTGAAAAGTATCATGATATCCCTATTATCATGTTTTCGGCCATGGATGATGTGAAGGATAAGATAGAGGGGTTTGAGCTGGGGGTGGAAGATTACATCACGAAGCCCTTTAATTTTTCCGAGGTTCTTGCTCGGATTCGGGCGGTCCTGCGAGGAAAGGAGCTCTATCAGCAGATCCTGCATCGTGAGAAAGAGCTCGCCGTTTCAATCGATTTACGGAGTCGATTTGATTCCTTTGCCGATCAGGCGAAAGAATCTCTCGGCACATTACTTTCCGATTGTGAGCATGTGAAAGCGAATGATGAGAATGCTATTACGGGCTATCTTGGCAAGGTTCATGATGAGGTCGGTGCTGTTCTCCGTTCCCTTGATCTTCTTGAGAAGGAGATACATGAACGAAGGTCTGAGCCTTTGATCGGTAGTTCGGCGCTTGACGATCTTGATAAACGTTTTGACAGTCACTTTCGTCGGCTTAAGGAAAATGCCGACACTATGGGGGAAGTGAGGGAATAGGTTGGTTAGTCAAGAGAAGTTAAAGGTTCTTGAACTTTTTGCCGAAGGCCGTAAACAGTACAAGCTCATGGACTTTGCTTCGGCCAAGGATTTGTTTGCCCAGGCTCTCCGTCTGGACGCGGAAGATGGCCCTTCGAGGGTTTATTATGCTCGTTGTAAGCATTACATTGAGAATCCACCCCCTGATGATTGGGACGGTGTGTTTGTCATGCAAACTAAATAGGAAGTACTCACAGGAAGCATACACGGAATAATCACTATGGCAAGACAACAAAATAAGCGAAAAGCTTCTGCAACGGCAACAACGTTGGGGCCTCAGACGGTTCTAAAGGGGATTTTAAGATTTTCAGATTCTCTGACAATCAAGGGGGTCTTCGACGGCGAAATCGAAGCTTCCGGTCACCTTGTGGTAGAAAAGGGATCGAGAGTCAAGGCCGATATTAAGGTCTCTTCGGCGGTGGTATCGGGATCAGTAACCGGTAATATCCTGGCGGAAGAGAAGCTGGAAATGGATAGCAACGGGCAGGTGTTTGGTAATGTAAGAACCCGACGACTCAGAATTGCCGACGGTGTTCTCTTTGAAGGGACCTGCGAGATGATCAAAGACCCGTCGGGTGTCGATGTATTTTCCACTCGCGGCGAAAAATTGAAGAAGACCGTCACCAGTGTCTGAAATATCAGTTGTTATTCTTTCAATCGGTACAGAACTCACCGAAGGGATCATCAGGGATTCTCATGGCCAGTTCCTTTCCTCTGAGTTAACCGCTCGAGGTTTTTCTGTCAGGCGAATCGAGCAGCTTCCTGATAATGACGGACTGCTTGCCCGATTCCAAGATGGCGTAAACGATGCCGATGTAGTGATTATCACAGGGGGCTTGGGGCCAACTGCCGATGATATCACCCGTGATGCAGTTGCCAATCTGTGCGGAAAGGGATTGGAGTTCCGTGAAGATGTTTGGGAGATGATAAAAGATCGTTTTCCCAGACTCTGTGGAAATGCAAACCAGCGTCAGGCGATGATCCCCGAAGGCTGTGATGTTCTGGATAACCCTTTTGGAACGGCTCCCGGCTTTCGCGGCGAAGTAGACGGAACCCTGCTCTTTGTTCTTCCGGGGCCTCCGAAAGAGCTTCGGGGAATGGCGGAGTTACACCTTTTTCCCTTTGTTGAACATCACTTTGCGCTTCCTGTTCGTGAGCTGAGCGAGGCTTCGATATTTCTGATTGGTGAATCACGACTTGAAGAAGCATGCCGGGAAATTGCTGCGGATAATGCGGACCTTGAGTCCGTGTTGTGGGGAACCAGAGTTCAGGAGCGGAGGATAAGCCTCTATTTGCGAGGTGGGCGTGAAGAGGATCGACTCCGTTTTCTTGATCTTTTGGCCAAGAAAATGGGGAAAGAACTCGTAAGATTAGGTGATCTAAATGCCGAACAGATTCTTTTTTCCACTCTAAAAGAACGGGGGCTGACCTTTGCTGCCGCAGAATCTTGTACTGGTGGAATGTTAGGTTCCGTTCTTACCTCTCTGCCGGGAAGCAGTGCTTATTTTTTAGGCAGCTGTGTCAGTTATGCCGATTCTTTTAAGCGTCGTTTTCTCGGCGTTGGTGAGGCAACCTTATCTCAATATGGGGCTGTCTCTCGCGAATGTGCAATGGAGATGGCTCTTGGTGTTCTGGATGCAAGCGGGGCCGATGTGGCTTGCTCCATCACCGGCATAGCCGGTCCTTCTGGGGGAAGTGTCGAGAAGCCGGTAGGCACCGTTTGGTTCGGTTTGGCTGGTAAAGACGGAGCGGTTTCCGCCAGACAGTTCCGTTTTGGTTTTAGCCGTGATTCAGTCAGGCGACGTGCAACGGTAACCGCCATGCTTCTGACTGAAATCTATCTTGATGGTGATGACGCTCTTGACATGTGTGGCTTCTGGCAATATAGTTAACGTATCGGATAACATCATCCCGCATCACCATTACAATCAAAGAACAAGATTTTCCGTCGAAAACGGAGCTCTTTATGCGAATCTTATATACATTCTTTATCCTCATTGACGAGAGAAGCGGAGAACTATGGACGAAATGAATGTGAATGAACCAAACGAAGAAAAAAAGCCGGAAGAAAAAAATCAAATGACGACAGTCGTTGCAAAGAGAAAGCCGAGAAGAAAAAAAGTACGGGTGGAATTGATCAAAGAATCGACAGATGTCGATAAAGATGATAACCAACAAAACACAGGCGATGAAAGTTTGATCCCTCCTGATAAAGTCGGTGTCAGCAAAAATGGAGAAGATGATGATCCTGTTATAGCAGCTCGTCCCTCCGGTCGAAGAGGTAGGGGGAGAAAGCCTGGCGATAATGGAGAGAGGGAAGAGAAACCCCGTCTTTCTATTAATGATCTTTCGCAGATGACCGTTCCCGACCTTCGTGATTTTGCCGCAAATCTTGGTATCAGTAGAGACAACCTGATCACCATGAAAAAACAGGAGATCATTTTTGCTGTTTTGAAAAATCATACCCAAAGTGGCGGTGCCATTTCTGCTTATGGTTCTCTTGAGATTCTTCCCGACGGTTATGGCTTTCTGCGTTCCCCCCAAAATAGTTATCTGCCCGGTCCTGATGACATTTATATTTCTCCAAGCCAAATCAGGCTTTTTAATTTGAAAACAGGGGACACCGTATCCGGGCAGATCCGTCCTCCGAAAGAGGGTGAGCGTTTTTTTGCCATGCTACGGGTAGAGGAAGTCAACTATGATGATCCAAGTGTCGCCCAGACAAGGGTTTCCTTCGATAGCCTGACCCCCCTCTATCCGGATACAAGGATCAACATGGAGACTGTTTCGGGGGATTTTTCCACCAGGATGATTAATCTTTTCTGTCCTATTGGAAAAGGGCAGAGAGGCTTGATCGTATCTCCTCCCCGAACGGGAAAGACTATTTTGCTTCAAAAGATTGCCAATGCCATTACGGAGAATCATCCCGAAATATCGGTTATTGTTCTTTTAATTGATGAACGTCCCGAAGAAGTGACCGATATGCGGCGTAACGTCAAGGGAGAGGTCATTGCTTCCACCTTCGATGAACAGGCAACACGCCATGTTCAGGTTGCCGAGATGGTTATTGAAAAGGCAAAACGACTTGTTGAGCATAAGAGAGATGTTGTTATTCTTCTTGATTCCATTACCCGTCTGGCCCGTGCCTATAACCAGACGGTTCCGACGAGCGGAAAAATTCTCTCCGGTGGAGTGGATTCCAACGCACTTCACAAACCGAAGCGGTTCTTCGGTGCGGCGCGCAATATCGAACATGGTGGAAGTCTTACCATCGTTGCGACTGCATTGATCGAAACCGGCTCAAGAATGGATGAGGTTATCTTTGAAGAGTTTAAGGGCACCGGCAACATGGAAATCAACCTTGACCGACGAATGTCCGATCGTCGACTTTTTCCTGCCATCAACATCAAGAAATCGGGAACAAGGAAAGAGGAGCTGCTCTTAACCGATGAGGAACTCAACAAAATGTGGGTTCTGCGCAAGGTTATCAACCCCATGGATGATATAGAGACTACCGAGTTGATGATTGACAGAATGCGGAAAACGAAGAATAATGAGGCCTTCCTGAAGTCTATGAATACCACTTCAGGAGAGATGTAGAAGATTTGATATGCGGTTTCCTGCCGGGAAGAGCTTCTTTCAGCAGGAAATATCGATATATTACTGGAGGCAAAACCATGAAAGAGGGAATTCATCCCAAATACGAGATGACCAAGATCACATGCGCCTGTGGCAATGTGATTGAAACCCGTTCAACGGTGAAGGACATGGAGGTTGAAATTTGTTCGGCCTGTCACCCTTTCTTTACCGGTAAGCAGAAGCTGGTTGATACAGCAGGTCGTGTCGAACGGTTTAAGAAGAAATACGGAATCAAAGACTGATTGTGTTAGTGGTCATCGCTTAAAGGCGTTCTACCGATATGGGTGGAACGCTTTTTTTATCTACTGTCCGGAATCGTGGTGATTCCTTTACCTTTAAGCCCATGCATAAGAGGGCAGATAGTCAATCATCCACCGTAAGGCCGTGGGAATACACCTGACCCACAGCTCCCTCCCACTCCGATTCATGGGCTGATTCCGTAAGAAAAACCTCCGCCTACTGTAAAGAGTCCTCAGCTCGGACGCTATCCTCTTCCCCTCTATCCCAGCCACCACCCCATGTGTCTGCCCCCGCTTCTCATCCTTTCCCCCAACCCGATAGGGCTTCATAAAGTTGTGATAATACCGGTAGATCTCAAGCCGCTCCAGCATGTTCACCGTGCTCCTTGCAAACTGGACCGTCTGCCTCACATGATCCGAGTCATCCTTCCGTATCTCCCTGTCAAGGTAATTCACACTAAAGAGGGGATTACACAGATCCCGAACCCTCTTCGAGCTGATCCTGTGGTGCTCTATCATTCCAGCCACCTCTTCCGGTAGTCCCTTCATCACCCTTTTGTATTGCATATGCTCATCGGTATAGAGTTTCACTGTACTCCGCCCCGATTGCTCTGTCAGGGCAAGCACCTTTGCCACGACATTCTGAAAGGACTGATAAACACTTCCTCTATAGACCTTTAGCTTCTCCTTGATTACCCTGTTTTTCTTCTTCTGATAGCAGGTCATACGTCCCTTTCTGGTCAGCTGTGCATAGTCGGAGAGGAACCAGAACTGGGAGTCTTTTCCTGCCAGGATGTGGATGTTGTTGGGGAGGTACTGGGAACAGACGAAGCTTTCAAAGCCGTCTGCGACCAGGTCTTCGTGGAGGTTCATGTCTGAGGTGAGGGAGGCAGAAGAGGCAATGCACTGGTGGGAAAGACGACGGATACGGTCTGAGACGGTGGAGCATGAGACCTTAAGGATACGGGAGAGGTCTCTGATACCGGAGCTGGTGACGAGGTGAGAGAGGATGGTTGTGTAGGGGAGGTGGAAATGGGTCCAGTAGTCGATGCTGAAGGTGCGAGTGGAGAAGGAGAGGTGGCAGGTTTTGCATTTGAACTTTTGGATGCGGGGAGAGGTTTGGGTAGAGTAGGAACCTGTTCTAAAGAACCAGTGGCCTTTTGGAGAGAAGTGATTGAGGCAATGGGGGTTAGGGCAGAAGGGGGGATGGAACATGGGAAACTCCTTTTTCGTATTGTTCTTACTATAAGTAACTACGAGAAAAGGAGATTTTATTCATTTTCCACCACGATTCCGGACAGTAGTAACACGATAAAGAATCAAAGCTACAATAAGCAGCTGGACAAACCAATCACCAAGCACCATATAAGCAGTCTGATATCCGGAAGGGGCTATGGGAACAGATACAAATAAAGATCCGTCGGTGTAAAGAGGGAGATGCTTTGTAACCTTTCCTGTGGGAAGAATGAGAGCCGTGACGCCTGCATTCGTAGATCGAACCAGGGATCTGCCGGTTTCCACCGATCGAAATCTGGCTGCGGCAAAGTGCTGGGTCTCACCTGCAACTGTTTTCGACCATGAATCGTTTGTCAGGTTGACAAATAATCCTGCACCCAGGCGGGCTTGATAGCGGGTCAGGTAAGAAAAACAGTCTTCAAAGCAGATGGGGGTAGCCATAGTCGTGTTCTCATCCAGCCTAATCAATGCAGCCGGATTACCGGGAGTCCAGCCCGCGGAGACGAGCCCCACTGTTTCTTCCATAAAAGTACGAAAAGGAGCAAAATCCCAGAAGGGGACCCGTTCTGCAAAGGGAACAAGCTGACTCTTCCCGTACACTCCTCCCACCGATCCGTCCGGTCGTATCAGCATTGCCCCGTTCATCGCATTGAAGCCCTCTTTATCGAGAAAATAGGGGGAACCCGTAAGCAAGGGGACTGAAATATCCTGGAGAAAGTGGCGAAAGGAATCTCCTTCCGGCTTGGTGTGGTAGATTCTGCTTTTTTCTGTATAAGGGTATTGCAGACTGTTTTCACTCCAGACCACAAGATCGACATCTGGGTGGCTTTTAAGCCCCTCGCGGGTAAGATTCTGCCCTTTCTGTATGGCCTTTATGGCCTCGCCCGGTCGCCAGTAGTCTGCATTGGTTTGTACCAATAATAGATTGCGTCGCTCCATGACGTCGATACGTTGATTCTCCTGGCGGAGCAGCACGGTTCCTGTGACAAAGAAAAGCAGGGTCACGGCGGTTGCGGTTGCAAGGCCTTTAGCAAAATCCTGTAGTTTTTCTCTGCTTCTTGTGAAAGGAATCTCGGCGGCAAGAGCCGAAAAAAGTACGGCGAGAAAGGATAATGGCCACATTCCGGCCAGTGAAGCGATTTGAGCCAGCGGCAATACCCCCCCAAAGGGATGTGCTGCCATGTTCCAGGGAAATCCCAAGAAACCTACGCTCCTAAAGTACTCGTAGCCGCACCATGCTGCGGCAAGCAAAAAAGGGCGCAGTACATCCTTGCTCTGCTTGGAAAGGGCATGAAATATCGGTGTGAACAATAAGAAATAGATGGCATGTCCAAAGGCAACGCCGGTAAGGGTCCAGATCGAGAAATCCTGAAAATAGAGAAGCCAGAAGAATTGGGTGATGCTCATGGTAATGGAAAAAAGGGTACCTATCATCATAGAGTGCCCGATACTTGAAACAAGCCTGAGGGCGGCAAAGAAAGGCGCCAAAGCAAAAAGGGCTACCGTGGGAGAGCCGTAGGCAAGAAATTCGTTGGGCATGGCCAGGGCGTATAGCAGAGCGGAAAGAATTGCAAGGCCCGAGGCCGCAAGGCTATGTCGTTTCATCGGACCATACTAACCGATGCGGGGGTATCTTTCCAGATGCTTTTCTGTTGCAATCAAAGATAATTTCTTTTAAGATAGGTTTGACCCGAGTTCTGTTAGAGGGCGCTACATGAAAGATTTAATCGCTCGCCATGTGGCGGAGTATGGAAGTGAGCCGGAAGTGATGGCTTCCGCGCCCGGTGTGTTGAACCTGATGGGAGAGCATACCGACTTTGCCGAAGGGTATGTTCTTCAGGCGGCTTTACCCCATACCGTCGAAGTGGCGATATCCAGGCGAAAAGACAATTCGCTCCGCTTTTATGCCGCAGATGTTCACGAGCGTAAAAGAACTACCGTTGCCAATCTCAAGTACAAGAGGGAAGATCGTTGGGCTAATTACCTCAAAGGGGTGCTGTATGAATTGCTCCAGCTTGGTTATCAGTTTCGTGGACTGAATATCAGTTTTGGAGGTACCGTTCCTCAGGGAATCGGCCTTGGATCCTCTGCAGCCGTCGGTTTGGCAACGGCATGTGCCATGCGGGAGCTCTTCGGTTATAACATCGAGGATATCAAGCTTGTGCAGGTGGTCTACCTTTCCGAAAGTGCCTTCATTGGTCTTCCTGAGCAGATTACCGACCAATTTGTCTCCTGCTTCGCAAAGCAGGAAAGTGCCGTTTTTCTTAATCTCCATACCTTAGAGTACAATCATCTTCCCTTGCGTATAGGGAATGCCCGTTTTGTGGTTACCAACAGTAACGTCAACCAAAACTATGCAAAGGAGGAGGTTTCCGAACGCTACAGGCAGTGTGAGGAGGGGATAGAGAAGCTACAGGGGCATGATAGTGGTAAGATGATTCTCGATTTCTCGGAGCAGGAACTTAAGCAGGGAACGGATCTTCTTTCCGAAGCGGAGCGGCGTCTCTGTCTCCATGTCGTCGGAGAGAATCGGCGGGTTATAGAGTCTCGATCGGCCCTCCTGCAGCAGGATCTTGTCTCATTCGGTAAGATTATGAACCGTTCCCAGGAAAGCCTGCGGGACAACTTCGAGGTCTCTTGCCCCGAAATTGATTGGCTCGTCAAGCGGGCAGGGGAGTTGGAAGGTTGCTATGGTTCCCGCCTCGTCGGACCCGGCTTCGGTGGGTGCACCGTTACGCTATTGGAAGAGGCTGTTATCGAGGAGTATCAGCGGCGTCTTGAGGATTACGAGCGTATTTTCGGCTTTCATCCCGATATCTTTGTCTGTGAACCCTCTTCCGGGGCAAAGATTATCTTTTCAAAACGGGGATGATTCCGTTATAGTAGGTTCATGCGGATACTTCTGAGTAATGACGATGGTATAGCCAGTTCTGGATTGGAAACTTTGCGTAGGGCCCTCTCTCGTGAACATGAGGTGTGGGTTGCGGCTCCCGAGATCGAGCGCAGTGGTATGAGTCATTCCATTACCCTTCGAGATCCGGTTCGATTTCGAGAAGTCGGAGAACGGGTCTATGCGTGTAGCGGTACCCCGGCCGATTGCGTTCTCTACTCTCTTTTGGGGGCACTTCCCGAAAAATTCGATATTGTCGTCAGTGGTATCAATCGGGGGCCGAATTTGGGAACGGATATTATCTTCTCGGGGACCGCAGCGGCGGCACGGCAGGGAGCCCTCTCCGGAGTTCCTGCGGTTGCTGTTTCCGTTGCACCAATGCGTCCTCCTTTTCCCTTTGAGGCCGCCGCAGAATTCGTTCGGGTAAACCTTGATCTTTTTCTTCGACTCTGGGCGCGGGATCATTTTATCAACATAAATGTACCGAATCCGAGCCGGGAACAGCCCTATAAGGTTCTTTTTACCCATCCATCCAAACGAATCTACGATGATACCATTGCCGCCATGAAGGGGCCGCGAGGAGAGAACTTTTATTTTTTGGCCGGTGATACCGTTCATGCCGAAGATGAACCCGGTTCTGACTGGGCTGCTGTGAACAGCGGTAACATTTCGGTTTCTCCGGTTTTCTTGCATCCCATGAATCATCAGGAGAGTGAACTGTACCGGTCCGCCCGGTTTGAGGTACCGGATCATGAACAATTTACTTGAAACGGGTCTTGCCTTCTACCGCGCGAAGCGGTATGAGAAGGCCCTCGACTACTTTACTTCTCTCGATGTAGATCCTGCAGAATATCCCGACCTTGCCTATTATCTGGGGCTGTGTTATACGAAACTTGAAAAATATGATGAGGCTCTGCTCTATCTTGAACAGGTAGTTACCAACCACGATGATTTCCTCCATATTTATCAATGCCGTATGGTCCTCGGCTATATCTATAATGTCACGGGGCGTTATCGTCTTGCAGAGTTTGAGATGCGAGAGCTTTTGGATGCCGGCTTTGAATCCCCTCAGGTCTATTCGACCCTTGGTTTTGCCCTTTTCAGCCAGGGAAAAACGGATATCAGCCTTGATTATTATCGTAAGGCCCTTGATCTGGAGCCGGGAAACAGCAATGCACTCAATTCTGTTGGTTATACCATGGTTGAACTTGATCAGGAGTTGCCGGAAGCGACCGACAACATCAGAAAGGCCCTTGAAGCTCGGCCCGAGCATGCTGCATACCTTGATTCCCTGGGATGGGCACTTTTTAAGATGGGGCGAATTAGGGAAGCAAGGCGTATTCTCGGCCGGGCTTACGATCTTTCCAAGGGCAACAGGGTCATTGCCTCTCATCTGAGGAAAGTAATAGACGAAGAGGGGGAAGAGGAATCATGAGCAGAGGTAGATATTTGAGATGTATGATGCTTCCTTGCCTCCTTTTTTTGTTCCTCACCCCATTTCTCTTCGGTCAGGAAACGGAACAGGAAGCGCCGCCAGAGCAAAAGATCGATATGGATGCCGTGAGTGCCGATGAGGCTTTTATGTCGGGTGTCAGGTCGTATCACAACGGCGAGTATGCAAGTTCCATCCTTTCCTTTGAGCGCAGCCTCTCTTTTAAGCCCGATCGTGGCATCACCCGACTCTGGCTGGGAAACAGTTTCTACCGTTCCGGTCTTCTCGCATCGGCTCTTGAGCAATGGAAGACAGTGATGAATAGTCAGGCGGCAACGGCGAGTCTTAAGAATTTAATCGACAGCATAGAGTATCGAAGAGCACTCGGTCCCGCCCTCTCTCCTGAGTCGAGATTTGTAGAAGTCGATCGCTTGGAAGGAAGTGTAGACGAATATACGCTCTTTCTCGGTCCAACTTCGATCCTTCCCAGGGCCGACGGCGGCAGCTATGTCGTCTCCTTCGCCTCCAACGAGGTCGTTTCGCTTTCGATCAACGGCATGATACGGACGAGAATTCGGGGGGGCTTGAACGGATTGAATCGCCCCTTTGACGCTCTTGTCGGCCCCTCTGGACGGCTCTACATCTCTGAGTACCAGGGGGATCGAATTGTCAGTTGTACCCCTTCTGGTACGGACATCCGCCGCTTCGGGGGAAAGGGGCGTGAGGATGGTAAACTGCTTGGCCCGCAGTATCTGGCAATGGATCGGGAGGGGTATCTCTATGTTAGCGAGCAGGGAAACCGAAGAATATCGAAATTCGATACCGACGGCAACTTTATCCTTTCTTTTGGAAAGCGGTCGGGCGATTTCCCCGGCTTCCGGGAGCCCACCGGTGTATGTGTGGTTGATGATACACTTTTTATTGCCGATGGGAGACGGAACGTCCTCTACCGTTTCGATGTAAGTGGTAACTTTCTCGGAACCTGCGGAGAAAATCTCTTTAGTGAGCCGGAAGGTTTGACACTTGCCGAGGACGGAAAGCTGCTTGTCGCGGATGCCTCGGGCCTTCATCTTTTCGATACGGAACGGGAGGTTTCGAAAACCCTGATAGCGGCTGGAGAGGGCGACTCCTTCATTAAGGGGGCCTTCGATGTGAACGGCAATTTGATGATTTCCGATTTTTCCGCGAACGCCGTGTGCCGTTATGCGGATTTCAATCAGCTTTACGGAAGTCTTTTGGTCGATGTCGAGCGAATCATCGAGAACCGTTTCCCCCGAATTGTTTTGGAGGTTTCGGTTTCCAGGCGGGACGGGAAACCCGTGGTCGGGCTTGAAGAGACCAATTTCCTTGTAACCGAGGGCCGGGTCGAGGCTTCCGGAATGCATTATCTCGGATCGGTGGATGATTTGGACCAGGCTGCCGTTGCGATTGTTGCCGAGCGTTCAGATGCGGGACGAAATTTTTCTTCTGCCTTTGGAGAGGCCGTTGGTTCTTTGGCGAATGGCGCAGCCGGACGCTTTGAGTTTTCATTTGTAAGTGCCGGACCCCTTCCAGTGCGGGAGGTTTCATCGGTGTACGGGGCCGATCCCCTTGTCGAAGCGCTTTTGTCGGGTTCTGGCGAGGCCGGGCGGCAATGGCAGTGTGATTCGGCGATCCGGCTTGCGGCTTCCGGCCTTACTGCGAAGAATAAAAAGCGAGCCATCATTTTTCTTGCAGGTGGCCCCCCGCCCGCCTCAGCCTTCGATCGTCACGAGCTTGCAGAAGTCGCCAGATATCTGGAAGTTAATCACATCGGTTTCTTTTGCGTATACCCCTTTGATGGCGATGTACCCGATGAGTACCGTTATCTTGCCGAAAAGAGCGGCGGACGGGTGATACACCTTTTTAGGCCGGAAGGGATTGCTCCCCTTGTCGATATCATTCTCCAGCGGAGGGACGGCAGATATCTGGTCGAGTATAACAGCTCCCTCGATGATGATTTTGGTAGAAAATTCCTCCCGGTCGAGGTTCAGGCCTACCTTCATGGCCGAAGCGGCCGTGGGGAATCCGGCTATTTTGCACCGCTTCGCTGATGAGAACTCCTTTTAGCCGCCGATGGGACTCTCTTTGCAAGCAGTGCGGTTCCTGCTGTTATGAAAAGGCCTATGTAAAGGGAATCCTCTATGTATATCACGATCGTCCTTGTGTCTACCTAAACGAAAAGAACGGTCGCTGTAAAGTGTACCATGAACGCTTCCGCCGGATGGAAGGGTGTAACAAGATGACAATCTTCCATGCGATGTTTTCCGGATGGTTGCCGGCTTCTTGTGGTTATGTCGAATGGGCCATGCGCCATCATATTCGTTTCTCACGGGCGAAGCTTGACTAAGTCTCTGTCGGGCAGTACCTTTTTCCTATATGAACAGTAGGTTTGTCTATTTTGATAATAATGCAACCACACCTCTGGATCCCGATGTCCGGGAGCGTTTTATCCAGGCGCTTGATCTTTACGGGAATCCTTCCAGCATGCATATGTTCGGACGACAGGCTCATGAGGGGGTGGAATGGGCTCGGGGTGAGGTCGCCCGGCTCTTGGGTGCCTTACCCGAAGAAATTTTATTCACCGGCGGTGGCTCGGAATCAAATAATACGGTGCTCAAAAGCGTACTCCATCCCGATTTTCCCCGCAGGAAAGGAAAGGTGATCACCACCGCCGTTGAGCATCCCTGTATTCTTGAAACCGCAGCCTTTTTGAAACGGTTCGGCGTTCCTGTTGTTATTTTGCCGGTTGATAGTGAGGGTAAGATCGACATGAATCGTTATGTCGATGAACTTGACGATAGTGTGGCCCTGGTTTCCGTGATGTTGGCAAATAACGAAATCGGAACCATTCAGGATATTGCCGATATCGCCAAACTGGCGAAGCAGCATGGTGCGTATGTTCATACCGATGCGGTACAAGGTGTGGGAAAAATCCCCGTGGATGTTGAAGAGCTGCAGGTCGATTATTTGACCGCTTCAGCTCATAAGCTTTATGCCCCAAAGGGGGTAGGGGCTCTCTACCGACGAAAGGGGGCTCCTCTTTTTCCCCTGATCCATGGCGGCCACCAGGAAAAGGGGCTTCGAGCCGGTACAATTAATGGGCCGTCGATTATAGCCTTCGGCTGTGCCGCCGAGAAGGCCGGTTCACTCCTTGATAAAGAGTACGCCAGGCTTTTGCGTCTGCGAACCAAAATGCGGGATGGCATCCTTGCCTCGGTTCCCGATGTCATGATCAACGGCCATTCGGAGGATGTCCTGCCCGGCACCCTCGACGTATCATTTTTCGCGGCGGAAGGGGAATCGATTCTGCTCTATCTCGATATCGAAGGTATTGCGGTTTCTACCGGTTCCGCCTGTGCCACCGGTTCTCTCGAACCGAGCCACGTATTGATGGCCACGGGAATGGATGCCGAATTGGCCCATGGGTCGATCAGGTTCAGTCTCGGTCGTTTCAATACCGAGGAAGATGTCGATTATCTTTTGGAAAAGCTTCCGCCTATTATCGAGAGGATTCGAAAGATGTCTACGGTCTCCAGAAAGGAGGTTCATCAGTGAGTACCAAGATGCAGTGGGTCTATACCGAAAAGGTAAAAGATCATTTTGTTAATCCAAGAAATGTTCTTGACGATGAGGACTCCTTTGGGGCCGACGGAACCGGAATGGTGGGAAGTATGGCCTGCGGTGATCAGATGCTCGTCGCCATTAAGGTCCGTGACGGAAAGATAGCCGAATGCCGCTGGAAGACCTACGGCTGTGCCAGTGCCATTGCCAGTACCTCTATGATGAGTGAAATGGTGACAGGGATGAGCTTGGAAGAGGCATATCATATCACGCCGAAACAAATCACCGAGGCTCTCGGCGGTCTTCCCGAGCACAAATTCCATTGTAGCGTTTTGGGGGACAAAGGACTTAGGGCTGCCATTGATGATTACCTTGAGAAAAACGGTCTTGAAAATCCCTTTACCAAAAGCGTTGCGAATATCGTTTGTGAGTGTGTAGGCGTTACCGATCAGGCAATCGAGGCCGCCTACAAGGCCGGGGCCGTCAGCTACGAGGCAATACAAAAGGCAACCGGCGCAGGAACCGTTTGTGGCAAATGCCGTGAAAAAACGGAGGCTATCCTGGAAGAGATGGAGCACCTTTACGGGAAAAACCATGAGTGATTTTCGTTTCGGGACAAAGCTTGAGGATCGCTCACAAGAGCAGTATCGGGAGCCGCCGATGTATCGGGTGATTCTGTTAAATGATGACTACACCACTATGGACTTCGTCGTTAAGGTGATTCGCCAGGTTTTTCATCATTCTAGTGAAGAGGCCGTTAAAATCATGTTTGATGTTCATAAAAAAGGAAAGGGCTTGGTCGGTTGTTACAGTCAGGATATTGCCGTCACCAAACAGCGGCAGGTCCTTGTCATGGCCAAGTCAGAGGAGTTTCCCCTGCGCTGTGAAATAGAACCGGATCTCTGATGGTAAGGTAGATGGAAATTAGCGACGACGTACAAGAATTAATTCAGACTGCTTATCTCATGGCCAAGGAACGGCGCCACGAATATCTTACGCCGGAACACCTGCTTCATGCCGCCTTTCATTTCCCGGAGCTTCGTACTCTGCTTGAGGAAGCGGGCGCGGATCTTGAAGAGGCCAGCCGGTTGCTCGAGGCATATTTAGCCGAGAAGGTCCCTGCTGTAGCGGGTGACGAAGCCTTTGAACCGATACAGAGTGCTGGCTTTGAGAGTGTCATCGGCCGCCTTCTCTATCATGCACAAAGTTCTTCCACCAGCATTGTGGAACCCGGTGATCTTCTTGTCGCCATCTTCGATGAGGAAGAAAGCCAAAGCGGTTATATCCTCCGCAAAAGCGGTGTCAGTCGATACGCTCTTTTGAATGCCGTTACATCCGCTGTTCCCTGGGTGGATGAAGGCGAAGTGGAGGATGATTCCGAGGATGGTGATGATTCGGAGCCCAGGCGCCATGGACGTGCCCTGGAGCTGTTTGCCAGGGATCTTACCCAGGCTGCCAGGGATGGGGAGCTTGAACCCCTTATCGGCCGTGAGGATGTGCTTAAGCGCATGAGCCTTGTCCTTTGCCGGAAACTTAAACATAATCCCATTCTTGTGGGTGAACCGGGAGTCGGAAAAACCGCCGTGGTTGAAGGGCTGGCTTCGCGCATTGCCGAAGAAAAAGTGCCTGCCCCTTTGCGCGATTATCGGCTCTTTTCCCTTGATCTGGGAGGAATGCTTGCGGGTACAAAATATCGCGGTGATTTTGAGGAACGTATGAAACAGGTCCTTCGGGAGCTTGAAGCCGAAGAACGGGTTATTCTCTTTATCGACGAAATTCATACCATCGTCGGTGCCGGGGCGGTCTCCGGCGGATCGATGGATGCATCGAATCTCCTTAAACCGATGCTTGCAAGTGGTAAGGTTCGCTGTATCGGTTCCACAACGGATGAGGAGTTTAAGAAGTTTTTTGATAAGGACCGGGCCTTAAGTCGTCGATTTCAGAAGATCGATATCCCCGAAACCTCGAGGGATGAGACCTTTGCGATCCTTCAAGGCTTGCGGGGCCGTTATGAAACATATCATGGGGTCAGCTATGACGATGATGCAATAGAGGCGGCCCTCGATCTTTCTACCCAGTACATCAACGATCGACGACAGCCCGACAAGGCCATCGATGTCGTCGACGAATCCGGTGCCTGGATCCAACTTTCCGAACCTTCGGAGGCGGATGAACGGCGAGTAGTGGATCGGTCGATTGTGGAAAAGGTTGTGGCGGGGATTGCACGAATTCCCGAGCGTAGTGTCTCTTCCGATGAGACCGAGCGGCTGCGTACCCTTGAGCAGCGTCTGAAGTCCGTGGTCTTCGGGCAGGATGAGGCCGTTTCCGCGGTGGTGGAATCCATAAAGCGTTCCCGTGCAGGCTTTGGTAACGGTGAACGTCCCGTTGCCTCATTCCTTTTTGTCGGGCCTACCGGCGTCGGAAAGACCGAGCTCGCCCGACAACTCGCCGAACACCTGGGGATCGGTCTTATTCGATTTGATATGAGTGAGTATCAAGAGCGACACTCGGTGAGTCGGCTTGTCGGTAGCCCTCCGGGCTATGTCGGCTATGAAGAGGGAGGGCTCTTGACCGATGCGGTACGAAAAGAGCCCCATGCTGTACTTCTCCTCGATGAGATCGAAAAGGCTCACAGGGATGTGTACAACATGCTCCTCCAGGTGATGGATTACGCTACCCTGACCGATACCTCGGGGCGAAAAGCCGATTTCCGTAATATCATTATCATCATGACCAGCAATGCCGGGGCCCGCGATATTGGTAAGCCGATGATCGGTTTCGGAGAACGGAGTGTGAGTGAAGCGGCCCTTGGGAAGGCCCTTGAGGATGCCTTCAGCCCCGAGTTTCGGAATCGTCTTGATCGGATTGTCCAATTCGCCCATTTGCCGATCGATGTCGTTTTGCAGATCGTCGATAAAGAGATTAAGGCCTTTGCTCTGCAGCTGGAAGCAAAGTCTGTTTTTCTCGAGATCACTCCGGAAGCACGGCACTGGCTGGCTGAAACAGGGTATGATCCTGTTTTCGGAGCCAGAAATATCGCAAGGCTCTTTCAGGAGCACGTTAAGTCCTTCTTTGTGGATGCGGTCTTGTTCGGGGATCTTTCCTCCGGCGGCCGTGCCCGGGTAAGCCTTGATGCCGGTAAAATCAAGGTAGAAATCCTCTAGCTGGGTCATTGCTTACCATGCCTTTTTTTACCGAAGGGCTGCCGGTTGTAACATTTCCGGCTCCTAAAGATGATGAAGGAATTGTTGCCGTAGGGGGAGAACTTTCGCCCGAGATTCTCGTCTCCGCATATGGCCAGGGGGTCTTCCCCTGGTTCGGTGACGACAGCCCCATTCTGTGGTGGAACCCCCATCCCCGGTTCGTTCTTTTTCCGGAAAAACTCCACTCGTCTCATCGGCTTGAACGACGGATACGCTCCGGTGAATATCGGGTCACCATGGATCGAGCCTTTGATCAGGTCATACGAAGCTGTTCCGAGGTGCCTCGCCCCGGACAGGAGGGCACCTGGATAACCGAAGAGATGATTACGGCATACCAAAGGCTTCACAGCTTGGGATATGCTCATTCCTTTGAAAGTTGGTTCGAAGGACAGCTTGTGGGCGGGCTTTACGGGGTTTCGGTAGGGGCCCTTTTTTGTGGCGAATCGATGTTCGCACTTCGGCGTGATGCCAGTAAGGTCGCCTTTGTCACTGCCGTACGGTTTCTTGTCCGGCAGAACTATCGACTCATCGACTGCCAAGTCTATACCGAGCACCTTGCCTCCTTTGGTGCGGAAGAAATCTCCAGAGAACACTTCCTTTCACTGCTTTCCCGTTACCGTGACATGGAAACGGAAACTATTCCCTGAAAGATGGATTGACACTGTTACGATATTTGTCTTATTGTTCTGGTGTACTAATTAAATAGAACAGTAATACGGAGGTTTGAAATGATCCGAATATCCGGAATGGATTTTGGGTATGGTAAAAACCATCTTTTTCGCGGTTTGAACTTAAACCTAAAGCCAGGGAATATCTATGGACTCCTTGGTAAAAATGGTGCGGGTAAGACAACACTTTTGCAGATTATGTCGGGGCTTCTTTTCCCTGAGGCCGGGGAGGTCCTTCTCCTTGGGAGGGAACCTGCCAAGCGCTCTCCTTCGCTTCTTGCCGAAATTTTCTTTCTTGCAGAGGACTTTCATGTAAATGCACTTACCGGAGAGGCCTACGAATTGCTGTATGCTCCCTTTTATGAGCGCTTTGATCACCATCAGTTTCTCTCTTATCTCGAAGAGTTTGATATTCCAGGAAACCGGAAGCTTACCACTTTTTCCTATGGCCAGCGTAAGAAATTTCTTCTCTCCTTCGGCCTTGCATGCAATACCTCGATACTTTTCCTTGATGAACCCACAAACGGATTGGATATTCCCTCCAAAAATCAATTTCGGCGGGTGCTTGCCTCTGCAGTCGATGAAACCAAGACCATTATCATTTCAACCCACCAGGTACGGGATATGGGGCACTTGATTGATCCCATTGTCATTGTCGATTCAGGATCGATTATTCTCAACCGTACGATTGCCGAAATCGGTAGGTCGCTGCTGATGCGCTATGTTCGAGCGCTTCCTTCCGACCCGGTGCCTATTTATAGCGATCAGGCACTGGGGGGCTACATCGTGGTGGAGGAGAACAAAAGCGGAGAGGAAGGGTCGGTTGATATCGAGGTTTTCTTCAACGCTGTCATGACCGCTCGGGAAAGGGTCGAGGCCGCACTTCAAAGGAGGGCCGGGTGATGAGCTTTTCCATTCGCCGCCTCTTCCTTCTCATGAAACGGGATCTTCATACCCAATGGCGCAATGCCTTTCTTGCCCTCGCAGCCGCAATTGCCGTGATAATCGTTCTTGGAGTGCTTGTGGCCTGGCAGGGAGATACTAGGCAGTTCCACGATATCCTTTTTCCTCTTTTATTCCTTCCGGGCGGATACATACTTACCAGTCGGTCCTTTTCCGATCTTCATCACAAAGCTAGCATCCGCCATTTTATCCTTCTGCCTGCCGGGGCAGGGGAGAAAACCCTCTCGCGTCTTCTCTTTTCGGGCCCCTGTTACCTTCTCCTTGCTATTTTCGGTTACAGCATTGCCGCCCTCTGTGCCCACTTTCTGACTTTACTTTTGTTTCGTAATGCAATTCCCTTCTTTACGCCTTTCACAAGAAACTTGAGATTTTTGTATGCCAATTATCTTGCTAGCCAGTCTCTTTTCTTTCTCGGTGCCGCCTGGTTTCGTAAGAATCATTTCTTGAAAACAGTACTTACATTAACACTGCTCTCTTTTTTCTTTTCTCTGCTTGGACTCCTTGCTCAAAGGCTTGCTTTCGGTGGGCTGTATCAACTGAACCACTTGGACCCCTCGATCTTCCGTCCCCTTCTCGGTAGGGGGTTGATGGAAGGGCTCATCCGTTGTGCCAAAATCTTTTATTGGGGTATTCTTCCGCCTTTCTGCTGGTTGGTTTCCTGGCTGCGAATCAGAGAGGCAGAGGTGAGCCATGGAGTTTGATGATACACGTCCCATTTATCTTCAGATCGCCGATTTTATGTTTGAACAGATTATTACCGGTACTTGGCCCGTAGAAACGAGAGTTCCCTCCATCAGGGAATTGGCAGGGATGATGCAGGTGAATCCCAATACGGCGATGCGGACCTATAGCTACCTTCAAGAGCTTGGGGTTATCTATAACAAGCGGGGCATCGGCTACTTTGTGGCCCCGGAGGGCGCCAAGAGGGTTAAACGGGAGCGGAAAAAGAGTTTCTTCGAGGAAGAATTACCCGCACTGTTTCATGCGATGGAGACCCTCGATATAACGATTGATGAAGTGATCAAGGCCTATAAAACCTGCCGAAAGGAGCGGAAAAAAGAATGAAAACCAGCAACAAGATAGTGATGATAGCTTTGATTCTCGGAGTAGTGGCAGTATGTGTGCTTGCACTCTTGTTTCGGTTTGCCGTTATAGTGCCTGGGCAATTGCAAATGCCACGGGGATGGTGATGATACTCAGCATCGTCGTGGCGATAACAATTCCCTGGGCTCTTCGGCTATCTATGCCGTAGCGACTGGGAAGGACATAGCTGAACAGTGCCGCCGGCAAGGCCCCCGTTACCAACAGTACCGTACGGGCTGTTCCCGAGAAGCCGAAGAGGGTGACCACAAGCAGGGCTGTAAGAAATCCGGCGACGATCCTGAGAAGAATTCCTGCAAAGAGGTGTATTTCCAATTGAGGTTTGCGGGCATGGATGGAGAGCCCTAGGGTAAAGGCCGCAAGCGGAGACGCTGCATCGCCGGCGAAGGCGCAGGTGTCGAGAATGGGATGAGGAATCGGTAGTCTTCCCACATTTGCCCCGAATCCGGCGATAACGGCCCAAAGAATCGGGCTGCTTAGGGAGGCTTTGATGGCCCTTTTGCTTACCCCTCCCCGAATGATGACGAGCCCAAGGGTGAAGATATAGAGGGTCTGAATTTCATCAAAAATGATGATGATATTCATCGCCTCCGAGCCTCCCCATATCTGCATAAGGGGGATGCCGAGAAAGCCTGAGTTCATGAAGATTACCGGTAAGGCAAAGCTTTTCGGGTCTATTCGGGCGATACGGGCATACGATACTGCCAGCAACAACATGATCACCACCACGGCACTGGTAGCCCCGAAAAGTCTTCCGAGTTCCAACGGAGTAATAGTAGATCGGTACAGGGAAACGAAAACCAACATCGGCATAAAAAAGTCGGTGAGGACCGCGACCAATGATGCTTCACCCACTGCATAGAACCTGGCGAAAAGGTAGCCGGCACCTATGATGAGAAAAAGCGGCAGCAGCAGAACAAAGGTTGAAAAAATCATGCAATCTATAGCCCTAGTAGCTAAAGCCGCTTCCTCCTACGAATTCCCGCAAGATGGAATGTTGGGGGACATACTGGACCGGGATCGAAGAGAAATTGGTCAGAAATGCCAGGAGCCTTCTCGCTTCACTGTACTGCCGGTGGAAGGGTTTGACTGTATTCAACAGCGGCTCCACGTAAGGTTTTAGTACCGCAAGCTCATAGTCTAAGGCACTGTTAAAGGCCGAATCCGCGAGATGCTGATAGGGGAATATGTTGTTATCTTCCCCCCGTCTGACAGAAGGCCACATTTCCAGGGTAGAGAGTGCGCTGTTCCCTCGGAACTGATGGTCCCTAACCATTCGGCGGCAGAGCCTGTTGTCGGTGGTCGCGATCCTATTGTGGTCGTCGAGGTTGAGCTGGGTAAGAGCGGAGATATAGACCAGGTGTTTCTGTTCTCTCGGTATCTCTGGGGTAAGATCGGGGTTGAGGCCGTGAATCCCCTCCATGAGCAGGATATTGCGTTTTCCGAAGCGAAGCTTTTTCCCCTGCTCTTTCGGTTTTCCCGCTTTGAAATCGAAGATGGGAACCTCGATTTCCCTTCCAGCAAAAAGTGCGAGAAGATGACTGTTAAGCTGCTCGATGTTGAGAGCACGGAGACTTTCGAGATCGAGATTGCCATCGGCATCCAAAGGAACATTTTTTCTGGGGCGAAAGTAATCGTCAAGGCCGATAACGACGGGATTAAAGCCAAGTACCTGAAGTTGTATCGCCAGTTTTTTTGTGAAGGTCGTTTTTCCCGATGAAGAGGGACCTGCGATGAGCACTACTCGTACCGTATCCCGCCTTTGTGCGATCTGGTCGGCAATCTGGCTGATCTTCTTATCGTGAAGTGCTTCTGCCACCTGGATAAAGGGGGCAATGTTTCGTTCCTCGATGAGCTGGTTCAACCTTCCCGTACAATTAACATCCAGAATTTTTCCCCAAGCCTTATATTCTTTAAAAATTGAAAAGAGGAGCGGATGGTCGATAAACTCGGCGAGTTTTGTTGGTTCTTTCGACTTTGGATAGCGAAGGAGAAAGCCTGGGGGATAGTTCCTCAATTCGAAGAGCGACAGTAGTGAGGTATTGTCCAACAAGGGTTCATAGCTGATATCGAAAAACTGATCGCACATATACAAGGGAATTTTCGGATCATTTCGGTAACGAAGGAGCAGCTCTGTTGCCGGAAGATTTTCCTTGCGGACCCTTTCGAGAGCCTGCTCATAGCTGATCACCGAACGTTTGATCGGCAGAGCCGCTTTTACTATTGCATGCATCTCTTCCTCAAGACGGGCAATTTCTCCCTCCCCAACACCGGCCATTCCGTTGTAATAGTAGTAGTATCCATCTCCGAGGCTGTGACCGATTACGAGGTGGCGGTCGGGAAAAACCTTTTTTGAAGCAAGCCCGAGCAAAAACGAGAGGGAACGTCGATAGATCCGGTTGCCATATCTGCTATAGAGTGTAACCGGTTCGACGGTTGCGTCGATCTCGATCTTAAAAGAAGGAGTAACCAAATCGTTATTGACAAGGGCCGCTACAACTGGCCCCTGTAGGTCATCCGCTTCCGATGGCGGAAGGAATTCGCTGACTCTTGTTCCATAAGCAACCGTTTTCTTGCTGCCGTCGGGCAGTGTCACTGTCACTTGATTCATGCGTTGCCCCCTTGATGCGTACTATATCAAGTTTACGTCGGGCGCTTATCATTTGTACAGATTTCTTTTACGCTTTCTTTCATTCTTTCCTTTGCCACGGCGATCCAGGCCCCCGGCCCGACGTAATTGGGGCGTGACTCTATTTCTCTATCCAGATCGTCGATATTCGCTAAGGGATCAGGAGACCGCAATTCTTTCATATAATCATGTTTGTTCTTTTTCATCGGACATCTACCTCCCAAGAAAAGTGCCTATGCGAAGAGTTCAAGTTGTACGGGACGGGCGGGGTTACGTTCCCGTTGGGGGATAGAAGGCCGTTCCTGGGGATGCCGTTTCATCATCGGACGGCATTCCTCCTCGTATCCAAGGCCCGTCAGAAACGAGAAGACTGCCGACGAATCCTCTTCCCTATTCGTTGGAAAGGTAATGGCGGGATCAAATATGGTTAGAAGCGAAGCAGAGGCAGCGCTCAGGCTTGCAAGGCTCTGCATATAGGTTTTCCATTCCTCTATCTCATAGCCGGCCTTTTCTGCCTCTTGCGGAGAGCACATCATCTTTTCCACTCTCATCGCCGCTTCGGCGATGATTTCCCGAAAAGCAGCGGTCTCTGCTTCCTCGATATCACGCTGCTTCAATCGTGATATCAGTGTTCTGATCCAGAAAAGCAGACTTATTTCCGGCTCTTCGTCCTGGAGGGCCAGTGCGCAGAGTCTGCTTCCTTCGGCGGGTCCGAATATCAGTTTCAGATTGGAGACAATGATTTCGGGCGAAAATCCGTAGGCCGAGGCCGTTTTTGTGATCCACATGGCAAGGGATCTCGCAGCCTTCGGATAGTCTCCCTTAAGATCCCGGATGAGGAGGATTGCCGTTTCGACGAAGAGTTCCTCCATTTCGCCTTCGAGATACTCTTTCAGCTGATTCTGGGCGCTGGTGATAAAAGAACGGTCCTCGGTGACCTGATGAAAGAGGCTTTTGCTCTTTGGGGAAAGGGCTCCTTCCCTGCCTTCTTTTTTTTCGCACAGTTGTGTGATGACCGGGATGAGGGCGGAGGCCGGACTTTCATCATCAATATGCGATAACTGGCTCAGCGCCTCGTCTCGATTTCCGTTGTAGAAGGCAGAAATCGATAGACAGAGGGCCTTCCAGCTTGCCAGGGGAGACGCATCTCCTATGGACAAGAGTTCCGTTACCGCCTCCGGATTGTACATCCCGTTGGTAACGGACTCGAGGGCATCGCTAATGATTCGAGCCTCGATTTTTATTTGATCACCGTCGGGTATTCGTTCCGATTTCTCGATCGCCGAGGGGTCGAAGAGCAGGGGCGCCAGTTCGTTACGGCGGCCCTGGCGGATGAATTTTCCTATCGTATTGAGTATTTGATCCTGTTTCATATGCTGTTTCATGACGAAAGTGATGAAAGGCTAACCGAAAGGTCTGGCTCTGTCAACAAAATGATGTCCCTAATGGCGCAGGGGTAACTGCTTTTTCAACTCTTCTATCTCACTTCGGGAAAGCGGGCGGGAAATCTTTACCTCATTATCTTCCCGAATCTGTACCACTGGCTGCTCCGGATAGAGCGTGTTGTTTTCATTAACCAAAAGACGAACCGTCGGCTCCTTAGGGTGCTTCTGATCGGTCTTGACGACGAGGGCCTTGACCTTGTTGGAAAGAAGCACATAGGTCCCCACGGGATAGACCGAAAGCGTCAAGACCAGGGCCCTGAGAATTGCATCGTCGTAACGCCGCCCCATCTCCTTTACCAGATCCATGATTCCGGAATGGCCGTCTCTTCCCTCCCGAAAAGGCCGTTTCGAAACTGCTGCAGCATAGGAGGATGCAACACCGATGATCTTACCGTATAAGGAGATCTGATCTCCCCGAAGTTTTCTCGGGTAGCCTGTTCCGTCGATATATTCGTGATGCTCCAGGACTGCCAGGACAACGGGATTGGGGAATCCAGCCTCCTTGAGAATCTTGAAACTGATGACGGGGTGGGTGATGATGGTTTGCCGCTCCTTTGGGGTCAACTTTCTGTTGTGTTTGTAGATCTGGGGCGGAATCCGAATCATCCCGATTTCGTGAAGTAGGGCAGCAAGGCCTATCTCGATCTGCTTGTGAGGAGGAATATTGAGAAAAAGCGACAGAGCCAAGGCCACGACGGCTGTCTTTACCGAATGGGTAACAATGAAATTCTGATCCTCTTCTTCACTGTCGGGAAGGGCAAGAAGATAACGGCTCTCTTCCTTGAGCTTTGCAATGATCTCTTTGACGATATCTGAAAGTTCATTTATCGACAGTACATTATGTTCGAGAAAGGAGGTATAGATCTTTGCAAGTTTCTCGGTTTCTTCGGTAATGAAATCGACGGCATTCTGGAGAGCCTCGCTCTCTTTCATGGTTGCATCAAGGACCCCGACCTTTCCCGTTCCATCCGCCGGTGGGGCTTCGACCGGCATGCCGTCACTGTAAACCGTTTCGAAATACCATGATTCCAGCCGTTCGATCAGTCGTCGGGTAACAGGAATATCCGGGGTGAGCAGCACATAGCCCTCGTCTAGAAACAGAGGCGCATCAATATAAATTTGCGGTTCAAGACTACTGGTTGAAATACTTTTCATGAACGACGCCGTTGACCCCCCTTCCAGGATAGATTACACTTTCTCTTATTATTATAGGAGCATTTTGGGGTGAAGTTTAAGATAATTTTTCTGTTTTTCAATCTTGTCATCGTGTTATCGTTTTTTGTTGTCTTTTTTATGCCCTTATTTATGCTCGGTCATGAGTATGCCGCAATCTTTTGGCGCGACAGCTGGTATCTTCCTATCATCTTTTTTCTTATTATAGGTGGTATCGATTCCTATTTTCTTTTGAACTGGAGGCTTTTTCGAAACCTTGAAGACGAAAACTGGGATGGGGTCATCGCCTATCTTGAGGATCGCCTTTACCAAAGGGGGCGGATATCCGGTCAAAGGATACGAATACTCATCAATGCCTATCTTTTGAAAAATAACATGCAGGGGATCGATCGCCTGGAGAGCCATCTCCGGGAACACTATCCCAAGCTCCATTCCCGCTTTTTGCTTTCATTGGGTATTCCACGGCTGCTGCGGACCGATGCCGAAGGCTTGGAGTTCTTTTTCGGGCCTCATCGGGATGAAGCGAGGAAAGATAAGGAATGGATCAATTTCCTGTACGGTTTTTCACTTCTGATGCAGGTGCGCCGCGAGGAGGCTATGGAGCACTTCGTATCGATGATCCGTGCCGGTTACGTCGGTCCGACAGTGCGGCTCCTTCTTCTCTACTCCCTTGTCCCTTTTACCGTCGAACAGGATGATGTTGCCTCGCTGGTTTCCTCCGAAAGTGCCGAAATGAAAAAGCGCTACTCCAGACCCTCCCTTGAAAAGGAGATTCAGCGAAGCAGGGAACAGGTCGTGCCGGTCATCCTTGCAAAGTTGACCGAGGATGCTCTCAACTGGCTTTACCCTTCGAAGCAGGAGATCGAGAAAGAGGCCTGACTGTCAGCCTTCCCTTTGGTTGACCCTTACTTGACGTGATCGATATAATGGCAATTATCTTTCAAAGGGAAAGGCAACTATGAGTGTACGCGTACGTTATGCCCCGTCTCCGACCGGGCTCCAGCATATCGGGGGAATCAGAACAGCCCTGTTTAATTACTTTTTTGCCCGATCCAGCGGTGGATCATTTATCCTCAGAATCGAGGATACCGATCGTGAACGGTATCATGATGAGGCTTTGGAGGATCTCTTCGAGACCCTCCGTTGGCTGGGAATAGAGTGGGATGAGGGACCTGAGAAGGGTGGCGATTACGGCCCTTATATTCAATCCGAACGCCATGATCTCTACCAGGAATATACCAAGAAGCTGATCGAAAGTGGTCATGCCTACTACTGTTTCTGCAGCTCCGAACGGCTTGAAACACTTCGGCAGGAGCAGCAGAAGAGCAAGGCCTCCCGCGTGGGCTATGATGGTCATTGCCGTTCGATTCCTCTTGAGGAAGCGAAACAGCGGATTGCTGCGGGAGAGCATCCTGTCGTCCGCTTTAAGGTCCCTTCCGAGGGGAAAACCTCGTTTGATGATGTCCTGCTGGGGAAGGTGACCAGAAAAAATCGCGATATACCGCCTGATCCGGTGATTCTCAAAAGCGACGGTTTTCCCACGTATCACCTTGCGAATGTGGTTGACGACCATCTCATGAAGATTACCCATATCCTGCGCGCACAGGAGTGGATTCCTTCCGGAGCACTTCATGTGCTGCTCTATCGAGCCTTCGGCTGGGAGCCGCCGGTCTATTGTCATCTCCCCATGGTTATGGGTAAGGATGGACAGAAGTTATCGAAGCGCCACGGTGCCACCGCAGTGCGGGAATTCCGAAAGGCTGGTTATTTGCCGGAGGCCCTGATCAATTACGTGAGTCTTATCGGCTGGAGCTACGACGGCGAGCGGGAGTTCTTCACAAAAGAAGAATTGGAGAAGCTCTTTAGCCTTGAAAAAATCAACAAGGCACCGGGTGTCTTTGATTACCGGAAGCTCGAGTGGTTCAACGGGCAGTATATCCGCCGGATGGATGATACCAAGCTGGTCGAACGTATGCTTCCCTTTCTTGAGAAAGCGGACTTGGTTTCCGATCCCCCGGAAGCATCTCAAATGGAGCTTGTGAAGCAGATGGTCCCTCTGGTAAAGGAGCGGATGAAGTTCATCCCCGATGCCGGAGATATCTGCCGATTTGCCTTTGAGGAGCCTTCCGGCTATACGGCGGAAGAGCTTATTGCGAAGAAAATGGATGCTGCATCTACCGTCATCGCGATGGAAGCGGGGAGAACAATTATTGAGGCCATGAAAAGGGCCGACGACGATGTTGTCGAAGAGATGTTCAGAGAAAAATCCGAGGAGTTGGGTTTCAAGCTGGGGCAGATGCTCTCTCCTCTTCGTGTTGCCATTACCGGCAGCACCGTTTCTCCGCCACTTTTCGGCTCCATTCGACTGATTGGAATAGACAAGGCCCTGGATCGTATCGACCGGGGAATAGAATTGCTCAAGAAGTGAGGTTGACTGATGGCTGAGAATCGTGAAGTAAGCATGGAAAAACTGGTTTCGCTCTGCAAAAGAAGAGGCTTTGTGTATCAGTCCAGTGAGATATACGGAGGACTTTCCGGGGCCTGGGACTACGGTCCCCTTGGTGTTGAACTGAAGAACCGCGTCAAAGATTATTGGTGGAGGGAGATGACCCAGCTTCATGATAATATCGTCGGCCTCGATGCCGCTATCATGATGCACCCCAGGGTTTGGGAGGCCTCGGGGCACGTCGATAATTTTTCCGACCCCCTGGTGGATTGTAAGCAGTGTAAGAGTCGCTTTCGGGCCGATCAGATTGATCTTGAGGCTCCCTGTCCCGTTTGTGGCAACTCGGGAACCTTTACCGAACCTCGCGACTTCAATCTGATGTTTGCAACCCATATCGGCCCTGTCAAGGACGACGGCAGCATCGTGTATTTGCGTCCCGAGACCGCCCAGGGGATTTTCGTCAATTTTCGTAATGTCGTTCAGACCAGCCGGGTGAAGATTCCTTTCGGTATTGCCCAGGTCGGAAAGGCCTTTCGCAACGAGGTGACTACGAAGAATTTCATCTTTCGAACCTGTGAGTTCGAGCAGATGGAAATGCAGTTCTTTGTAAAGCCGGGAGAGGATGACAAATGGTTTGAGTTTTGGAAAAACGAACGTATTTCCTATTACGATAAGCTCGGAATACGAAAAGAGAAGCTTCGTTTCCACCGTCACGGCGAAAACGAACTTGCTCACTACGCAAAAGATGCCTTTGACATTGAATATGAGTTTCCCATGGGCTGGCAGGAACTTGAGGGTATTCATTCCCGCACCGACTTTGACCTTAGCCGCCATGCGGAATACAGCGGCAAGGATCTCACCTATCTTGATGATGATAAGTCTCGCTATATACCCTATGTCATAGAGACCTCGGCCGGGCTTACCCGTTCGGTTCTTATGGTTCTTTCCGATGCCTATGAAGAAGAGGAGTTGGAAGGCGGCGATATCAGAACCGTGCTTCATTTCCATCCCTCTCTCGCTCCTGTCACCGTTGCCGTGCTCCCTTTGGTAAAGAAGGATGGCATCGCGGAAATCGCTCAGGGGGTCGCTTCTGATCTTCGTGAGGAATTCGCCGTTTTTTACGATCAATCCGGCGCCATCGGCCGCCGTTATCGTCGCATGGACGAGATTGGGACACCCTTTTGCGTTACCATCGACTATGACACGAAAGAGGACAAGACGGTTACTTTGCGTTTCAGGGATTCCATGGAGCAGGTTCGGGTTCCCATCGATGAATTGACCTCCCGAATAAGAGCAGAGATTAAGAACTACAGGAGAGTGTGAGATGGCCGATGCCTTGACCGTCCTGCGGGAACGGGGATTTATCCAGCAATGTACCGATGAAAAGGGGCTGGAAACGGCCCTTTCTTCCGGACCGAACAGCTTTTACGTTGGGGTCGATCCTACCGGTATCAGCCTCCATGTGGGGCATATGGTACCTCTGTTTGCCATGGCCCACCTTCAGCGTGCAGGCCACAAGCCCTTGGCTGTTGTGGGTGGGGGAACCGCCCTTATCGGAGATCCGTCGGGTAAAACCGAGATGCGGAAGATCCAATCGGTTGAAACAATACAGAAGAATGCCGAGGCCATAAAAAAGCAGATCGGCAGAATCGTCGATTTTTCCGATGGAAAGGCGAAACTTCTGAACAATTACGATTGGCTTGCCAATCTTAATTACATCGAATTCCTACGCGATATCGGGCGGCATTTTTCGGTAAACAGGATGCTCACCTTCGAATCCTATAAAAAACGCCTGGAAACGGGACTCAGTTTTATCGAATTCAACTATCAGCTCCTTCAGTCCTATGATTTTTATGTACTTAATAGGGATGAGAACTGCCTCTTCCAGATTGGAGGGGATGACCAGTGGGGTAATATTGTCGCCGGTGTGGAGCTGATTCGCCGAATGTCGGGGAATGAGGTCTTCGGGCTTACCTTTCCCCTTGTTACCCGTTCCGACGGCAAAAAAATGGGAAAGACCGAGAAGGGCGCTGTATTCCTTGATCCGAATCTGTTTCCTCCCTTTGAGTATTACCAATATTGGAGGAATATCGCGGATGCAGATGTAGAGAAATTCCTCATGCTTTTTACCTTCCTTCCCGTAGAAGAGGTAAGGGAGCTCGGCCGATTGGAGGGTTCCGAACTGAATCGTGCTAAAGAGATCCTTGCCTATGAGCAGACCAAACTGATCCATGGTAAAGATGAGGCCGATAAGGCCAGGGATGCTGCCAAGGCCGCGTTCAGTGCCGGCGGGGCCTCAGATCGGGGGGCGATACCTTTTATCGAGCTCCCGAACGAGGATCTGGAAGAAGGAATTGGTATTCTCGAACTTTTCGCCATGACCACCCTCTGCTCCTCGCGCAGTGAGGCCCGTAGGCTTGTTCAGCAAGGGGGAGCGGTCATTAATGATGAAAAAATCGATGATATTGAAGCGATCGTTACAAATAAGCAACTTGATGATGACGGAGAGCTTTTACTTCGTGCAGGAAAGAAGCGCTTTTTCCGTGTTATTGCAAAATGATGAGAAAAGAAGGGATAGTTGATATGAAAAATCTGAAGCAATGGAGTAGTTTCCGTGCTTTTTCCCTGTTGCTGGCAGGATTTCTTTTGGCATCTGCTTTGCCGCTTTTCGGAAGTGGGGCAAAGGAAAAGAAAGAATCCCTTGTTATACGTGGTGCCGTCTATAAAGGATCCAGCGGCTTTGGGGCTGTTCGCCTTTTGGAAGACCCTCCTGAGCTTGGAGCGGGAATCAGCGTCGAATTTCAGGTGCTTCCCACTCCCCAGGAGATGGTGGCGAGGGTTTCCTCCGGGGAGGTCGATATCGCCGTTTTCCCCACGAACCTTGCTGCTAAACTGTATAACGCAGGCACCGGTTACCGCCTCGGAGGAGTAATCGGCTATGGAATTCTTCACCTCCTCTCTTCGGATACCGGCATTGCATCCTGGGCCGACCTCGATGGAAAAACCGTATACACGGTGGGCAAGGGGGCAACACCCGATTTCTTACTTCGCTATTTTCTTTCCCGTTCAGGTGTCGAAAAGCAGGTGAGTATCGATTATTCGATCACCGCTGCCCCACAACTTGCCCAAGCTCTTATTGGAGGGAAGGTTGAGTATGGGGTCCTCCCGGAGCCCTTTGCAACCCTGGTTTCAAATAAAGCTCCGACCGTTTCCTCTGTAATCGATTTTCAGCAGAGTTGGAACGATCTTTATGGGGGTGAAGAGGGGCGTTCTTATCCCATTACCGTTGTCGTCCTCTCGTCGAAGCTGCTCGACAGCCATCCGGAGGTCGCTCGAAGGTTTCTGGATGCATATAAGGCTTCCATCGAATGGGTGAGGGCAAATCCCGATGATGCCGCGGCTCTTATCGAAAAGTTCGATATCATGCCTGCTGCAATTGCCGCCCCGGCAATTCCCAACTGCAACCTTGTCTTCCTTCCCGCCGTCGAGAGCCGCCCGCTTGTAGAAGATTTTCTCAGGGTCCTGCTTGATTTTGACCCTGCGTCGATCGGTGGAAAGCTTCCCGACGAGGGATTCTATTTTCAGTAAAGAGGGGAGAGAGACGAACCGAGGTTCGGTTAGATGAAAATTTCACCGGCAAGGTCCATGGTGCTCGTAGCGGCATCCGTTGTGCTGCTTCTCATTATCTGGGAGGCTGCTTCGAGTATCGTGAATGCCGACATTATACTTCCCACTCCTTTTGCGGTTCTTCGGCGTCTTATCGCCATCGGGGACAGGCGTACGTTTTTCAGACATATAGCGGCATCAGGAGAACGGGTTGCCGTTTCCTTCCTCTTTTCCCTCATTGTCGGAATTCTCCTCGGCATAGGATCGGGGCTTTCCTCCGCCTTTCGAGCCTTTCTTTCTCCCTTTGTTCACACCATGCGAACGGTGCCGGTGATGGCCGTTATTCTCATTGCGATACTCTGGTTTCCTTCCACGGTTGTTCCGATTTTTGCGGCGGTCCTTATGGCCCTTCCTGTGGTCATTGGGGCTGTCGAGCGTGGGATCCTTGAAATCGATAGCAAGCTTGTCGAGATGGCCCATATTTTTCGAGTGCCTCCGGTAGAGCGTCTGCGGCGAGTCATCATTCCTCAGCTTGTTCCCTCGATTCTTACCGCTGCTCATTTGACCCTCGGGCTTTGTTGGAAGGTTGTGGTCGCGGGGGAGATCTTCACCATTCCCCGATCGGGGGTGGGTGCTCAGATGCAACTTGCTCAACTCAGCCTTGAGTCCGAAGCTGTCTTTGCCTGGACTGTCGTTGTGGTGATTTCAGCAGCCCTCTCCCAGGCTCTCCTTTCCCTGGCAGATCATTTTGGGAAAAGGAGTTCTTAATGGAATGGCGGAACGTTTCCTTTACCTATGATAGCGGAATCGAGGTGTTTCGCCGCTTCTCGCTTGAGTTCCCGGAAGGGGAGATTACCGCAATCCTCGGACCCTCCGGTTGTGGGAAAACAACGCTTTTGCATCTCATAGCCGGCCTGTTGATACCCTCTGACGGTAGCATCGGCAGGGATACCGGAGAGGCCGTAAGCTATCTTTTTCAGGAGCCGCGCTTATTGCCCTGGATGACGGTTCTGGAAAATGTCTGCCTTGTGAATAAAGATGAAGGAGCTGTGAGACGATTTCTTGAGATTGTAGGCCTGCGCTCCTCTGCATCACGTTACCCCGGAGAACTCTCCGGAGGCATGCGGCAGCGTGTGGCCATGGCAAGGGCCTTCGCCTTCGATGCATCAATGTTACTCATGGATGAGCCCTTTCAGGCTCTTGACCTTGCCCTTAGGCTTTCACTCGTGAATGCCTTTCGGCATATATGGGGTCAGGAGCCAAGGACCTCGATTTTTGTTACCCACGACATTCAGGAGGCTCTCGTTCTGGGTGATAGAATATTCGTGCTTGACGGACCGCCTGTCGAGCTTGTCGGTCGCTTTGTCAACCCGGTTGATAGAAATCAGCGGAGTATCCATGATCCTCGGCTCCTTGCCCTGGAAGCGGAACTCTATCATCTGCTTATCGATGAGCGCAGCCGAAGGAAGGAGAATAACGATGATTATACTGTTAGTGAGTGATTTACATGGAGATATTGATAGACTATCCAAATTAAAAGAAGAGGCCGAGGCAGCCGATCTTCTTATTGTTGCCGGAGATCTCACCCATTTTGGAGGGAGGTCCGATGCCCTTCGCGTCATCGAAGGGTGTCGAAATTTGGGTCTTCCCCTCTTCCTTATCCACGGCAATTGCGATACCGAGGAAGCGGCCCGATGCATTGCCGAACAGGAAGGCAGTCTTCACCTGGTCTCTCGCGATTTTTCTGGGATTCGTTTCGTCGGGCTTGGCGGATCATTACCCGGGCCTCTCGAAACGCCAAGCACCATGGATGAGGAGGCTCTTAATCGGGAACTTTCAAGCATTTCTCTTCCTCAAGACGGAATGCCGTTGATCTTTGTCTCACATCAGCCGCCTCATGGAAGCTGTGCAGATCGTGCGATGAAGATGAAACATGTCGGCAGCACCTCCGTGGCCCGCTGGAGCGAAGCCGTAGCCCCTATCGCCCACCTTTGCGGCCATATACATGAGTCTGCCTGTGTCGGACGAATCGGACGAACGGTATTGGTTAATCCGGGGGCTTTCAAAGATGGACGCTATGCCGTTGTTCGAATTGCAGGAGGGGTGGCCGAGGCCGAACTGAGACGAGTTTGAGTTTGAAACTCCATAAAACAAAAAAGAAGCTGCCTGAGAAAATCTCAGGCAGCTCTTGTGCCGCCGAACAGAATTGAACTGTTGACACGAGGATTTTCAGTCCTCTGCTCTACCGACTGAGCTACAGCGGCGCGACGCATGTATATATACCCAATGCTGCCAAAAATGTCAAGGCGGGTCGGGAAAAAAAGCTTTCCTTAGTGTTCGGAATCCTGGTGATGCACATGCCGTTTAACAGGTAGATATCTTTCTTTTATGCCAGTGCATACGTTTTCCCATGGTTTGGCTTTCAATTGACGCAGAGAAAAGGAATTGCCGCCTTTTGATCACCAGGATTCCGAACAGTAGAAAAGCTTTCCAATGAGAAATTGACCAGGCCCCTTTTGGAGGGTAGTATAGAACCATGAGTGATCCCAAAAGAGCGGCCATGGCATACGGCCGTTTCGGAAAAACGGAAAAACCAGGAAAAGAAGGAAACGTAGAAAAGGATAAAGAGCAAAGCCCTTCTGATGAAAGTTCTTCGCTCCGGGGATTTCTCAAGAAGGGGATTGCGGGGAATCCCTATCGTAAGGCAGCAAAATTATTGCTCCTTTTAGGCAAGGAACAAGCTGCAAGGATTCTTGCCCATTTTTCTACCGATGAAATCGAAAAGATCACCAGAGAGATTGCCGGGATAAAGCGGATTGATAAGGAAGAGGCGAAGCTCCTATTCGATCAATTTGGGAAGGCTGAGGATAAAGCAAAGGCTGTTAGCGGTGGTGTCGAGGTGGCACGCTCCATGCTCGAGAAGGCCTTCGGCAGAGACAAGGGGGATGCACTCCTTGAAAAGGTTATACCCTTCGGCGGCGAAAAGCCTTTTTCCTTTCTCGAAGAGATAGAGAGCCAGCAGATCTTCCTTTTGTTACGGCGGGAATCGGCAGCAGTTATTGCCATTGTCCTTAGCTTCCTTTCCCGTAAAAAATCGGGAGAGATTGTAAAGATGCTTTCTCCGTCACTGCAGGTTGAAACGGTTCGCCGTCTTGCTAGGATGGAACGGGTATCTCCTTCTGTTGTCGCCTCTATCGAGATGAAGCTGCAGGAGCGATTACACGCGCAGGGGCGAGTTGTAACGGAGGAAGTCGACGGTCAAGCGGTTCTTGCCTCCATCTTGAAGCAGATGAACTTTAGGGAAGGGGAGCGCATTCTTGACACCTTGGGTGAAGGCGACGTAGTACTGAAAGAACAAATCTCCAAACGGCTTTTTACTGTCGACGATCTGCTTCGTATTTCCGACCGTGATATGCAGCGTGTTCTCAGAGATTTCGAAGATCGGGAGATTGCGCTTCTTATGACGGAGCAAAACGATGAGGTGAAGGAAAAACTCTTTTCCTGTATAAGCGATCGTAGAAAACTCTTTGTCCAATCGGAGTTGGAGATTTTAGGTCCCCTTCGGCGTGATGAAGTCGATAAGGCTCGAAACAATTTTCTTGCCTATGTAAGGGGACTTGTCGAACGGGGTGAGATAGTTCTATCCGATGACCATAACCCCCTGATATAGCTCGATAGCACAAGTATCTTGTCGTTTCCTCTATTTCGTAGTAGCTTTATAATCGAAGGAGGCGCTTCTCGTGTATTCTACCGGTATTGCATATCTTCTATGGCTCATTTCTGGTTTTGGTGCGCTTGGATTTCACCGTTTTTATCTTGGAAAACCGGGGAGCGGGCTCCTCTACCTCTTTACCGGTGGTCTTTTCGGAATCGGGGCTTTTTACGATCTCATCACTCTTCCCATGCAGGTTCGTGAGGCAAATCTCAGGGTCGGTTACCACAATGCCTTTCTTGGGGCCATGGCGGGAGGTGCTCATGGACCGATCGACAGAACCCATACCGGAGGTGCACGGAGCCTCGGGCGGAAAGAGAGTCTCGAGCAGGCCATCCTGAAGACCGCCAAAAAGAACAAGGGCGTTGTTACCCCAAGCTCGGTTGCTTTGGAGTGTGATAAGGGGCTTGATGATGTAAAAAAGGCCCTTGAGCTCCTTGTGGAAAAGGGGTATGCGGATCTGCGGGTAACGAAAAACGGGGCTTTGGTCTATTTCTTCCAGGAATTTTCCGAGGGAGGAAGCCACCCCGATCTTGAAGAGATGTGATTGTCCCAAAAGCCTCTTTCTCCGGACTCTATTGACAAGCTTGTACAGCCTCCGTACTATCATGTATCATGAACTCTGACGAACTCCGTAATAAATACATCGAATTTTTTGTTTCAAAAGGACATGCCCGTATTACGGGCCAGAGCCTTATCCCTGAAAATGATCCTACCGTGCTTTTTACTACCGCGGGTATGCATCCCCTGGTTCCATATCTGCTGGGTGAGCCGCATCCTGCCGGAACGCGTCTTACCGATTATCAGAAGTGTATCCGGACCGGTGATATCGATGCGGTAGGAGATCCCCATCACCTCACCTTTTTTGAGATGCTTGGAAACTGGTCTCTTGGGGACTATTTTAAGGAAGATGCCATTTCCATGAGTTTTGAATTCCTCACAAGTCCCAAGTGGCTGGGAATCCCGGTGGAAAAGCTTTCGGTTACCTGTTTTGCCGGCGACGATGAGGTTCCCAGGGATGAAGAATCGGCTTCCGTCTGGAAGCGTATGGGAATCCCTGAAGATAGAATTTTCTTTCTCGGTAGGGGGGACAACTGGTGGGGGCCTGCCGGTGAGACTGGTCCCTGCGGCCCTGATACAGAGATGTTCATCGACACTGGAAGGGATGCTTGCGGAGACGACTGTCGGCCCGGTTGCCCGTGCGGAAAGTACTTCGAGGTGTGGAACGATGTCTTCATGCAGTACAATAAGCAGGCTGACGGAAGTTTTGTTCCTCTTGAGCGTACATGTGTCGATACCGGAATGGGCATAGAGCGTACCGTTGCCGTACTGCAGGGAAAACGATCGGTCTATGAAACCGAGGCCTTTACCCCGCTGATTTCAGGCATTGAGCGGCTTTCCGGAAAACAGTATGGCAAGGACGAGGGAGACGATACCTCCATCAGGATCATTGCCGATCATGTCCGAACCGCCGTTTTCATTCTTGGCGATGAACGGGGAGTGAAGCCTTCCAACCTGGGACAAGGCTATATTCTTCGGCGCCTTATTCGCCGCGCCGTTCGGCATGGGCTGAAACTCGGTATCGACCGTGCTTTTCTCTCTGAACTTGCTGATATTGTTTTCGAACGGTATGGTCTTCCCTATCCCGAGCTGATTGCTGCAAAGGACTTTGTTCGTGAAGAGCTAACGGCGGAAGAGGCACGTTTTTCTGAGACCCTGAAAAAGGGTGAGCACGAATTTGAGAAGCTTCTTCCCAATCTCAAAAAGAGTAAAAGCGGTGTTATCCCTGGTCGGGTTGCCTTTCGTCTCTACGATACCTACGGTTTTCCGCTGGAGATAACCGAGGAGCTTGCCGCCGAGCATGATTTAACGGTCGATCGGGAGGGATTCGAGAAATCCTTTGAAAAGCATCAGGAGCTCTCCAAGAAGGGAGCCGAGAAGAGCTTCAAGGGCGGCCTTGCCGACCATTCTGAGCGGACTACTGCACTCCATACCGCCACGCATCTCCTCCATAAGGCCCTTAGGATGGTGCTGGGCGAGCACGTACAGCAGAAGGGAAGTAATATTACCACCGAACGGCTTCGCTTCGATTTTGTGCATCCTGAGAAGATGAGCGATGAAGAGGTCCGTCGGGTTGAGGAGATTGTCAACCAACAAATCGACCGTGATCTCCCTGTTTCCATGGAGATGATGAGCCTTGATGAGGCCCGGGCCGCCGGTGCCCTTGCCTTCTTTGAAAGCAAGTACGGCGAACAGGTAAAGGTCTATTCTATTGGTGATTTTTCAAAAGAGGTCTGTGGCGGCCCGCATGTAGAGCATACCGGCCAATTGGGGCGATTTAAGATTACGAAGGAGCAATCCTCATCTGCAGGGGTCAGACGAATCAGGGCGGTTCTCGAGGACCGCTAACTGACCGCAGGCACCGTTAATTTCAGAACCGCGTCGGTAGCGCCTGGAAACGGCGATACCGGCCTGTTCGAGGCGCTTTCTGTATCGGATGATCTCCTGGTCGCTCGGCGGCCGGAAATCAAGCCCTTCCGTAGGGTTCCAGGGAATGACGTTTACCAATACCGATAAACCCCTTGCGAAGTCAGCTACGCCTTGGGCCTGTTCCTCTGCACTATTAATGCCGCCGAGAAGTACACATTCCAGGGTTATTCGCCGCTTGCTTTTTTCTTGATAGAAGTGTAATGCCTGTTTTAGTTCCGGTAAGGGGTTTGCTTTGCTAACCGGCATAAGCCTCTGGCGTAACTTTGGATCTGCGGTTACCAGGGAACAGGCAAGACGGGGAATTAATGCTGTTTCGCTAAGAGAACGGATTCCGTCGACGATGCCGCAGGTGGAGACCGTTATTTTCCTTATGCCGATACCTGGGCCTTCCGGATGGTTAAGAATCGCTATTGCCTTTTGTACCGGAGGAAGATTTGCAAGGGGTTCTCCCATCCCCATAAAGACAATATTCGATATCTCCCCATAACGATTTTTCAGGTGATAATACTGTTCGAGAATTTCTCCTGTACTGAGATTCCTCAGAAGACCCATGGTTCCGGTCCGACAGAAAGCACATCTCATGGCGCAGCCGACCTGGCTGGAGAGGCAGGCTGTTTTGCGGCCGCTCTCATCTACCAGAAGTACCGATTCCACAAAGCGTCCGTCGATAAGTTCTAATAATAACTTCGCACTGCCGTCGGATGCCTCGTCGAACCGCGTAGGCACGGAAGAAAAAAGGGAAGCTTCTTCACTCAGTCGGTTTCGGTCGTTCAGGGATAGGGTTGATATCTGCGTCCAGGAGGATATTCCTTGCTGGAGTGCCCTGAACACCTGTTTCCCCCGAAAAGCGGGGGAGAGGTGAAATACGCGACAGATTTCATCGGGAAATAGGCCGGAAGCGCAGTCGGTGCCTTCCGGGAAGGGGTAATATGACGGGCTCATCCGCCTTGACGAATCTTCTCAACGAGAGACGAAACGTAGCTGTTGCGGATACCAAGACGCTGAAAATCCCCTAAAACCTCGAGGGCCTTATACTTTTGTCCCAGGGCAAGGTAACACTCCGCTATCTCGGTGTACAGACGATGGTTTTTGGGGTCGTCTTTCAAAAGTCCGTAAAGGCTTTCGATGGCCTCCTCGTAATTTCCCCGTGCCTTGTTGATAAGTGCCAAGCCAAGAATAGCATAAACATCAAATTCGATGTTAAGGGCCTTGCGGTAATATTCCTCGGCATTGTCGTAATCGCCCATACAGCGGTAGGCATCGCCGGCTCGGGTGAGTATTACCTTGTTGTGGGGATCGAGTTTGAGAATTCGATGCCAATACTCAAGAGAATCGGCATGATGATCCATTCCCCGATAACAATCCGCCATCCCGAAGAGGGCGTAGAAATTTTGCGGTTCCAGTTCCAATGCCTTATGGAAGTATTCAAGCCCCTGTGCATAGGTCTTCAGCTTCCTGTGGCAGTTTCCCAAGCTGGTGAGAACTCTGATGTCGACGCTCTCTTTCTTGACTTGCAGCATTCTCTCCCAATACTGAAGGGCCTGCTCATATTCTCTAAAGTCATAATGGAGATGACCTAGGCCGATGAGCGCATATGGGTTGTCAGGTTCGATTTCCAGGACCTGGAGATATACCTCTTTCGAATGGCGAAAGTCCTTCACCTTTCGATAGGCATCCGCAACTCTGGTAAGGACGGTGACGTTTTTCTCGTCGTGTTGAAGATACCGCTCCCATATCTTAATTGCATCATCATATTTATTTAGGGCCTTATAACAGTCTGCAAGCCCGAAGAGTGCATAGTTATTGCCGTCGTGATGTTGAAGACAGCGTTGATAGTAGGTGATGGCATCTCTGAAATGTCCCCGTTTACGGGAAGCATCCCCCATCCCTACAAGTGCATAATTATTAAATTCATCATGCTGCAGGATTTTTTCGAAGCAACGCTCCGCCTCTCCTGTGAGATTTTCTTTCAGCAGCTGATAGCCTCTTTTCGAGAGCTCAGAAATTTCATTGAGAACAGATTCTTCAAATTGACCCGAGGCATCGGAAAAATCTCTTTCGTCTGGTTCATTCATATCCATCATATCTATCATTCCCCTTCGCTCAACCACCGTCTAATAACAGATGCGGTTTGTTCAAGCAATGCATCAACCTTTCCTGGTGCAGATGCGAGCCAGTAGAGTCTTAGGGCCTCCAAAGGATCCCCATTTTCTATGCATCGGTCACCGACCCTGATCAAACCATCTGAATATCCAGTAGTGATGAAAATTCTTTTCGCAAGTTCAACGTTCCCGGAATTGTATTGTTCGTTTCCCTTCCTGATGAGTGCGGCTCGATCGGATGACGATAAGGGCCTGTTCCCGGTTTTTCCGATCTTGAGGAATCCTTCCCGGGGGAGCAACTTTGATAACTCCTCTTTTTTCATTCCACACTAACCATAAGGCCAAGTTTTCTTGTAACTATAGGGAAAAAATAGAAGAAAAGCAAGGTCTTAAGCCCCTATCAAACGCTAATCGTTCCTTTCGTCGAGGGGGTTATACCTTTTGCCTTCTTTTTTAGGGCGTTTCCCAGTGCTTTTCCCAGGGCCTTAAAGGCAGCTTCTGCAATATGATGACTATTTTCGCCGTAGCGTGCATCTATATGGAGGTTTAAACCTCCGCGAACGGCAAAGGCACGGAAGAATTCTTTCAGAAGCGCAGTGTCGAAATTTCCACACATGCTTTGGGGGAAGAGGGCATTCATATAAAAGTAGGGACGCCCTCCCGCATCAATGGTTACCTCAACCAATGCATCATCCATGGGGATAACCGCATGTCCGAAGCGTTCGATCGCATTCTTCTTCAGAACATAGCTTCTGACGGCATCCCCCAGTACGAGCCCTGTATCTTCGACAAGATGATGCGGATCCACTTCGATATCACCCCGGGCGGAAATCGTAAAGCCCAGTTCCCCATGGAACGCCATAGAGGTAAGGAGGTGGTCGAAGAAGGGAACTTCCGTTGAAATTGTTCCCGGTAGAGATTCCGGCCCCTCGAAACTGACACAGATTTCGGTTTCCTTTGTATTTCTTTCGATGCGAATGGTTTCACTCATGGTTGTCCTCCTCAATCATCTGTATGAAATGATCGATTTTTCGGTGGTGGAGCTTATAGTAGGAGGGGTTCGCAATCAGGTGAACATGAATATCCTCCAGCTTCTTCTTCACTTCAAGATGGTTGGCCTTGAGCGTGTTTCCCGTTTCAACAAGATCGACAATGTAGGGTGCCAAGCCTAAAACCGGAGCAAGCTCCACCGAACCGTTTAGCTTGATAATCTGAACGGGAATCCCCCTTTGATGAAAGTAATCCCTTGTAAAATTGATAAATTTGGTAGCAACGGCGACTCCTCGCTTATCCAGTGAAAAGGGCTCGTCCCGCCTGCCTGCAATGCACATCGATGTACCGCCGAAATCAAAGGTCTTGAGGCGAAAAAAACGATATTCGGATTCATACAGAACATCGGAACCGCAGATGCCGAGACCTGCGATACCATGGTTCACATATGTGGGAAGATCGCTGTTTTTTACCAGAAAGATCTCAAGCGTTCCGCTTTCGTCGCGGGCCACAAGTTTTCGTTTTTCAAAGGAAAAGGCCATTCCCCTTTCTGCAAATCGCTCTTGTATTTCATCCAGCAGCCGTCCCTTTGGCAAAGCAAGGCTCAAAGGGGCTTCCTGTGATTTCTCATTCATCGCTTTCTCCTATAGTGTCATGCATTCGCCTGCTGCTCTCCGCTTTTCCGCTGCTTTAAAGGCCTCTTCAAAGCTTCCATAGTGGTCCGATGTGACCGGACGGGGGGGGAGAAAGTCATCTCCAAGCAGCGGCTCTATTTTTCTCAACATGATGGAAAAGCCGGCGGAAGGTGCATTAAAGCCGAAGCTCTCCAACAGCTTATCATAACGCCCTCCCGAAGCGATTGCGTCGTCCAGAGTATCAATATAGGCTTGAAACACAATGCCCGTGTAATATGGCTGCTCTCCAACCTCGGAGAAATCGATGCGCAGTTGTTCCACCTTGTTAAGTCGTTCCAGAATCGTGAACATTGCCTCCATCTCTTCCATTGCTTGCTTTGCCGCAGCGTTAAGATGGGCAGCAAAACGAGGTTTTATGCTTTTAAGCTCCTCCGGTGTTCCAATAAAGCGAAGCATCGCGGCAATGGCCGAACCCGCTTCTTTTCCGTACAACTTCTTCAAAAGCTCGGCCGTGTCTGCTCTATTGCGGTTGCGAACATCCGCAATTGCCGATTCCCGTTCTGCCGAACAGAGATCTGTAAAAATAGCATCTACGAGGCGCCTGCTCCCGATATGGATAAGGGGCTTCACATGCAGGGAATCGAAAGTTGCCAACAGCAGGAGCAGAATTTCCAGATCACCTTCTATCTTTTCTTTTCCGATCAGCTCGGCCCCTACCTGGAAAAACTCATTTCTGCTGATATCTTCCCTGTTCTGGTGCCGAAGAATGGTGTCGCTGTAACAAACCCTGGCCGGAAGATCCTCTTGTCGCAACAGCAATCCCATCTGTTTAGCCAGAAAAAGGGTAATGTCGGACCGAAGCATCAGCAGATCTCCCTCTCTATCGATGAGGCGGTAGATATGTTTCTTGTTTTCGTTCAGGAGGTGCCGGTAGGTATCAAAAAAATCAAACACCGGAGTTTCTGCGGGTAGATATCCCCAGGAAGCAAAAAGCCGATGGAGTTTATAGGTAATCTCTCGATGGCGATATGCTTCCTCGAGATAGAAACTTTCGGTTCCCAGCGGAATCTGTAATAATCTGTCCTGATTGTCCCTCACGGATACTCCTCCCGCCTGCTGGCTGGTTTCCTTTTGCGGATTGAGGATACTATACCAGTAATGGCAGGTGAGGAAAAGAGTATGTAGTGTCCGGAATCCTGGTGGTGCGTCGGTTATTATGGTGGTGGATTCCTTTGTTTTTCGCCGTTGGCTTGCTGTTTTTACAATAGAGCTTACAAGTTACAGAGAAGAAAGGATTTACACGCCATGTATCACCACTATTCAGAACACTAACTTGCAATACAACGACATAACGAAGGCCTCTTTGCCGGACTAAATGAATGACTTCCTTTTAGAAAACTTTAGGAAACCCCAACACCCGGCTGCAACAACGATGCAGCCGGATGCCTGTGTCTCAAAAGGATGAAAGTTGGGTCTTATAACCGGTTTTGTTCGAAATGAGTTCTCCGGTAAACACAGATCCCTCGGAGCTGTCTTCCCATCGGTATTTCACGAGCTTTCCCGAAACCTCATCACTGATCCACCATTGATACCGAAGTATCCCTGTTTTCGTTTGATCGTTTCCGGCTTCATCGGTGTAATGGCTTTTGGTTTTTTCTTCCAGAAGGACCTCTTGTGCGTTAAAAGTGCCTGCCGGGACCTGTATAACAGAGGTTCCCACCACATGCGATTCCCATGGGCCTTGATAATACTCCGGGGGTTCCTCCTCTTCCGCATCCTCTTGATCGCTGGTCTCGTTCTGCTCCGGTAACCACTCTCTGATTTCGCCGCTTTCCTGGTCGCGATATCTGAAGGCAAGTAATTCATACTCCTTGCCGATCAGGGCTTCGGAGAGAAGGTCGGATTCATTGTCGGAATAACGGAGTTGCCACCACCCACTTCCATCTTCATTACGTTTGAGAAGGGCCCGTTCCACGGTTAAACGGCTTTCTTCATCATCCGTGGAGACTTGTATCCTCCATTCAACTCCTTCCCCCTCGTTGAAGTTTTCATAGCCGTACATAAAACCACCGGCAAAAAAGGCATGTGTATAAACCACCATTGCCAGCATTGAATCCTGCAATCCTGCTATGCCGGTAGCTGATAGTATGGCATTCTCTGCCCGTCGGTTTATCGAACTTTTGGCCTTGGAAACTGTGTTGCTTATTGCAGTGCAACTTGATACCGCAAAGGCAATCACAACAAATAAGACCAGTAGTTTGGGTATTCCGCTCCTTTTATTATGCATTCAAGATCTCCTCCTGTTATGACGTGTCGATCAAAGTATAGCTCGTCCGGTTTCTAGGCGCAAAAAGAAAGAGGGGGCCTTGCCTCGGAGTGGTTTTCCGGTATAGTAATTGATAAGGAGTAGTGTGCTATGATAATGGACAAGCGATACCGAAAGCGATGTTTTTTTTTGATCCCTGCTGTTCTTCTTTTATTCTTTTCGGGGTGTTTGTCCGACGGCGAGAATGTTTCTCCAAAGGCCTCGGAGACGATAGATGATCGTTATGACGAGTCGGGCCGGTTGAGGCCAGTTATTATTGATGATGTTATCGATTTCTCCGACTTACGTTATGCTCAACTCTGGAATACCACTCCTGTTGACGGTAAACCTCGTTTTTTTGCAACGGTACCGCGAATGGCCGATCGTGAGGCCGAGTACGACCGGTGTCTGGATATGGCTGCCGTCCAGGTTTCACGTTTTGTTTCAACCCGAGTCGTAGCGAAGTTTGCGACCTTGACCCAGGGAAGAGACTTCGGGCACCTTGAGGATGTTGATGTAAGTTTCGATGTCGATGCTGCGGCATCTTTCCGAGATTCTCTCGATCCTGTTGCCTACCTTCGGGACCGGGAAGCGAGTTACGTCGTATTTGAGTTTTCCGGTTTTTCGTTGAAAGGGGTATCGGTAAAAAGTGATCTTCACAATGGACTTCCTGTCTGGGTAACGGCTGTACCTGAAATTCCCGGCTACATTACCGGCTTGGGAGCTGTGGGACGCTATCGTTATGTGGCCGAGTCGATCTATCAAGCTGATAGGATGGCCATGGCAGGGATTGCGCGGCAGATGGCGATTGATGTAAAAGAAAAACAGGAAAATTATGAAAATGGTAAAGGCTCTTCTGTTCATCGGAGCGTCAACCTCGAGGTTTCAGATATCGAGTTGAAAGGTGCATACATCATTGCCCGGTGGCGTTCTCTGGATGAAAACAACTACTATTCTCTTGCTATATATCCTGTGAGCCATGAGTGAATGATGGATAACCAAGCTATAGTCGATTTCCTTGTCTCCCTGGAAGCTCCTGCTACGGAAGTTACCGTAGTGCAGAGCGGGAAAAGCAGCGAAAAGGTCGACGGCCTCTACAAGCCCTTTGATCGTACCATCATTCTTCACAACCGAAACGCTTCGATGCAGGAGTCTTCATTTCTTTTACGAATGGCGATTCATCAATATACCCATCACCTGTTGATATATGGAACAGCCCTGGATCCCGTTCCTCTTGCCGAACCCCGAGAAGAGGTTGCCCGACATCACGGTAGTAGATTCAGTGCTTGCTATCACAGACTCTTATCCAGGGCGGCCGGGATGGATGCCGGAGTTGCCGGGGCTCCATGGGATGCTGACCCGGAACTCAGTGCCGTGGCAGATCGTATTCGCGGTACATTGTTGCCGCAGTATGGTGGCATCGCTTTAGAGTTGGGGGCACAATATGCCGAGGCTGAACGCTTGTGTGCGCAAAAGGGATACAATCTTGAAGAGTGGCTTGAGGATGCAGTAGGGGCGGATTTGGCTGACGCAAAGCGGATGTTACGAGCTCATCATGAAGGCCTTTCGCCAAAAATCGGCTTTGATGCCATGAAGAGTTTGTTGAAAATTCCGAAAGAGCATCGTCGGGAAGCCGAGGCGGCCGTTGTTTCGGGGGATAGATCGCCAAAGGCCGTTGAATCGGATTTTCGCCCGCCTTTTCGCCGTGAGGCAAATACCAAAGAGGGAAGCGATAACAATAATGCTTCATTTGCCGTTGAGCGGCTTCAAAAAGAGAAGCTTCGCCTGGAGCAAAAGATGGAACACATTAGGGCCAGGTTACTGAAGCTTGAGGCCCGTTTACACAGTATGGGAGTTGATGATGAATGAACTTTTTTGGGCTCTGATGCTTCTTTTTAATTTTGGGGCGATCATCCTGGCATATCGGTTCTGGGGCAAAATCGGACTTTTTATCTGGATACCGATCGCTTCGATTGTCGCCAATATTCAGGTTACGAAGACTATTGATCTTTTCGGCCTGACTGCTACTCTTGGAAACATTGTCTATGCGGGAAGCTTTCTGGTAACGGATATTCTCAATGAAAATCATGGAAAAAAGGATGCCCGTAAGGCCGTCGGAATCGGCTTTTTCTCTCTTATCGCCATGATGGTTCTCATGAATATGGCACTTTGGTTTCGTCCCGGCGCAGATGATTTTGCCCAGGAGAGCCTCGTCACACTTTTTTCTCCCATGCCGAGAATCGTTCTTGCCAGTCTTATCGCTTACGGAGTAAGCCAGCTGCATGATGTCTGGTCGTATAACATGTGGAAAGAGAAGCTGCCTGCACGACGTTTTATTTGGCTGCGAAATAACATCAGCACCATGATCAGCCAGCTCATTGATTCGGTGATCTTTACCACGATTGCCTTCTTCGGTACCTTCCCCACTCATGTTTTGGTCGAGATTACCATCTCTACCTACATCCTCAAGTGGATCGTCGCGGTCTGCGATACCCCGTTTATCTATCTTGCCAGTAGCTGGCGGGAGCGAGCCGAGCTTATGGAGTCTCGGTAAAAGGCATGAGCCCTTTTTTTACCGATCTACGCATTTCGAAAGAGAAATCCGCCCCGGTCTTTTTCTTGTAGATGCGCAGGGCTTCCTTCTTTATATCCTCCTTGCCTGTCATTGTCGCCAGTTCTTTCGGAGTGAGGCTTTTGTAGTGATTTTCGAAGGTCATTGCCCACAATGGGTATCGGTCGGTCTGTTTTCGTCGTGATGCCGCTTCGGTGGGGTAGCCGATAACGAGCATGGTAAGAGGGAATACAGAAGAAGGGAGACCAAGCATTTCACGATGCTCTTCGATTTGTTCCATGATGTCGCCGATGTAACAGGAACCTAATCCAAGGGACTGAGCCGCAATAACGACATTCTGGGCGGCTGCCATGGCATCGCAGCTTGCAAGCATAAGATCGGAAAGTGCAGGCTTCTGAATAAATGCTTCTCCACTCTCGTTGCAGCTTTCCGGTACCTGCCCCGCACGATAAAGATCCCAAAGGCGATTAGGATCGGCAAGAAATATCAGTACGATTGGAGCCTTTGCGATGAAAGGTTGATGGTCACAGCTGATCGCCAATTTTTCTTTGAGTTCCTGGTCGGTTACATCGATGATCGAATAGAGCATAAGGTTTCCCGCTGTCGGTGCCCGTCGGGCAGCCTCAATGAGAAGGGCCTTCTTTTCCTCTTCTACGGCTTTGTCGAGAAAGACCCGTACCGACTTTCTCGACATCATGGAATCGATTAATTCGTTCATTTTATGCCACTCCGTTCAAGAAGCTGATCTAACTGACGAAGCACCAGATTTCGCTTGATCTTTTTTGTGGTGGTAGTTTCCATCGCTTTTTCCAAGATGGTCATCTTTGTTATGCGTTTATAGGGAAGAAGCTCTTTATTAACCTCTGCGACTGCTTTTTCCAACCGTTTTTTTCGATCCTCAGGTGTCCAACCCTTAAAAAACTCTTCACTCGGATAAATGATTGCCTCAATGCCTTCGGCAAGGGTTTCCTTTTTCTGAATGTAGCCCTTGATCATGATCTGATCGATCTCCTGAAAAAGTTGAAAATGATCTTCAATCTCTTCGGGGTAAACATTTTTCCCACCCTCGGTAACAATCAACGATTTTTTACGACCGGTGAGAAACAGATAATGTTCTTTGTCGAGATATCCTACATCGCCGGTTCGTAGGAACCCATCACTTGTGAATAGATCCTTGGTTGCTTCTGGATCTCGATAGTATCCTGATGTGATATTTGGGCCTTTTACCGCAATTTCACCCACACCATCTTCATCCGGGTCAAGAATTTTCATGTCGACCAGCGGAAAAACCTTGCCCACAGATCTTAGTTTGAACTGGTGAAGCGGGTTGAGGGTAATGATGGGAGATGTTTCTGTCAGTCCATACCCCTGGACGAAGTCAAGTCCCAGTTCGTTGTAGCGACGGAACGTTTCAGGGGCCAGCGGTCCGCCTCCACAGATACAAATTCTAATTCTATCCAGACCGACCTCTCGTAAAAGCGGTCTAAAAATCTTTTTTCCGATATTGATTCTTAAAAAACGCTTACACACTCCGCTGATACGCATGAATAGGCCTACCGTTACATGAGTCGGTAACCCCCTTCCTCGTACTTCCTTCATCATTCCCTTTAATAATTTATTGTATAACAGTGGAATAGCCATAAACATGGTGATATGTCCCTCTTTCAGGTCTCTCATCATTTCTTTTACCACCATTCGTTTAGCGAAAACCAATTCGGAACCGTATCTAATCGACTCAAGAAAAACGGCCGTCATCGTATAACTGTGATGAAGCGGGAGAAGAGCGTACCAGATGTCTTTTTCGGTTGCGGTCATGAACATCGGATGACAAGCCTGGAATACATCACTCATCAAATTGGCATGAGTCAACATAACTCCCTTTTCATTTCCTGTTGTTCCGCTGGTAAACAGAATCGCCGCAATATCGTCTTCACTCCTACCAACCTCCGAAGGAGAGACTGGCGACGATGATCCCATGTTCAAAATGTACTGATCCTTTTTGGGGGAGAGGCTGAACATGTGAGAGACAGCGGCTGGCTTTTTCTTCTGAAAGTCCTCAAAACGTTCTTCATCAATGCAGACAAACTTTGCATCGACAAACTGGCTGAGTGAAACAATCCGATCGGTTTCCAGCTGATAATCGATGGGTACCACAACCCCGCCTGCAAAAAGAATCGCAAGGTAGCTTATTGCCCATTCAGGGCTGTTTTTGCCTGAAATTACCACCCTCTGCCCTGGCTCTATCCCGCTTTCCCGAAAAAATGCAGCTATAGACCTGATTTTGAGATCCGCCTCCCTATACGTAAAGCTCTCCCTTTCAGGGCTAAAGCGGGTAAAGCAGAGGCGTTCCGGAAAGAGCTTCGCATTGAGCGTAAATATCTCACAAATAGTCGGCCATTGGCCTTTTATGAGTGTTCCCCGATATGCATCAAGATAATCCCATGAATTTTCCATACCTGTCTCCACGTTATGACAATTCTCGCCGTTTACTGCTTTTCTGTGAAATAGGAACGTAACGCGGAAATCGAATCGTTAGTTCCCGCAACAATATGCCCGGCGGCTTTTTTTCGATGAATCAAGACTGAATAATCAATCGCTTTCCCATTCAGATATGATACCTGAAATCCTTTTCTCTTGATAATTGCATGTGCTGCAGCAATGTCCCATATGAAGCAAGGAGCAAGCAGCACTTCCGTTACTCCAGGATGAAGGAGAAGTGCTGCAAGGTGCAGTATGGAACTACCGATACTACGCAATTTCCCTGGGTAGACCGATAAATCGAAGGTTCGGTGAAGCTTACTGGATATCATCATTTGTAAACACTGTTTCTGCTTTTTGGTATCGGCATCGATCTTCAGCGGGGAGCCATTGTAAAGTACTTCCTGATCGGGAAGGGCCGTCAGCAGCACACCCCGTTCCCGATCTGTTCCCCAACGGGGAGCATATATGATACCGCCGACAGGCAGCAGTTGCTCGTTGAGGATTCCTAATGCAACACACCATCCCGGCATCCCCTGGCTATAGGCATCCGTACCGTCGATAGGATCCAAGGCAAAGGTCAATTTTCTGTCGGGAAAAAGATCCCTTGGATTCTCTTCACTGACGATATTTGCGTCGGGGAAGAGTTCTTTCAAAGTATCAGAAAGGAGCTGATCTATCGCAAGATCTGTCTCGGTAAGAACCGAACCGTCTGGTTTGAAATTTCTCCTCACTGATTTTTGATTTTTAGCCGCCATGTCTCCGGCTTCTATAACTTTTTCGATGAGTTTTGAATACTGCGTCAAAATGGGGTTACTCCTTCTACGAGTAGTATATCGTATAGTTAGTGTCCCCGAAAAGGCACCTTGGAACAGATGTGTCTTTTTTGTGCTTATTGTCCGGAATCGTGGTGATTTTATGCCCATGCATAAGAGGGTAGATAGTCGATCGTCCATCGTAAGGCTGTGAGAGGAATACACCTGGTCCACAGCTCCCTTCTACTTCAATTCAGGGGTTGATTCCGTAAAAAAAGAGTAGTGTTACGAATATTGGTGATCCACAACGTACAATTCTTTTTCTTATCGTCAATTACAAAGATACACATATAAAAATCAAGCAAGAGGGAAAAACAAAGGATTTTTCCTGCAAAAAGAACAAAGTATCACCACGATTCGGAACAGTAGTTAAGCCTTCTTTGCAAGCGGCAATCCCCCGCTCACAAAAAAACGTTCCGTGAGAAACGCCGCCTTGTCACTTTCGTCATGAAAGCAATATCCCTCGGGTGCAGGCTTTTCGCTCTCCTCTTGATATGCGTTCAAGTTTTTAAAGAACCGTTTCATATCACTTGTGATGTGGTCCATCTTGGCGTAGAGGCCACGACCCGACCGTTCTATCATCATCGCATTAAGCCTTTGTTCAAATTGCCCTTCTACCGGAATGGAACATATCGGCTTCTTTAAATAAAGAGATTCGCAGCTAAGCTGATGTCCTGAGGTTGCGATGACGGCGGCACTTGTGGCAAGAGAATCCGCGAAATCAAAGCGTTCGCTGGGGAATACCCGTATTTCACGTTTTGTAACATGGTGTAAGGCTTCGAGAACATTTTTTTCCATACTCTTTTTGACATAGACGATGATATGATTTCCATAGTAAGGCTCTTTTGTTCGTATGTTGTCGCGAAGTATCGGACCGATATCGCCGTGGTAGAAGGAACTGATAAGTGATTCGTCATATTCTCCCATCATGGAACCTGCGACTATTTTACTGATGATTGCGTCCGGCATGATGGTTTGGGCTCTTAGCACAATTCCCGGATGGTTGAGTTGGAGTACCGGAATCCCTGCATGTTTTGCGGCTTTTGAGCTGTAGGGTTCAAAATCGCTCAGTACTCCTTCAATACGTAGCAGCTTCATTTGGTCGCTGATTTGCTTTATTGCTGCGGGGGCCTGAAAAATAGTATCGATATTGTCGATACCGGTACGGAAGAAATCGATTCGTTCCTTATTCATGACAAATTTTAGCAGAGGAAGCGGCATCAATAGACAATCTGGAAAGGTTGCGGCAATCATGGGGGCAACTGTCTCAGGAGCCCAGAAAAAAAGTTCGTGTCGTTCTTGTAATCTTTGAGAAAGGGCAATCATCCTTGTCACATGACCTTTCCCCTCTCCGTTTATTCCCACTCCGATTCTCATGATCAGAGGATGGTCCTATGGCATAAGGATTGTATGAGGCTATCGTTTGGAAACAAACAAAAAGAGCATTCCGACGGCTATCAGAATGATTCCGGGTAGATGGAATAGGGTAAGGTGGTAATCGGAAAGCGTAATTTCCAGCAGGAAAGGCGGAAAGAGAATCAGAGCCATATTATGAACGGGAACAATGACCGTTGCCTTTGCTTTCCAGGCAAAGGCAACTTGCGTAAGAACCATAGCAATGGTGCCAAATCCGATGCTGCAGGCAAATAATACCCATCCGATACCGGTAGAAGGAAGTAAGCCAGATGTTCCCCTATAATGCTGCGCAATTGACTTAAACAGGGGATCGCACGCCCCAGAGACGCCCGTAATTAATCCTGCAATCGTGCCGAGAATGCCGGAAGAGGCCCTGTATTTTTTGACCATGGCCAATGCCGGCAGGGCAATCACAAAAAATGCTCCCACGATACAAATAACAAGCTTCACATTGATGGATGCCATCACCATTCCGCCGCTATTTAAACTTGCTTTTCCTTCTGCCCATCCAAGAAAAAAGGTTCCTGTGGCAAGGATTAAGGCCCCAACATGACGTGTTTTTCCTACTGGTTCTCCGAGATAGCGTTCGGAAAAGAACATCAGCACAATGAGACCAAAACCAAACATGCTGGTATAAGCCGCTGGCGGGGCGAACATATTTGCGATAAGCACCCACAGAAAAGCCCCGTTGTTCAAGATCAGCGAAAAAACGTAAAGGCGTCGCTTCTTTTTTTTTACCTCATCGGAATCGGAATTTCTTGAGGAATAACCTTCGATACCGAACCGCTGCAGGCCCTTCGCAATGTGTATCTGTGTTGTGGCAATCAAACCTATGAGTGAGGCGATATATTCTTGCGGCATCGCTGGAGATCATAGACCGCCCTCTCTTTCCGTGTAAAGTAGCTATACCAAAGTCGTCAGGGGGAAAAAGATTTCAGCAGAGCAACCCTTTGCCGTGTCGGAGGGTGGGAATAGTGGAGAAATACCGAAAGCGGGTGGGGATCAGGATGACCGCCATTTTGCTTTTCCAGGGAGAGAAGGGCCGACACCAATTCGTCTCCGGTTCCCATCAGTTTTGCGGCAAAGAGATCGGCCTCTCTTTCCCTCTTTCTCGAAAATAAAAGGAAAAGGGGAGCAAAGAAGGCGGAGAGGAAGCCCATGACAATGACAAGCACTATCAGTGCTACTGCATGTGCTGTGTAGATCTCTGTGCTTGGAAAGCCGACTGCCTCGGGAAGAATCGGTGAGGCGACTGCCCAAAAAAGGAGGTAGAAGATTGGTGCTGAAAGGATTGTCTGAGAGATAAACTGTTTGACAACATGTTTCTTTGCAATATGGCCGAATTCATGGGCAAGGACCGCTACTATTTCCTCTTCCGAATGTTTGTCTATGAAGGTATCGTACAAGGCAACTCGCTTGCTGCTCCCGAACCCTGCCACATAGGCATTGGCCTTCGTAGATCGTCTTGAACCGTCGATCACCTCAACACGTTTTACCTTGATTCCCGCTTGCTCTGCAATTCCCGAAATCCTCGTTTTCAGTGACTCGTTTGCCAGAGGAGTGAAACGATTAAAGAGAGGCAATATGACGGTCGGCGCGATAATGGAGAGGAGTAATGAGAAAAGCGTATACCCGATCCAGGCAAGGAGCCATCCGGAAGGGCCGAAGTGATCATAAAAAGCATATATCAACAGAAAGATTGGAAGACCGATGAGACAAAGGAGAAAAAAGCCTTTTACTTCATCGGCAAAAAAGGTCTTGGGGCTTGTCTTGTTGAAACCATATCGTGCTTCGATCGAAAAAGTTGCATAGAGTGCGAAGGGGAGGGCAAGAAGTCGTTCTAAGAAGACAAGGATAAGAGCAAAGAAGACCCCCTGCACAAGCTCTCCTCCTCCGATGGTATACGAGAGATCATGGGAGATCCTTGCAGAGAGCGAAAAACCTCCGAATAAAAGGAAGAGAATAAACACAAGGGTGGTACAAGTCTCTCTGATCATTGAGAAACGCTTTTGTTCCCGTTGATAGGCAGCATCTTCCGATAACCGATGATAATCGAATCCCATTGCTAGTACAGAAAGAATGGCCGGGATCAAAACAATCATCGTCAAGATTATAAGTGGAAATGACAATGTATGCATAAGCAGAGCTTAGCACTAAAGCGAACAGGAGAAAAGAGTGCTTCATAGCCTTGATCCTGCTGCCTCTCTGAGGGACAATTAATGGTATGTTGAAAGGTAACTATGATCACATTGCCGCGATCTATGAATCACTTTTTCCCCTTTCTTCTCAAACCCTTGATTGTGTTGCCGCCTATGTGAAAACGGCCGAAAAACGGGTTTTGGATGTGGGGTGCGGCACAGGAGAGCTTGCCTTTGCTCTCAGGCAAAGAGGTTTTGATGTTGTTGGTATCGACAGTGATCCGTCGATGATAAAGAGGGCAAAAGAACGTTCCGGAGGACGTTGCGGCATAGACTTTACTCTTTTAGCCATGGAAAAGCTAAAGGGATGTTTTGTCGGTTCCTCCTTTTCCCTTATCACCTGTATTGGGAACACTATTGCCCATCTACGTGACAAGAAAGGTTTATTGGAGTTTTCTCATGTGGTATTTGACCTACTTGTCCCTTCCGGCCCTCTTTTGCTCCAGGTATTAAATTACGACATGATCCTTCGCTGGCGACCTGTCCAGCTACCTCCAATTGTGAAATCTGACCTTCGATTTCTCCGGTTCTATGATTACAGCCGGCTTCCCTTTACCATACTATTTACCGCAAGGCTTGAGGATTCTGACGGTAAGCTTTTGGATGAACGTCGTCTGGAGCTTTCTCCCTTTACCCGTGATGATATTTGTTCGGTTCTTGAAAAAAGTGGCTTTGAGGATGTTACATGCTTCGGAGGATTTGACAGGTCAGAACCGGGTGAAGAGAAGCTCCCTCTCGTGGTCTCTGCCCGTAAGCCTGGAGATGTCATGCAACAATATTGAATCAATGAAACCGTTTTTACGTTGGTTTTTTATCGCTATGCAACAAAATTGAAAAAGTGTTAGAATTCGCTGTAGATAATGTTGACTCTTTTCTTTGTCTCGGGTACAACCCGGACATGGAATGCCATTATCCGATACAATCGTTACGAGATAAAGGGGCTCTTGGGCCCTGGGATGATAGGGGCCTTTTCCGGCCTGCCACCCCGAGTCGGCGATCCGCCCTGTTGCGGAATCATGCCGGTTCGGGGTTTTTTTGTTTTCATTCCTTTGGAGGGGGCGATGTTCATCTTTTTTGAGAAGCGGGAGTCCTTTCGGACTTCTTCTGATGAATTACTACAGGATTTTCACCAGCGCCTTGGAATCGAAGGGCTCTCGAAAATACGGCTGTTCTCAGGATACCGGATAAGTGGAGATCTTTCTGTCGAAGTTGTCGAGCGGGCCCTTCGTGATCCTGTTACGGACCTCGGGCCGTTGACTGATCCCCCTTTTGACGATGCTGCATGTTGGAGCTTTGCCTGGGGCCTGCTTCCCGCACAGTTCGATCAGCGAGGTGCTTCTGCAAAGGAAGCCGTCGAACTTCAGGGCGGCGCTGTCGAAGCTGTTCGCAGCATTTCCTGCTGTCTCTTTTATGGAGAACTAAGCGAAAAAGATCGGCAGAGTATCCGGAAAGATTTGGTGAATCCTGTGGATTCTTATGAGATCGATCTCGACGGAGAAGAGGGGTTGCTGCGTGGCTTCCGTTTTCTTTCCGATGCTGCTCTTGAAGAGCTTGGCAAGCGGCATGGTATCGTCATGGCGCCCTCCGAATTGCAATTTTGCCGAAATTACTTCCGAGATGAACTTGATCGTGACCCTACGCTGACCGAACTTGCCATACTTGCAACCTACTGGAGTGATCACTGCCGCCATACCACCTTCAATACACCCCTTACCCATGTGTCGGTGGAGAAAAGTCACTACCTTTATGGGCTTGAGGAGACACTTCATTCCTATCACGATCGTTTCGGCGATGGGCTTTCCCTCATGAACATAGCAACCGCCGGGGTAAAAATCCTCTCTGCTGAGGGAAAAATCCCCGATCTCGATGTTTCGGAGGAGATTAACGCCGCTTCCATCAGAATATCGGTCGGCCACGAAAGCGGGGAAGGGAGATCTGCGACGAGTGAACCCTGGCTTTTGATGTTCAAGAACGAGACCCACAACCATCCCACTGAGATCGAACCCTTCGGGGGGGCGGCGACCTGTATCGGCGGAGCTATCAGGGACCCGCTTTCCGGCAGATCCTATGTTCACCAGGCCATGCGCCTTTCCGGTGCGGCCTTTCCCGATCCCAATGTGGAAGAGATGGAAGAGGAACTGCTTCGCAGCTCAAAACTTTCAAGGACGACCCTTGCCAGGGAATCGGCACACGGTTACAGCAGCTACGGTAATCAGATCGGAATTCCCACCGGACTGGTCAGGGAGCTTTATGCCGAGGGCTTTCGTGCCAAACGTTTCGAGGCAGGAGCCGTGGTTGGCGCCGTGCCCCTTTCGTCGATCAGGAGGGAGCGACCCGTTGCCGGAGACGTGGTGATCCTTGTCGGCGGTGCTACCGGACGGGACGGCATTGGAGGGGCCACCGGCTCTTCCCGGGCCCACGATGCGGAATCCATCCATCGTAGCGCAGCCGAGGTTCAGAAGGGAAATCCCCCGGAAGAGCGCGCTCTTCAGCGTTTCTTTCGAAAGAGGGAAACCGCAGCTCTCATAAAAAGGTGTAACGATTTCGGTGCCGGTGGTGTGGCCGTGGCTGTCGGAGAACTTGCCCCCGGGCTTTCTATTAATCTTTCTGCGGTCCCCCTAAAATATCGAGATCTTTCTCCCATGGAAATAACCCTTTCCGAGAGTCAGGAGCGCATGGCGGTAGTTGTGGCTGCCTGCGACGCCGATACCTTTGTGGCCCTTGCTGCGGAAGAGGATCTGGTCGCCTCGATTATTGCCGAGGTTACCGAAGAGCCACTGCTTACGATCGCCTCTCGTGACGGCATTGTTGCAAAGCTGCCGAGGCAGTTGCTTGATTCGGCCGGAGGCGATTCCCGGGCTGAAGCCAGGGTTCCGTCTCCCTCTGAGACCTCCTTCTTCGATGAAATTCTCCGTCGCAGAAATGCGGTGCAGGAGGATCGGCGCTGGGCTCTTCTCCTCTCCGAGGATAATGTCGCCGGTGCCGAAGGGCTCACCGAGCAGTTCGACTCTTCGGTTGGGGCCCGGTCGGTACTTTCTCCCCTGGGTGGCAAGTATCAGTTGACTCCGACCGAGGCAATGGCTGCCCTCATCCCTTCGAAACGGGAAGGAGTATCCACCGCATCGATAATGAGCTGCGGTTATGCCCCGGAGATCGGCCTTTGGAGTCCCTATCACGGGGCCATCTATGCCATCCTTGAGGCGGTGTGCCGAAGCCTTGCCACCGGCGCCGCTTTAGGATCGATTCGGCTCTCCCTTCAGGAGTATTTTCCACCTCCCGGGGAGGATGCCGAAGGGTGGGGAAGACCTGCATCGGCCCTTTTAGGCGCTTTGCGGGCTCAGCTTGCTTTGGGAATCCCGGCTATCGGAGGAAAGGACAGCATGTCCGGAAGCTGGATGGAGTTGAAGGTCCCGCCGACCCTGGCCGCCTTTGCCGTTGCCCCCGTTTCTGCCGTATCGGTACAGAGCCCCGAATTCAAGAAGATCGGCTCAAAGATTTTTCTCATCCATCACTCCCGTCTCGAAAACGGAGAACCGGATTTCCCTCTCTTTCTCAGGCAGGCAGCCTTCCTTGAGCAGCTGATGCAGGGTGGAAATGTACTGGCATGTCGATCGGTTGGCTTCGGAGGTGTGGCCCAGGCCGTGGCAGAGATGGGATTCGGAAACGGAATCGGCTTTGACGGAGATCTTCCGAAAGGATTGGATCCCTTTGATCCTGCCTACGGTTCTTTTCTCATTGAATGGAATGGTGGAGCGACTCTGCCTGAGGACGACGAGTCGTTCCTTACGGCCGTCGGATCTACCACTAAGAAGCAAAATTTCAGGATCGGCGGGATGAATATTTCCATGGATCGGGCCCTGGAAGCATGGCGCAGCAAAAAGGCCGAGCTCTATCCCGGTCCCGGCGGAAGCCGGGGGAGCGCCTCAGGGCTCCCTTCCGTACCTTTTTCAGAAGCCTACCCTGTGCCGAGGACCCTTGCCAGGCGGGGGCCTGAGGTCTTGGTGCTCTCTTTTCCCGGGACAAACTGTGAAGAAGAGACTGCCACGGCCTTCAGGAGAGAGGGTGGAGATGTTTCTCACTTTTTGTTTCGTACTCGTTGTGCAGGAGGTCCTCCCTCATCTTTGGAATCGATGGAAAAGGCGATTGCCAAGGCCAAGATCGTGGTCATCCCCGGAGGATTTAGTGCAGGGGATGAGCCTGACGGGGCGGCAAAGTATATTGCGGCGGTTCTCGGCAATCCTCGAATCGCAGGGGCCCTTGAAGAGCTTCTCTATCGCCGCGACGGTCTGATGCTCGGTATCTGCAACGGCTTTCAGGCCCTGGTTCGCTCCGGACTTTTACCCTATGGCAGGATTACGGCAAGAAGAGAGAGGGATCCTGTTCTTGCCCCTAATCAGATAGGCAGACACGTTTCACGCTACTGTGGTACCCGCTGTGAATCCGACCTCGGCCCTTGGATGAGACTCTTGTCGCCGGGCGATCTGCAGGTGGTTCCGGTCTCTCATGGGGAGGGGCGTTTCGTAGCGCCGGCGGCTCTGCTCGACGAACTCGAACAGAATCGGCAGGTTGCCTTCCGCTACTGCGATAATGAGGGACATGTTGCTTTGGACTATCCCGATAATCCCAACGGTTCAATGCGAGGTATCGAAGGCATTTTGAGTCCCGATGGACGGATCCTCGGAAAGATGGGCCACAGCGAGCGAAGCGGAAGATATGTTGCAAAAAATATCCCCGGTGCCGGATGGCAGCCCATCTTTCGTGCCGGGATCGATTATTTTCTCTAAGATTTTTCTGTATGGAGGATGGAATGGTTGCAATCATCATGGGAAGCGGTTCCGATCTTCCCCAGCTTGAGGGCTGTGCAAAGCTCCTCGATAGCCTCGGCATCGAATGGGAGTCCAGGGTCCTTTCGGCACATCGGACTCCAGAGGCCCTGGATTCCTATATTGCCGGCCTTGAGAAAAAGGGGTGTCAGGTAATCATAGCCGCTGCGGGCTTGTCGGCCCATCTTCCGGGTGTCATCGCGGCAAAAACCTTGATTCCCGTGGTCGGTATTCCGCTAAAAGCCAAAACAGCGGCCATGGAGGGGATGGATGCGGTCATGTCGATGCTGCAGATGCCTCCGGGAATTCCTGTAGCCACCGTGGGAATCGACAACGGAACGAATGGGGCCCTTCTTGCCGCCGCCATCATCGGATCTTCCGATGTCAAGGTGCGGAAAGCGCTGGCAGGCTATCGATCTGAAAAAAAAGAAAAACTACTTGCACAATATCATGGGGAGGTTTTGAAATGAAAGGAAAACTGCTGTATGAGGGAAAAGCCAAAAAGTTGTACGCCACCGATGATGCAGAGGTTGTACTGGTAGAATATAAGGACGATGCAACCGCATTCAATGGAGAGAAAAAGGGTACGATCACCGGAAAGGGAGAGATGAATAACGCCATCACCACGCTCCTTTTTACCCTGCTTGCCAAGGAGGGGGTTGAAAACCACTTTATCGAAAAGATCAACCCCCGGGAGCAGCTCTGCCGTAAGGTAGAGATTGTACCGGTTGAGGTGATTGTCCGCAACAAGGCGGCGGGAAGCATGGCAAAACGACTGGGCCTTGAGGAGGGAACCGAACTCAAGACCACGGTTTTCGAAATCAGCTATAAAAACGACGACCTTGGGGACCCTCTTATTAATGATCACCATGCCGTTGCCATCGGTCTGACCACCTTCGAGGAGCTGAAGGCAATCTACAACATGGCTGCTAAGGTAAACGAGGTGCTGAGCGCCTTTTTCCTGAAGATCGGTATTACCCTGATCGATTTTAAGCTGGAGTTCGGCCGGGCCAGCGATGGTAGGCTGCTGCTCGCCGATGAGATCAGTCCCGATACCTGTCGTTTCTGGGATGCAGCCACCGGAAAGAAGCTTGACAAGGATCGCTTCCGACGAGATCTTGGTTCTGTGGAAGATGCCTATCATGAGGTTCTTTCCCGCATGGAGAACGCTGGTGAATAGTCTTTTGGCTCCGGTGGAAGCTGCGGATGATAAGCTGCACGAAGAATGCGGGGTATTCGCCGTCTGCGCAAAAAAAGATTCCGCTCCTTCCGTCGATCCCGTGCATGTAGTGCTGGGAGGTCTTACGGCTCTCCAGCATCGTGGTCAGGAGAGCTCGGGGATTATTCTGGGCGGATTTGAGGATCCTGCTCGAATCGAGGTGGCAAAGTCTGCAGGGCTTGTCGCCTCTTTGATCGATTCAGGAGATGTCCTGCGGCTCGACAGAGAGGGTGCGACTGTCGCTCTCGGCCATGTTCGGTATTCCACAACCGGGGGAAGCGGGGTCGAAAATGCCCAACCTCTGGTTGCTCACACAAAAAAAGGGGCGGTTGCCCTGGCACATAACGGGAATTTGGTAAATTCTCAGCTTCTTCGGGAACTCCTTGAAGAGGGGGGAAGCGTTTTTCGTACGCAAAGTGATTCGGAGGTGATGCTCAACCTGATTGCCAGGAGCCTTGCAAAAAAAAGTGCTCTTGAGGCTGTTCGGGATGCGGTCCGAACGGTTCAGGGTTCCTATGCTCTGGCGGTGCTTGCCGACGGCAAATTGATTGCGGCGCGGGATAAGAACGGAATTCGACCCCTCTGTGTGGGAGAACTTGGAGAGTATTGGGTGGTTTCCTCTGAAACCTGTGCTCTCGATGCCATAGGCGCAAAATTTCTGCGGGATGTTGAACCGGGAGAAATCATTGTGGCCGATGGTGAAGGTATTGCCGGCAGCAATCAGGAAGAAAAAACCGAGACGCGGACCTGCAGTTTCGAATACATCTACTTTGCCCGGCCAGATTCGGTTATCGACGGCATCGGGGTCTACGGTGCCAGGGTACGTTCCGGTCATCAACTTTTCAAGGAAGCCCCGGTAAAGGCCGATCTTGTCACCGGTGTCCCCGATTCCGGGATTCCTGCCGCCGCCGGTTTCAGCGAGGCTTCAGGTATTCCCTACGGTATGTCCCTGGTAAAAAATCGCTATGTGGGACGCTCCTTTATTGCTCCGAATCAGGATGACAGGGAGCGACGGGTCGCCTTGAAGCACAACGCCCTGAAAGAGGCTGTCAAAGGAATGCGTATTGTCCTTATCGACGATTCCATCGTCCGGGGAACAACCATGCGCTCCCTTGTTTCTAAGCTGAAAGGGGCGGGCGCCACCGAAGTTCATATCAGAATTGCCGCCCCGCCCGTGGCCTTTCCCTGCTACTTCGGCATTGATACACCGTACCGGGAGGATCTGGTTAGCAATAAATACGATATCGAGGAGCTTGCCAGACGGGTCGGTGCCGATTCTTTGGCCTTCCTCTCGGTTGAAGGGCTTGTCCAGGCCCTCTCGGGTACCATGGGGTTTTGTACCGGCTGCTTCACCGGCGTCTATCCAATGGGAGCCCCGAAGCCTGGTCGGGAGGATTAGTGGAGAAGGATATGAAAGAAATCGATTATCGCAAGGCCGGAGTCGACAGGGAAGAGGGCTACCGAACCGTTTCCCTGATCAGGGAGAGTTGCGATCGAACCAGACAGGATGGCGACGGGGTTCTCGCCGGCCTGGGAAGCTTCGGCAGCCTTTTTGCCATGCCCGCCTCCTACAAAGAACCTGTTCTCGTGTCGGGAACCGACGGGGTAGGAACAAAGCTGGAACTGGCGATCCTTCTCGATCGTCTCGAAGGGATCGGTATCGATTGTGTGGCCATGTGTGTCAACGACATCCTCTGCCACGGTGCCAGGCCCCTTTTCTTCCTCGACTACCTTGCCACCGGAAAGCTTGAGGCCGAAACCATGGCCAGGGTTGTGGAGGGTGTTTCCCTCGGCTGTATTCAGGCGGAATGCGCCCTTGTGGGCGGGGAGACCGCCGAGATGCCGGGGCTCTACCGCGCCGGAGACTTCGATGTCGCCGGTTTCTCTGTCGGTGTGGTGGAGCGCAAAAAGCTTATCGACGGGTCCGGGGTTCGGGCCGGCGATACCTTGATCGCCCTTGCCTCCAGCGGACCTCACTCCAATGGCTTTTCCCTCATCCGCATGGCGACCGCCGATGAAAAGAAGGATGGCTACCGGCGGGAAATCGGCGGAAAGAGCCTGGGAGAGCTGCTTTTAGAGCCGACGATGATCTACGTCAAGGCACTTCGCCCTCTTATCGAGGATTCGCTCCTCCACGGTATTGCCCATATCACCGGTGGAGGGCTTTTCGAAAATCTTCCCAGGACCATCCCTGGTGGATTGGCTGCAGAGGTCGAGCGCGGCCTGATCAGGACCCCTGAGGTGTTTGCTTACCTGGCATCCCTCGGCATAGGCGATGAAGAGATGTTTCGTACCTTCAATATGGGGGTCGGCATGGTACTTGTCGTTTCTCCTGGGGATGCTGATGGCATCTGCAGCCGTATCGAGGCCTCTGGTATCGATGCCTATCCCATTGGCAGGGTCGTAGCTGTCCCCGATTCCGATAAAGGAGGGGAACGCCTATGGCTTCGATAGCGGTTCTTGCTTCCGGACGGGGGAGCACCCTTGCCTATCTCGTCGAAGGAGCGGCCTCCGGAGCACTCAAGGCTGAAATTTCCATGGTTGTCGTGGACCGTCCGGCTACCGGTGCGGCTGCTATAGCCGAGAAAGCCTCAATCCCTCTTTTGCTTCTGGATCGAAAGGAGGGATCTTCGGTGCTGAGCCGAAAGATCGCCGAGGCCCTTGACGGCAAGGTCGACCTTATCGTCTGTGCCGGTTTCCTGTCGATCCTGACAGATCCATTGCTTAAGGCCTTTCGCGGGAGGATCGTCAATATTCATCCGTCGCTTTTGCCCGATTTTGGTGGTATGGGAATGCACGGTGTGCATGTGCATCGGGCGGTCATCGAATCGGGATGCCGTTGTAGCGGCTGTTCGGTTCATCTGGTAGATGACGGGATTGATAGCGGGAGGGTGCTGGCCCGGCGCAGGGTACCTGTTTTTCCCGGGGATACTCCCGAAATCCTTGCTTCCCGGGTGAGTGAAGAGGAGAAGCCCCTGCTTCTGGAAACCATCAATGCACTTCTTGCCGGGGAAGAGCATCCCGCTGCTGCGAAAATTCGTGCAGCCGTAATCGGCAAGGGAGGGCGGGAACACGCCCTCTGCTGGAAGCTGCTGCAGGATGAGGATATCTGTTCTCTCGCGGCCCTGCCAGGGAATGGAGGCACTGCCCTATTGGAAGGTTGCGACAATATTCCCATGCCGAAGGATGAAGACTCCCTTATCGATCTGCTTCGCGGCCGGGGGGTAAACCTTGTGGTCGTGGGGCCGGAGGTGCCCCTGGTCGAGGGGCTCGGGATGCGGCTTCGTAAGGCGGGTTTTGCCGTCTTTGGACCCGATAGTGAAGGCGCCCGTCTTGAGGGAAGCAAGGCCTTTGCCAAGAATTTCATGATTCGCCACGGGGTAGCTACCGCCGATTATCAGGTTTTCCTGGCCGGTGAGCAGAAGAAGGCTCTCGGCTATGCGGCCTCCCTGGATTGGAGGGTTGCGGTGAAGGCGGACGGTCTTGCCGCCGGAAAGGGGGTTTTGCTTTGTTCATCCCGTGAGGAGGTGGAGAAGGCCCTTGATACCTGTTTCGGCGGAGGTTTCGGTGATGCCGGGCGGACCGTGGTGATCGAAGAACTTCTTACCGGTCCCGAGGTTTCCTTTTTCGCCCTTACCGATGGTATCGATTACCTCCTTTTGCCCTCTGCCCGGGATCATAAACGGGCCCTCGACGGCGATCGGGGGCTTAACACCGGCGGCATGGGGAGTGTTGCCCCGGCTCCCGGCCTTTCATCCGACATCGAAGAGGCCTTTACCAAAGCCATCCTACTTCCGACCCTCCGGGGATTGCACGAGGATGCCATCCTTTTTCGTGGGGTGCTCTTTTTCGGGGTGATGCTTACCTCGAAGGGGCCCAAGCTATTGGAGTACAATGTCCGCTTCGGTGATCCGGAGACCCAGTCTCTGATGCCCCTGCTGCCTTCAGATTTTGCCCGGCTGCTTTTCGACTGTGCCAGGGGAAATCTTCCCGCTTCTCTTGCTGCGGACCGGGAAAAGGAGCGGCTGCACGCCTGTACCGTCGTTGCCGTTGCCGAAGGGTATCCTGAGTCTGCCAAACGTGGAGATCTTATTTCCCTGCTGCCTCCAGCTTCCGACCATTCGGTCTCCTTTGTCTCCGGTGCAGAGCTTAGGCCCGACGGATCGCTTGTTACGGCGGGGGGGAGGGTTCTCTCCCTGACTGCCTGGGGAGATGATGCCGCCGCGGCCCGAAGGGCTGCCTACGATTTGGTGCAAAGGGTCTCTTTCAGGGGCATGCATGTTCGCTCCGATATCGGCTTGTTCTGATGTCGATGGGCATAGAACCGGTAGCTTTGATCTCATCTTCGATCGAAACCCGATTGACCGGCCTTCGGGCCGGTTATACCATGAAACCATGATTGAATTTGAGCGTGTCACTACAAGGGGAGGAGACAAGGGGGAAAGTTCCCTTTTCAACGGGGAACGGAGGGTAAAAGACGATGCTATTTTTGAGGCCCTGGGGGATATCGACGAACTGGTAAGCTGGCTTGGGGTGATAAAAGCCGATATCTCTGCCTCGCCTGTTTCCGGCATTTCGGCCTTCTCTTCTCAGCTTCATGAAATACAGAAAACCCTCATGCGTTTTTCCGGACAGATTGCCACTCCTAAAAATGATAAACTCTATGAGAAGATGGCTCACCTCTCCCAACAGGACCTGGAAGCACTGGAAGCCTCAGAAGCAGTGCTTTTGAAAAAGACGAAGATCGGCAGTGCCTTCGTTGTTCCCGGTCAGTGCCACCTTTCCTCGGAGATCGATATTGCCCGGACCATATGCCGTAGGGCCGAACGTCGGGTCGTTACCTGTATTAGAAGTAGTTATCTTGGTCATCTTGCCCTTGGGCAGAACTATCTGAACCGTCTCAGCGATTTTCTCTTTGTCCTTGCCCGGTGGGTGGAGCAGGCTGGATAGGCAAAAAGCTCGGCTTTTTAAAACAGAATGCTGCCGCTGTCGTCCCAGCGAGTATAGAGCTTGCAGTTAGGCCGGAGAATGAGATATCTGATTGCTTCTCTTTGCTGTCTGGCCATACAATCACCATCGTGGACGATAGACATGCCGTGGACCGAGTAGCGCATAAGGCCGGTGGGAAGGATTCCGAGGGGAGAACCGTGTGAGAGGATATAGTCGTCGATTTTTTTCCGTGTCTGTTCCGATGCTCCATGTTCCCGTACCCATGTTGCCTGTTCGCTTTCTCCTTCTGCAAAGAGCTGGCGAAAGGTAACCATGTTGGATCCCATCTTTTGAAGGCGCTCAAAAATGGTTGGGGTGGGTATTTCATCGAGGAAATCCGTCATATTGACCGATATCCGCAAATTGAAATCGTAACGTTTGATTTCCTGAGTCAGTCGCTGGATATCGATTTTTTTTGATTCAGGTGTTCCGTTATAGCGGGCATTTTCATCATCATCGAATATCGACGATAAAGAGAGTGAAATAGTTGAAACCCTGATGCTGTTTCGAAGCCAGCGCAGCTTTTCTTCATCAAGACCGACACCGGAGGTTTGTATTTCGAGCCAGCGAAATGGGCTTGAAAGACGGGCATTCCAGGATGCAAAATCGTTTAAGAAGTCTATGTTTACCAGTGGTTCCCCGTCTCCCGTCAGTATGGCCGTATTGCAATCGTTGTCTCTTGCAAATGCCAATCTATCCATGTAATCACGTTCATAAAGATCTCGAAAACGGAGATTTCGTTCGATATGGTCTTTGTATTCCTCTGCCTTCATACGGGATACACAAAATTTACAGGCGTTTGGGCATCCCCCGGGAACAACAATGGAAAGGCTTTGCACATTCATAAAAATATCCTCCGGGGTATAGTATTGCTCTGATGAGATTTCCGCAATTGGTATTTAGGGTATTTGTTCTGCTTTGTCTGAGAAACGGAGGGGAGCTTCTTAAAAGAGTAGTGTTCTGAATCGTGGTGATTATCATGCCCATGCATATGAGGGAAGATAGTCGGCCTTCCAACGCAGTGCCGTTTGCACTCCCTTTAGCCATAGCTCTCGACTTGAAGGAGACATAGGCTGATTCCTCAGGAAAAACCTCCTTTTGGTACATAGACTCCTCAGCTGCCAGGCTACCTTCTCCCCATCGATCCCTGCCACCTGTCCATGGGTCAGCCCTCTTTCATCTCCCTTCCCTCTGATCCGGTACGGCTTCATGAAGTTGTGATAAAACCGGTACACTTCAAGCCGTTCCATCATATTCCCTGTATTCCGGGCAAACTGAACCGTCTGCCTCACATGGTCTGAGTTATCTTTCCTGATCTCCCGATCAAGGTAATTCACACTAAACAGCGGATTGCGTAGATCGCGAATCCTCCTCGAGCTCACCAGACAATGTTCTATCCTTCCCGACACCGCTGTACCCATGGCCTTCATCACCTGTTGGTACTGCTTATGTTCATCGGTATACAACGACAAAGGCTTTTTTTTCGAATGTTTTTGGAGTTCCAGGGTTTTTTCCACCATCCGTTGGAAGGAGTGGTAAACACTTCCTTTGTATAGCTTTAGATGCTCCTTGATCAGTTTGTTTTTCCTCTTTTGATAGTCCGTCATCCGTCCCTTCCTCGTCAGCTGGGCATAGTCGGAAAGGAACCAGAATTGAGACTCCTTTCCTGCAAGGATATGGATGTTATTCGGAAGATATTGAGAACAGACAAAGCTTTCAAATCCGTCTGCAACAAGGTCTTCTGCTATCTCCATGTCACAGGTGAGGGAAGCCGAGGCTGCGAGGCATTGGTGGGCAAGACGCCTGATACGATCCGTAACAGTGGAGCAGGAGGCGTGGAGGATGCGGGAAAGGTCTCTGATGCCCGAGCTGGTGATGAGGTGGGAGAGGATAGTGTGGTAACAGATGTGGCGATGTGTCCAGTAGTCGATGCTAAAGGTCCGGGTTGAGAAGGAGAGCCCGCAGGTTTTGCATTTGAACTTTTGAATACGGGGAGCTGTTTTTGAGTGGTATGACCCTGTTTTTATAAACCAGGGTCCTGCAGCTTGGAAATGATTGGGACAATAGGGATTGGGGCAGAAGGGGGGATGGTTCATGGTATTCTCCTTTTCTGGCTGTTCTTACAATAAATAACTACGAGAAAAGGAGATTTTATTCATGTATCACCACGATTCAGAACACTATTTAATTAATAGACGGTTTAAAGCCAGTCTCTGCGGCTATCCAGTAAATCCCCCCTTTTTTCCGAAGAGCCGAACGCCATACAGAGAAAGGAGTATCAGAAAAGACCAATTCAGGGGAGCCGGGAATAACAATCCAATCTTTTCGTGCCAATTCGACTTCAAGTTGTCCCGGCGCCCAACCCGCATAGCCCACAAGGAAACGGGCCTTCAGATTGATTGTGCCCTCTCGGTTGAGAGCAGGCTTGACCACTGAAAAATCCGGTTCGAAAATCACTCCGGGAGTTGCCTCGATGGCGGCAGGGCTTTTTTTTCCACCGGGTAGCCCTGTGTGGAGTACGAAGACGAAATATTGCTGGACAGGGCCCCCTACAAAAATGAGCTCCTCTCTCCAGGGGGTCTCCCCCAGTTCTTCCACTGCATCCCCAAGAACCGTCGTGCTCGGGCGGTTTATCACCAGCCCCATGGCCCCGTCTTTGTCATGATTGAGCAGAAATACCGCTGTCTGTGAGAAGTTGGGATCGGTCATACTCGATTCGGCTACGAGTAGATGTCCTGTCAAGAAAGCGGGAAGTTCTTCTTCCAAAGGAGGGGTTGGCTCTCCGTACAAGGTAAATGCATCCATATATAATTACTATAACAAAGGAGCCCCGGACTTCGCAATGGGCCCCACGGGCTTATCATTCTGCCGCTTATCCGTTAGCATGCCCCATGCACTATTTTTTTGGAAAAAATCAGAGACGTACGGCTTTTGTGATTGTGGGATGCATCTTCCTTCTTACAGCTGGTATCGTCGGTGCCGCCGATGGTTCGGCAAGCGTCAAAGGAGAGAGAAAGATGGCTATTATCGAGACAAACTACGGAAGTATCACGGTAGAGTTATTTGCCGACGCGGCCCCCAATACGGTTGAAAATTTTCTTGCCCTTGCGGAGGGACGGAAGGAATATACCGATCCGAAAACAGGGGAGAACACTACGGGGAATTTTTACGACGGCCTTGTTTTCCATCGGGTAATCGATGGTTTTATGATCCAGGGCGGCTGTCCGAAGGGGAACGGAACCGGGGATCCCGGATATCGGTTCGATGATGAAATGGATGCTGATGCCCTTGGTCTCGATAAGATCAAGGCCTTTGACGCCAATGGAATGCCGCATCAGTGGCTCATGCTTCAGAGCCAGGATGATTTCAACCGCCAGATCGTTGCCCCTTTGCTTCGAGAGATGGGGATTGACAGTCAGGAGGAGCTTGATCAACGGATGGAAGAGGTCCAGGAGCATATTGCTTCCATGACACTCAAGGAGGCTTACGAAAACATGGGCTATCATTACACAAGTGGCCTGGATTCCCATCCTCCGGTAAAAGGTTCCCTGGCCATGGCAAACAGTGGCCCCGATACCAACGGTAGTCAGTTTTTTATTAATCTTACCGATACTCCATGGCTGACCGGCAAGCATACGGTTTTTGGGCAGGTCGTTTCAGGGATGGATGTTGTGGAAAAAATTGGTTCGGTATCCACCGACGGAAGCAACAGGCCTCTTGAACCGGTAGTCATCAAATCGATCAGGGGGCTTGAATAGGGCGTTGCTTTATCGAGCATGAGCAGAAGGTTTTTTGGCAGTAAGATTATTTTTCCACTATACTTGTGAGTATCACATGTAGGAGGTGTCCAATGGTATCTGGTGGAATTGCGCTTCTCTTTCTGCTGATTGCTGTTCTGCTCATCATCCTTTTCACCGCAAAGTTCAACATGAACGCATTTGTCGTTCTGGTGACTATCGCCTTTTTTTATGGATTGGCTATAGGCCTTCCTCCGGGAGATGTTGTCGCTACCATCCGCTCAGGCTTTGGAGGAACCCTGGGCTACATCGGTATCGTCATTATTGCCGGAACGATTATCGGTATCGTTCTGGAGAAGACCGGTGCCGCTCTTTCCATGACCCAGGCAATTCTAAAGATAGTTGGCAAAGAGCGGTCGCCCCTTGCCATGAGCGTTGCCGGTTATGTGGTCTCGATACCGGTCTTTTGTGATTCCGGTTATGTTATTCTCACCCCTCTCAACAAGGCTCTCGCCGAGGAGACCGGTAAGTCGATGGCTGTGATGGCTGTCGCCCTTGCAACCGGCCTCTATGCGACCCATACCCTTGTTCCCCCGACCCCCGGACCTATTGCTGCGGCAGGGACCCTCGGGGCCGATCTTGGGGCCGTCATTGGCCTTGGATTGATTGTTTCCATCCCCGCCATGCTTGCAGGCTATCTTTGGGCGACGAAGTTTGCCAGTCGCTATGAAATAAAAGCGGAGCTGCAAGAGAGTTATGCCGATCTTCTGGAAAAATACGGTAAGCTTCCCGGTGCTTTTCATTCTTTTCTTCCTCTTTTGGTTCCTATTCTTCTCATTCTCCTTAAATCGGTAGCGGCTTATCCGAGTCACCCCTTCGGACAAGGCGGTTTTTCGGCCTTTATCCAATTCATCGGCGATCCTGTCACCGCCTTGATGCTCGGTATCTTTATCTCCCTGACACTGGTAAAGAAGGATCTCCGGAAAGAGGCGGTCTCTTCATGGATGGGTGAGGGAGTGAAGAATGCTGCATTAATTCTTGCCATCACCGGTGCCGGGGGCGCTTTCGGTGCCGTGCTGAAGGCCTCTCCCATGGCGGAGTTTATCAATTCCAACCTTTCAACCCTTAAATTGGGCATTTTCCTTCCTTTTATTATCTCTGCCGCCCTCAAGACTGCTCAGGGATCGTCCACCGTGGCAATCATCACCACGTCGTCGATCATGGCACCTCTGCTTTCGGTCCTTGGTCTGAATCCAGCCCTGACGGTGCTTGCAATCGGTGCCGGAGCAATGGTCGTTTCTCATGCCAACGATTCCTATTTTTGGGTTGTTACTCAATTCTCGGGCATGGAGGTTTCAACCTCCTATAAGGCCTATACCTCGGCAACCCTTGTTGAGGGAGTGGTTGCCTTTCTGGTTGTGGCACTCTTGTCGATATTTATATAAATAATGATGAGCTTTTGCCCCGGGGGAAGCATTTTCCCGGGGCAGCTATGCACAGGAGTCCGAGAGCCATGCTTATCGCAAAGATGTCCTTACTGTCAGGAATATTGGTGGTGAATACGGTATAACTCTTTCTCTCTCTGCAACTTGTACTAAATTTTGTCAGGACATGGTTCTTTGCATACGATAACTGGTTATTCCATAGGTCATTGGCTGGGGCTGCGACCACCACGATTCCGGACAGTAGTATTAAATTCCCAACACGCTGCTTTGAACTGTGAGGAAAGACCATGGTGGTATTTCGCCCCGCAAACAGACATCTTGATGAAGAATATGCATAGCGAGTAAAAACTTCTCCCCTTTTTGCCGATATAGAACCGAAGGAGTCTATTGTGGAGAGTGATCAGAGGCAGGTAATCCTCCTGCAGGTTGCCGATGAACAGCGAAAGAAAGAACGGCATGCGGCTCAGCGTAGCCGCAGAAAGCGGCGCAGGATGAATTGGCTCCGACATTCGGTAGATTCCGTTCCTTTCAAAGTCGCACTCTTTCTTGTTTTTCTCATATTGACATCGATGGCCGGTATCACCGCCTTCGAAATGACAAAGAATAATCAATTTGAGACCATTTGGGACGCATTCTGGTATGCTATCGTTACTGTAACCACTGTCGGTTATGGAGACAAAACTCCTATCACCGTGGGCGGCAGAATTGTCGGACTTTTGCTTATGGGAATAGGGGTCGTCGTTGTTGCCGCCATTACCGGACAGATTGCATCGTTCCTGGTTGATCAACAGATGAAAAGGAGGGAAGGCTTGCTCAGTCTGAGAAATATACAGAACCATTTTATCATTTGCGGCTGGCGGAAGGAATTGGAGAAGGTGGTTGAAGGTGTTCTGGCGGTGAATGCCGATCTTGATCCCTCGGGTATTGTCCTGATCAACTCTATTGGCGCCGAAAAGATGCAGGGCATAGTGAATAATCCCGTTTTTAAAGGGATAAACTACATAAACGGTGATTATATTGAGGAAGAAACCCTGAAACGTGCAAACATCAAGGATGCTCGGCGGGTGATGCTTCTTGCCGACCAGAGCCAGGAGTATTCACTTCAGGAAATGGATTCCCGTACCGTCATGGCGGTGCTCACCATCGAGTCGATTTCAAAGAGGGTCTATGTTTGTGCGGAACTCCTTGATGAGAAGTTCGAGAAGTACCTTCGTCTTGCAAATTGCGATGAGATTATTTTGAGCCGTGAATATTCGAAGTTGATCCTTGCCAATGCCTCCAGTGCCTCGGGGGTCAGTCACATTGTAACCGATCTCCTTTCAACCAAGGGCGGCGGCTTGAAGACAAAGTCGATTCCCGCCGATTTCATTGGGAAAAGTTTTGGCGACCTTTCAGCGTATCTGGAAGGGAAATACGGGGCCATCATTATCGGTCTTTTGGAGAATACCGGGAATTTCTATCATAGAAAAAAGGAAGCGCTGAATGAGGCCCAGATGACCCCGGACATCTCCACGCTTGTAGAGAATCTGAAGGCGGTAAAGCAGTTAACGCCGAATAAGTCGGTGCTTAACCCAGGAAAAGAGTACATCGTAAAAAAGAACTCCAGGGCGATCGTTATCGAACTTGCGATAGCGGAAAGGGGCTCGATATGAACGAACTTGATCGATTGAAACAGATCGCTCTCTTTTCCGAATTCGCAGACAAGCCGGAACGAATCCAAAAGATCCTTGCGGTGGCAGAAAGGGTTCAGGTTAGGGCTGGCGAGGTGATTATTAAGGAGGGAGATGTTGGGGATACCCTTTTTATTATCTTGGAGGGAAGCGTAAGAATCATAAAGAAAACCCTTCAGAATGAGCCCTATACCGTAGTCATCCTAAAAGAAAATGAGAATGTCTATTTCGGCGAACTTGCCCTAGTCGATAGTGATCGGCGTTCCGCAACGGTCATAGCAGAAAGCGATTGTTCTCTTATCAGTCTGGCCAGGAATAGCTTTCTGACCCTGTGCCGGGAGGATTACGAACTTGGATTTCGAGTCGTCCTGCAGATAGCAAAGAAGCTTTCTTCAAGCCTTCGAAAGATGAATCAGGATGTTATCACTCTTTTCGAGGCTCTTGTTTCGGAAGTTGATGGGGAAGACCTTTCCTAAAATTGCGATAATGGTTACAGTATTTATATGAAAGAGCTGATTGAACGAGTGCTCGAGACCGAAAAAAATGCCGCCGGTCGGGTGGAAAATGCCCGGTCGGAGTCTGCTCGTATCCAGAGTGAGGCAGATCAAAAGGCTGCCTCGATCATTGATGAGGCTCGAGCCGAGGCCTCCCGCCGTATCGACGCGGCAGTGAAGGCTGCTGAGAGTGAGGCCCACTCTATAAGAGACCAACGACTTCAGGCAACGGACGAGGACATTGAAGCGTACCGGAAACGGGTCGAGGGACGTTTTGATCTTATCTTGGATGAGGCCGTGAAACTTATTATTCACGGGAGAGGAGAATAGTCCTTTTGACGGCCCCTGTTAGACAATATGGTTTTATTAATGCGAAACTTCGTACTCGCTTAAACAAGCTTTTTGATGAGGCTACCCTGGAAAAGCTTCGACAGGCTCCCTCGCTTGCCGAGGCGATTCAACTTTTGAAGGATACTCCTTATCGACAGGAAGTTTCGGTTTACGAAAGTACCGGTGACCTGAAAGAGGTGGAGGCTGCCTTGTGGCGACGGGAGATCGCCACCGTTGCCGAACTCAGACGCTACCTCAAGGGAACGTTGCTTGGCTTCCTCGATGGCCTGTTGCTCCGCTACGAGGTTGATATTGTTCGCAACAGCGTACGCCTCTGGTTTGATGCCCATCTCAAGCGCCGTAGTATCGGCGGCGAGGCTGGATATCTTTATCAGGAGACCCTCGTCAACCCCTTTTCAATAGATGAAGTGGTGAATGCCGAAGATTTCGACGCCTTACTTGAGGCCTTCAAGCTTACCCCCTATGGCCAGTTGCTTGAAGATAATCGTCAGGATATTGAAAGTAGAGCCCATCTCTTTCGTTTTGAAACGGACCTGGATCGTTTTTTTTATCGACAGTTCATCGAATCTGCCGGTCGGCTTGATGCCACAGATAAACGAATTGCCCTCCGCCTGATTGCCGTAGAGGTCGATCTTCGAAATGTGGACAGAATTGCGCGGCTGGCTTTCTTTTATCCACCGGAAAAACGAAGCCAGTGGCATATTATTATTCCCGGAGGAAGCTTTTCCGGGCAGCTTCTCGACAGTGCCGTTTCGGTACGAAAGGGTGAGGATGCCGTTGCGACGCTGCTGAACGGCCATTATCCCGGGCTCGATTCTTTTACTTCCTCTTCTTCGGAGGATAGCTTGGGGATGGTCGAAGGTCTTCTTCGGCAGATTCGCCGGGAAGAGACCATGAAGCTGCTGAGAGGCTACCCCTTCACCGTCGGTATTATTCTTGCCTATGTGTTTCTCAAGCGCAAAGAGATCGGTACCGTGGTTTCCCTGCTGAATGCACACTATTATGGAGTTTCTCCTGATCGAATGGGGGATGGATTATGATTGTTACCGGAAAAATGAGACATCTCACCGGTGCTGTGCTTGATTCTGACAGCAATGCGGTTACCCGGGAACTTTTACGGCTGGGGGTGCTTGATTTCGTCTCATTACAGGAGATGAGTCCCGATTGGCGGAACGAGCTTGATCCTGTATACCCGAGGGAAGAGCAACGCCAGGTAGCAAAGCTCCGGGAACGTATCGAAACCTTTTTTGCCATTCTCGATGCTCACCCTGCGACCCTCGTCGACTTCTTTCCCGAAGACGAGGGGTATGCAGGTTCGCTTGATGAGGCCGAGCGTCGGCTTGATAAGGTTGCCTCTGCGATTCAGCGTGTGCGGGAAGAACAGAAGGCAATCAGCCAGGAATTGAATCGCACGAAGGAACTGCAGCGCCATCTTGATGGAGGAGGGGATTCCCTCATAAAGCAGCCCCACCGTTTTTTGTCGATTCGTTACGGGCTTCCCTCTTCGGGAAGAGAAGAGGAGTTTCGCGCCGCTCTCGGGAAATTCCCCTGTGTCTATCTTGACAGTGGGCTTCTTATGACCTTGAAACGTGATGAGGCCGGGATTGCTCCCTTGCTGGAACGTTTCGGCTGGAGGGAGATCCCCGCTCCCGTAAAGGAAGAGCACGGGCCTGGCCTCGCCGATGCGGAGATCGAAAGAAAGACGCGGGAACTTGAGGCCAAAAACGATGAGTTGGAAAAGAAGGCACGGGAGATTGTCGAAGGCAAGAAAGATGAGCTCCTTTCGCTCTGGAAAGGCTTACGAATACGTGAGCTCTCCGAAACGGTACGCGGCTTTTTCGGAAAAACGGCGAGGACCTTCATTTTTGCAGGGTGGGTTCCTGCGTCCCACGAAAAGGAACTGGACGGCGCTCTTAGAAGGGTGACGGACAATAGGTGCCATCTCGAATGGCTGGATCCCTTTTCGCACAAAGACGGACAGCTGCCGAAGCAGATACCGGTGATCATGAACAATCCAAAATGGCTTAGGCCCTTTGAAAAGCTGGTGACCAACTATGCCATCCCTGCCTACGGCACTGTTGATCCGACCATTTTTGTCGCTGTTTTCTACTGTGCCATGTTCGGACTCATGTTCGGAGATGTCGGACACGGTTTGGTCGTTTTCCTTATCGGTCTTTTCGGTAAGCTTAAGGCAAAGAAATCGGGAAAACAGGAGCATTTTCTCTTTTCGCTCTTTAGATGGTGCGGGGGATCGGCAATGGTCGCCGGTGCTCTTTTCGGTTCGTGGTTCGGAGTAGAACTCCTTCCTCCTCTCTGGTTTGACTATCACGGCATTATCTCCGGTCATAGTGTCGAAGGTGGTGTTCAAAGCATCTACGATATTCTTCTAATAACCATCTATTTTGGTATTGCTGTCATCGGGGTCGGGTTTTTACTTAATTTCTACAATCGTATTGTAAAACGTGACTGGGTTGCGCTTTTTTTCGATAAGGGAGGGCTGCTTGGCGGCTGGCTTTACGCGGCAGGTACCTGGAGCGCTTTCTACTTTGTTCGGCATGATTATCGTCAACTTCCCGATAGCTCTTTTCTTGCCTTTTTCCTTGGCTTGCCCGCTTTGCTTATGATCGTTAAGCCGGTTATCGAATGGCATCACGCCCATCGCGGCGAGCGCTTTGGCCTCATGAGCGTGGCCTATCTGCTGATGGAGTGGCTTGTGGAACTCCTGGAGGTCTTTTCGGGATACCTTTCAAATACCCTCTCCTTTATGCGGGTTGCCGGGCTTGGAATAGCCCATGTATCTCTTTTGATGGCCTTTTTCCAGATAGCGGATATGACGGCAGGAAGCGGCGGATACACAATCTGGTCTTACATTATTTTGCTTTTGGGAAATGTCTTGATTATTGGACTCGAAGGTCTTTCGGCGGGAATACAATCCCTCCGTTTAAACTATTATGAATTTTTCTCGAAATATTTTGACGGAACCGGGCGTGCCTATGCACCGGTCTCGCTGAAACATTGATAAACAAAGGAGTATCGTATGAGCGATAACGTACGCAAAAGATTTGCCGGTCACATTCGAGCAAGCTTCGTCGTTACCATCCTTGTCATGGTGGTAGCGGGACTCTTCTTTACCGCCTCCGCTTTTGGGCAGGAAAGTACGGAAAGTACGGAAAGTACAGCCACGGTTTCAGCTGCGCGGGCTGAGGTTCAGAAGTTTGGTTTGATTGCAGCGGCAGCAGCTTTCGGTCTCGGAGCCATCGGCGCAGGAATCGCCATTGGTAATGTCGGCTCCGCGGCAATGGGAACCATCGGTGAAAAACCCGAGCTTGCCGGACAAGCCCTGATTTTTATCGCCCTTGCCGAAGGTTTGGTTGTTTTCGGTTTTATTACCGCCCTTATGATCCTTGGAAAGGTGTAAACAGAATTCATGGATTATTTCGTTATCGGTGATGAGGATACCATACTCGGTTTTGGCATGGTTGGAGTTAGGGGCCGAAGTGTTGAGGATGCTGTCTCGGCAAACGCCGCCCTCTCGGAGGCCTTGGACGACAAAGAGATTGGAATTATCATTATCACCGAAACGGCCGCCGAAACTATTCGTGACCGGGTCAATGGATTAACGTTTTCGCACCGGTTTCCTCTTATCGTTGAGATTCCGGACCGTAATGGTCCCTCACCCGGGCGGAAAAGCTTGCGGGAGCTGGTTAATCAGGCGATCGGGATAAAACTGTAATCGGGAGTGTGGCAATGGCTGAGGCCCTGATAGAAGGAATTGAAAAAGATGCCCAAAAGGAAGCGGAGCAGCTGCTTTCCGAAGCAAAGCAGCGGGCCGAAGATACGGTACGTGGGGCCCAAAGCCGTGCCGAGGGTATACTGAAAGATGCGGAGAAGAAGGCAGAGGAGCGTTCGAAACTGCTTGCAGACCGTGAGAGCCGTTCGACCGAAGCAGAGGTAAAACGGCTTCGGCTTAAGGCTCGGGATGAACTTAGGCGGGAAATTCTTGCCTTGGTCCGTCGGCGGCTTCGAACGCTACCCGAGCGAGAGGATTACGACGAGATCATTCTCTCCTGGCTTGAAGAGGCCGCCATAGGCACCGGGGCGAAACATACCGTTGTCTACGCCGGTTTCAAAGAACAAACGCTAATTACACCTGAACTGCTGAAACGTGCTGAAAAGGAATCGGGTATCAAAGTCTCGCTTGCCGAAGAGCAGGGTTCCGATCTCCCCGAAGGCCTTGGCCTCTTAAGCGGCCGCCAGGGGGTTATTGTAACCGACAGCAAGCGTCGTGTGGTCTATGACAATAGCGTCGAGGCCCGTATCGGAAGGTTGGAAGGCGCACTTCGCAGAATGATTGATCGGGAGTTGCAATGAGCGAACGGATAATTGGAACGGTGGGTCGGGTAAACGGCCCCGTCATAGAGGCGGAAGGGATCAGCGATGCCATAATGATGGAGCTGGTCCACGTCGGTAATAAACGGCTGGTCGGCGAAGTGATTAAGCTTCACGGCAACAGTGCGACCCTTCAGGTGTATGAGGATACCACCGGTATTGCTCCGGGGGATCCAATCTACGGAAGCGGCCTTCCCCTTTCGGTTGAGTTGGGGCCCGGACTTATCGGTACCATATATGACGGAATTCAGCGCCCTCTTGAACGTATTCGGGAGGTTTGTGGGACCTACATTGAGCGTGGCATTGATGAGCCTGCCCTGGATCGTAAGAAAAAGTGGACCTTTGCTCCCGATTCTAAGGTGGGGGATGATATCTCAGGCGGGATGATCCTCGGACGAGTGAAGGAAACCGATCGGGTCGAACACCGCATTATGGCACATCCCGATATCTCCGGACGAATTGTGAACATTGCAGAGAAGGGTGAATATGCTATTGATGAAGTGATCGCCGAAATCGAGGATGAATCGGGGAACAAGCATAGCCTCACCATGGTGCAGCGATGGCCGATTCGTATACCGCGTCCTTCAAAGAGTCGAAAGCCGCTTACCATTCCCCTCATAACCGGCCAGCGTGTCATCGATACTCTGTTTCCCCTTGCCAAGGGAGGAACGGTTGCAATTCCCGGTGGATTCGGCACGGGAAAGACCATGACGCAGCACGCCGTTGCCAAGTGGTGCGACGCCGATATCATCATTTACATCGGTTGTGGAGAACGTGGTAACGAGATGACCGATGTTCTAACCGAATTCCCTCAGCTTGTTGACCCAAGAACCGGAACAAGCCTTATGGAACGGACCATCCTTATAGCCAACACCAGTAACATGCCGGTTTCGGCCCGTGAAGCGAGTGTTTATACCGGTGTTACCCTTGCCGAATACTTTCGTGATCAAGGCTACCATGTGGCTGTTATGGCCGATTCCACCAGCCGTTGGGCCGAGGCTATGCGAGAGCTTTCGGGCAGAATGGAAGAGATGCCTGCCGAGGAGGGCTTTCCCGCCTACCTGCCCACCCGAATCGCCGAGTTTTACGAGCGGGCCGGCTATGTGGACACCCTGTCCGGCAGCGACGGCTCTGTTTCCATCATCGGTGCGGTCAGTCCCCCCGGAGGTGATTTCTCGGAACCTGTAACACAGCATACCAAGCGTTTTGTCCGTTGCTTTTGGGGGCTTGACCGTCAATTGGCAAATGCCCGTCATTATCCGGCAATCAGCTGGCTCGAAAGCTATTCCGAATATCTCGACGAGATCACCTCGTGGTGGGAAAGACGGGTGGGAGAGGAATGGACCGCCGAACGTCGGGAAATGATGGATCTGCTCCAGCGGGAGGTTCGCTTGCAGCAAGTGGTGAAACTTGTTGGTCCCGATGCACTTCCCGACAGTCAGCGTTTTATCATTGAGGTATGTACCCTCTTTAAGAACGCCTTCCTCCAGCAAAACGCCTTCGACGATGTCGATCGCTACTCAACGGTTGAGAAGCAGGCGCGTATGCTCTCTCTCATTATTACGTACTGGAGAAAGGGCAGGGAAGCGATAAAACGGGGTGCAACCCTTTCAAAGGTAAAACGACTGAAAGCGGTCCAGGAACTTGTAAAGATGAAGTTCACTATCCCCAATGAAGATACCAAGGAGTTCGATAAGCTGGGTGCCAGACTCGAACGGGCCTTTGATCAGATGGAGTCAATGTATGCAGCACGATGACCGAACCCTCCTGTCGGGAAGACAGTATCTCGGGGCGGACAGCATGGAAGGGCCGCTCCTTATCATGAGAAATACGCACCCTGTCGGCTATCGCGAGCTGGTCGAATGTGTCGATGCCTCGGGCAAGACTCGTCTCGGCATGGTCCTCGATACCAGCCGGGAAGCCGTTGTCGTCCAGGTCTTTGAAGGGACCAGTGGAATGACCCTCCCTTCTACCAGAACGCGTTTTTTAGGAGAACCCCTTTCCCTGGAGGTTACCGATTCAATGCTCGGCAGGATCTTTGACGGAATTGGCCGGCCCATCGACGACGGTCCCTCTCCCGTCGGGGAGGAGACCCGGGATGTTAATGGAATTGCCGTCAATCCCACCAGCCGTGAATATCCCCGTGATTTTATTCAGACCGGAATTTCGGTTATCGATGGAATGAATACCCTGATCAGGGGCCAAAAACTTCCCATTTTCAGTGGAAACGGTCTTCCCCACAACGAGCTTGCCGCCCAGATCACCCGTCAGGCGAAAATTCGGGGAGAGGGCACTGACTTCGCCATTGTTTTCGCCGCCATGGGTGTTAAGCATGATGTCGCCCGCTTTTTCATCGACAGTTTCGAAAGTACCGGCGTTCTTGAAAATGTGGCGCTTTTCCTTTCCCTGGCCGATGATCCCTCGATCGAACGACTTATTACCCCGCGTTCTGCCCTTACCCTGGCCGAACATCTTGCCTATGAGCGTGGCATGCATGTTTTGGTGATTCTTACGGATATGTCGAATTACTGTGAAAGCCTTCGTGAGGTAAGTACCCTTCGGGGAGAGATCCCCAGTAGAAAGGGGTATCCAGGTTATCTCTATTCCGATCTTGCCGAAATCTACGAGCGGGCCGGTATGGTAAAGGGCGCAGCAGGTTCAATCACGCAGCTGCCCATCCTTACCATGCCCAACGATGACATCAGCCACCCGATCCCCGATCTCACGGGATACATCACCGAGGGGCAGATCGTTTTTGAACGGGAAATGCACGGCCGGGCCATCTATCCGCCGGTCGCGGGCCTGCCGAGTCTTTCACGTCTGATGAAGGACGGAATCGGAAAGGACATGACGAGAGAGGATCATCCCCATCTTGCCAGTCAGCTTTTTGCCGCCTACAGCTACGTAAAAGATGTGCGAAACCTTGCCTCTGTTATTGGTGAGGAAGAGCTTACCCCTCTTGATCACCAGTATATGCAGTTTGGGGAGGCCTTTGAACGACAGTTCGTCAGCCAACGTCACGATGAGAACCGCACCATCGAGGAGACCCTTGATCTCGGCTGGAAGGTCTTGGGAGAGCTTCCAACCGAAGAGCTCCACAGGGTGACCGACGAAGAGATCGAAACCTATTACGGTCGGTAGTTGCCATGAGAAACCTTGCTCCGACAAAAAGTAACCTCCTCTCTGTCCAGGATGAGCTTAAATTTGCTAAACTTGGTTATGAGCTCTTGGATCAAAAGCGGAATATACTCGTTCTTGAACTCTTAAATCTTGTCGACCAGGCGAGTGATTTTGAGGAAAAGGTGGAGCATAGTCTCGCTTCTGCCTATACTGCATTGCAGGATGCGACCTTGGACATGGGACGCTTGAGGGTCCAACAGCTCTCCAGGGCCGTTAACATGAGCTGCGACATCAATCTAAAAGATCGGCGGGTCATGGGAGTGCAGCTGCCGGTGGTCCAGACTCAATTCGACGATCAGCCCCCCTATTACAGCCCATCCGAGACCAGTTTCAGGGTCGACGGTGCCATGCAGGGCTTTAAAGAGGCCCTGGAGCTGATGGGGCGACTTGCCGAGCTTAAGATTTCCATTATGCGTCTTGCAACCGAGGTGAAGAAGACCATTCGAAAGGTCAACGCCTTGGAAAAAATCGCCATACCGGACCTAAACGAAACGGTTGATTTTATCCGGAACAGACTCGAAGAAAACGAACGTGATATGTTTATCTTGATGAAGATGGTAAAGGAACGGCTGGAGCGGAAAAAGGAGGAAACAAGCCATGACGGGAATAGTTGATCGAATGATGGTGTACCTGGACGGCAGTGAAGAGTCCCTTGCCGCGGCAGCCTATGCGGTGGCCCTTGCCAAGCAGAGTGGTGCCACGCTTTACGCCCTCTATGTGGTCAATACGCGGGCCCTCAATGATCTCGTTACTGCAAGGATCTTTCTTGCCTCAGAGCAGGATGAATATCAACATGATCTTGAGGCAGATGCCGAACGCTATCTTAATTATGCCGTAAAATTGGGTTCCGATCGTGGAATTACCGTTGACCCCTTGCGCAGCGAAGGAACCGTCAACCAGGAAATAAAATCAAAGGTTGATCAGCTTGAGATCGATTTGCTGATCATCGGTGAACTTGCCAGAATCAGGAGCCGCCGGGACGAGTTCTTCGATGAAACCGAGCGGGCGATGCGGTCGGTTGGGTGTTCTGTTTTGATTGTAAAAGATGAAGAACGGGTCTGGGACCTGTACGACGCATTATAGGCCAGGGGGGAAACAATGGCGTTCATTGATTTGATAGAGCCTTCGGTGGTGCAAATTCCTGTTCGTTCCAAGACTAAAAGTGAGGTTCTTCGGGAGCTTGTCGATCTTCTTGACAAGGCTGGCAAGTTGATTTCCGCAGATAAGGCACTCTCTGCCCTGCTGGATCGTGAGGCCAAGGGAAGTACGGGCCTTGAAGAGGGGATAGCCGTACCTCATGCCAAATGTGATGCCGTCGATCAGCTAACGGTTGCCATCGGTATTGCCCCCGACGGAATCGATTTTCAGGCCATGGATGGTAAACCAAGTAATCTTTTCTTTTTGCTTCTTGCTCCACCCGAGCAGGCGGGGCAACATATTGAGGCCTTGAGTGAAATAGCGAAGCTGACCCGTTCGAAGAGTTTTTGCCGCCTTCTGCTTGCTTCTCAGACGCCGGAAGAGGTCGTTGAGCTGTTTCAGGAAGAGTGACGTTTCTCTCCGTATATCCCGCCTATGTTAGTGCGGGGATTATCGATGAGGCCGATGATGATGTCGGTAGTGTCGTTGATTACGCCTTTCTTATTCCCTAACTCAACTATGACTACTTGTTCGGCGATGGTCTGATAAAAATGGATTTTATATTTACTATCTTAACGGCAGAATCGAAAAGAGTGATCAGATTTTCCCAGTTCTGATACCAGTCCTTACTAATAGACGGATATTGTTTATCCCATTTTACCGAGAAGCCTATCCGCTGTTTCGTTATTTTGGATGCAGTAGAATTTTCACATGAAATAACAAACAAACGATTGATTAATTATATTTTATATCATATTATGTCAAGGAGATAACACCTAATGAACACAATCAGGCACTGTTATTATATTATTGAGCCCTACTTGTACTATTTTATAATATATTCCTTTTTCGGATGGGTGATCGAATCTACTTATCGATCAATTTTTGAACTGAAAAGGCCTGTTAATTCCGGTTTCCTTTACGGACCTTTTATTCCGATTTACGGATTTGGAGGAGTGAGTATTGTCTTAGCGGGCTCAGTCCTGAATCATCTATCCGTTTTTGTACAGGTCTTTGTATTCACCTCTTTGGCAACAACCCTGGAGTTCGGAACGTCACTTATATTTGAAAAGCTATATTCTCTTAAACTTTGGGATTACTCCAAATTCTTTATGAACGTTCAGGGAAGAATATGCCTGCTCTACAGCACTTATTGGGCAGTGCTTTCTATTGTCTTTATACGTTATATACACCCCGGAATTGAGTCTTTTCACAACACTCTATCGCCAAAGCTGACAGTTTTATTGTCTGCTGTCTTCTTGCTATATCTAAGCGTGGATCTATACTTTTCCGCAAGGATTTATAGATGCTTTTCTGTTTTTGCAATAGGACTAAAGGCTGATCGTTTTGGTAGCATGTTGAGAACAACGCTGATGAGGCCTCTTTACGTTTTTCCCAATTTACATATTGTGTTCTTTAGAAATCTTAATCCTATTGGGATTATTTATTTAACGTCTTTTTTACAGACTCTAAAGAGAAAACCCCGGGATAGGGACAGGTCCATATTTGGGGAGATCTGCAAGGAGATTACTAATAACCCCAAATACCAGGAGCTGAAAGAAATTAGACATCACAGCTCTGATTTATATTCTCATAACATTAAGGTCGCATGGTACGCGTTTTTAGTGGCTGATAAAGCAAGACTTAATACAAGGGAGATGGTCCGAGGGGCACTTCTTCATGATTTTTTCTTTTATGATTGGAGAACAGAGAAGTCCGAAAGATTTATTCTACCTCACGGGTTTAGTCATCCTATTTTATCTGTAAAGAATGCCGAAGAAATCTATGGTCCTCTTACGTCGGTGGAAAGAGATATTATAAGCAAACATATGTGGCCTTTAACCTTGGTTCCTCCTTTGTATCTGGAAAGTTTTTTGGTTTCGATAATAGACAAAGCTGTTGCATCCATGGAATGGTTAAGTTTGATATGGGTCAAAAGGAAGGATAGTTAATCCCTATTCAGCTCCTCCAGAGTAGTCGAATTTTCAGTGTATGAAAGAATGATTCTTCAACTGCATTATCCCAGCAGTTCCTTTTACGACCCATGCTCTGAACAGCACCGGCAGATTCCAATAAAGACCTGAATTACCCCGATGCATATTTGATTCCACGATTGCTGTGTACCAGTACCCCTTGGGATTGTTATTTCTGTAAAGATATTTTTTAAATGCATTACATGTTGAGACTGCGGATAAACTCTTGTTCAGATCCCACTCAACGACCTTTCTTGAAAATAGATCAATAAACACAAATAGATACATCCATTTTCCAGGGAAGACCAGCTCGCCATTTTTTTAAGCTGCCTCTTCCGTTTGCCACTGGATTCCATTGGCGAGTTCCAAAGATTGTTCAACACTGCTCGCAGATCTTACCGACTCTTGAGACAGTGCGATTGTATTTCTTTTGAATTCTGCGTCGTAACGACGTCTTTTTCCCCAATAAAACAAGGCTGTGGGGAAAAACCTCCGCTGACAATGCTTGAATAGTATAATTAGTACTAAAACAAAGTAATTTTATTCATATCGAATAGTCCCCTATTATGGACGATACTGGTATCGTAAATTTGGATATCGGTTGTGAAGTTGTTTTCAATCACGGTTAGTACACTGGCTAAGAGTCGGTGTCGAATTTTCCATCGGAAAGCGGAGAGAAAACAGTTGTTAATCCGTAGAAAGAGTCCGAACTTGTTTACGCATTGGCAATTGTTGAGAAGTCAAAAGGTGTATTCAAGAAACGGCTACTTTCCTTCTATTTATAGTTGACTAATAAAATAATCTGTATTATGATAAAATCAAACGATTGATTGAGGAGAAGATGGATACTGAATATTTTGAACCCAAAACGCATATTTTGAAAACTAGTATAGAACTTTTCTCCGCACATGGTTTTAAAGAAACATCTATACGAGAAATTGCGAAATTAGCAAATGTAAATGTGTCAATGATTTCATATTACTTTGGTGGGAAAGATGGAATCCTTAAAGAAATTGTGAATAGGATTACCGAGGGTTTTACTTCAATAATCAATAAACTTGATTTTAAGGATGTTCATAAAACTATTGATATGTTAAACCACTTCTTTGATTTTCTAGAAGATAATCGTTCTAAGATTAAAATTGTTTTTACAGAATTGGGGAAAGAAGTTGAATATCTAACACCAATAAAAAATGAAATAATAAAATTCCAAAATAGTTTGTATAATTTAATTCAAAATAGAAAAAAATTTGATGATAGTTCAGTGTTATCAAGAAAAATTAAGATTTTAACGGATATTCTTCTTGGTTTGATATTTTCTGATTATTTATTTGATTTTTCTAGTTTTCAAGATGAACGTACGGAGCAAGAGAAGCTTTCATGGAGGACCGAAAGAATTGAGATGGTTATGAAAATACTTCTCCAGATATCCGGCCTCGAAAAGGGGGCTCTCTCCTTCGAAACAATATTATAGGTTTAAGGTAAAAATTGGGTATTGGCTGCGTGAAAGCCGGTGATTTATATAATCAATACAAACAAACGATTGATTTAACAGGAGAATAAGATGATACACGAAAAAGAAAAAACTTTTAACGAGTTCATAGTTAAACAGGTTGCAAATCTTAGTAGTCTAATAAAGATATGGAAGGTTGCTCTTCCTTCACTTGAGCACGTTGCTTATCAAAAATATGTCAATAAACCAAAGATTCAGAATCCGGGATCGAGAAAAATGCGAGAGGATCAGTTTTATATTGCAGCAAACTTTGTTCGAGCAGCATTTAAGGCTTATGATAATGGGTCTGAAGAGGTGAGAGATAGGATTCTGAATTTATTTTTGAAAGAATTTTTATCTCAATCTAATGCTGTTCTTGATAATAAAAGGAGATACGAATTAGAAAATGGAAGAAAATCACCTGCTTTTTTAGTAATTTCGCCAGGTGGCACTTGTAATTTAAGATGCAAAGATTGTTATGCTTCTAGCATTCCAAAAGGGTTACCATCCTTGCCGTTTGAAACCGTTGATCGAATTCTAACAGAAAAATACGAGAAATGGGGTAGTTGGTTTACGGTTGTTTCGGGAGGGGAGCCGTTTCTTTGGAAAGATGGTGATAAAGGTATCATAGATATTGCAAGGTTACATCCAGAACAGTATTTTCTCATATATACAAATGGTACTTTCATAGATAAAAAAATTGCAGAGGAACTTGCGGGGATTGGAAATATTACGCCAGCAATTTCTGTTGAAGGATTTGAAGCGGAAACAGATGACCGTAGAGGTAATGGTGTTTATCAGAAAATTCTTACTGCGTTTAAACATCTACGAGATGCAGGTGTTCCCTTTGGTATATCGACTACAGCTACAAATCAAAATGCAGAGTTAATAATATCAAAGAAAATGATCGAATTTTATTTCAAAGAACAGGGAGCGCTCTATCAATGGGTTTTTCAATATATGCCTATTGGAAGAGGTGCTGATGTTGATTATCAAGTTTCTCCCGAGATGAGAATGAAAATGTTAGTTCGTGAGCAAGAGATTGTTAATAAAGAGCGATTGCCTTTAGCCGATTTTTGGAATGGAGGACCATATTCAGCCGGTTGTATAGCTGGAGGTCGCTCAGGAGGCTATTTGTATATAGATTGGTATGGTAATATTTATCCATGTGTATTTGTTCCTTTTTGGAAAGATAATATTAATGAGCTATATATGCATGGTAAAACTCTTGACGATTCATTATCTTCAGGCCTATTTGCGGGAATTCGAGAATGGCAGATATCGTATCACAAAAATCATGATCCAAAAAACTCGGGGAATTTGATACGACCGTGCTTTATTCGGGATCATTATCAAGTTGCTCATGATTTAATTATTAGAACTGAAGCAAATCCAGGGTATGAGTCAGCATCCGTAAGTCTGAAAGATAGAGGATATTATGAAAAGATGATACACTATGGGAAAAGATTATCATCTCTTCTTGATCCTATCTGGGAAAAGTTTTATCGCGAACCCTAACAGTTTTTTTGTTTTTTTCGTTTTATACTTATCGCGGCGTCTCCTTCATTCAACTGAGAGAAGTGTATCCCTTTTGCTTTACCGGGAGTCTTGAAGGCGGATATGGGTATGTTCCCTATATCTTTGCACGTTTTGCCTTGGGGGGAAGCGATTAAGCTGTTGACTAAAATCACTATGCAATGGCCTTGTGATGGGATAGAGTAGGGAGGGAGGCCTATAATGGAAACGATACCTCAACCTTATTTTTTGCCCTATCGACAGCATGGCGAACCTGAACATCGAGCCGGTTTTGCTGCTGTCGATTTTCCATGGCAGGAACTCTCTTCCTCCGAGGCAGAATTGCTTCATTATCTTTGCCTTGCGGCAGAAGAGATGAACGAGGTGTTTTGCTGGCAGTTTTGCCCTGATACATCGATTATTCTTCATTTTCTCGATACAATTACTCCCTATGCGAATGAGCACGAGGGTGAAAGCCTTTCTGCCTATCGTCATCTTTTGCTGCTTCAGAATGCTCCGTGGAGCTTACAGCCTCGTAAAAACCATCTTTTGGAAATCGAAGAGGAACGCGTAAAGGCCCTTGCAGAACTGGCTGGCAGCCTTGAGGCTTTCCTCCACATTAGGCGCTATCTATTCGACCTTGTTCCCGTTCCCGGGCGTTGTTCGTTTTATCCTCCCGATCTTACCGATGAAGAGCTGGAATCCCTTGGCTCGCCGGCAGGTGAGGTGAACCGTGTTCTTTTTCGCGGTAATGACGGAGGGGTGGATACCATACGAAATGAACAGCTTTTTCCGGAAGCCTGCGGCAGAGCGGCCGATTATTTACGGAAGGCTTGGGAGCTCAGTGATAATATTTCTTTCAAGCTCTATCTCGATGCGAAGATTACCGAACTTGAGACAGGGAGCCTCGAGGCCCGGAGGGTTGCCGATTATCTTTGGATTCGCCACGATAGCCCCATCGATATTGTCATTTCAACCGCTTTGGAGGTTTATCTCGACGCCTGGAAAAACAACAAGGGTGCGGCCTGTGCGGCGGTGACCCGCATAGATACCAAGAGCGACCGGCTGATAAAGGATCTTCTCGGCCTTGTCCCGGAGTTGGAGGCTACGGCCCCCTGGAAGTGGAAACGAAGCGAAATCGATGTGCATTGCTTGCCCCGGCTGAAATTCGTTGATGTGCTTTTGTGGAGCGGCGACTATGTGACTGGCCCCATGACTGTTGGCGCTCAGAGTTTGCCTAACGATGAGTGGATCGGTAAGAATATCGGCACCGTCAACATGGTCTACCAAAATACCGGAAGGGCGGTCCATTCGCTTTCCGGATCGATTTTGGCCGATCAATTCCTTCCCCGGGAAATTCTCGATATTGTCGGAAAATCCCTATTTGAGGGGGGGCAGCTGCACTCTGCCCTGCATGAAATCGGCCACACAACAGGGCTTCAGGATCCCGATCATCAGGGCGAGGCATCGGTCTGGCTTGGAGGCGAGTATAGTACTTTTGAAGAGCTTCGAGCGGAGCTTTTCGGTATGTGGGCCTGTGAAAAGGCGGTCGCTGCCTCTGTAATCGATCGCCCATTGGCAGATGCGGCACATTATGCAATGCTTCTGACCATGCTGCGTTCGCTTGCCTTTGTTCCCGACCAGGCCCACACAAATGCGCGTAACATCATGTTTCACTATTTTGAGGAGAAGCGGGCCATTGTATCTACAACAGAGGGGCGCTTCCGTTATGATTTTGCGCTTCTTCATCCCGCGGTGGAGAGGCTTTTGGCCGAGGTCGCCGATATCAAGGCTTCCGGAAACCTGTCCGCGGCCAAGGGGCTGAAAGAACGCTTTTGCTATGATCATCCGGATCGGAAGCTTTTTGAAGAGAAGACAAAGGCGCTTCCTTTGGGACGTGGTCTTATATTTCCCATCGTTGAGGTTCATGATGGAAAGGTTTCCTGCCACTACGATGATTTTCTCCACCGGCAGGGGGAGAAATGAACGAGAGCGACAGGGTACCGCACATATTAATAGCAGAAGATGATGGAATTAGCCGCCTCTATATTGCCACAGTACTCGGTAAACGCGGTTTTTCTACTGCAGAGGCAGATAATGGCCTCGAAGCCGTTCACCTAGCCACACAGCGGGAGTTTGATCTTATTCTGATGGATGTAAACATGCCTGAGATGAACGGCATGGAGGCGACGCAACTCATCAGAGCGCACGAAAAAAAACAGGGAGCAATCCCTGTTCCCGTGATAGCCCTCACCGCTCACGCATATGCAGAAGATATTAAGGCATGCAAGGCCGTGGGAATGAGCGATTGCCTGGCCAAACCTTTTTCGGAACGTCAGCTCCTATCCCTTTTGGAAAAATTCTTTCCAAACTTTTCAAAGGGGAAAGGGTAGGCCGCCGTCAGGCCTTGAGCGTTGCATCGTAGCCTGCTTCGTCGATCAAGTGGATCAGCTGGTCGGCATCGAGGGACGATTCAACCTCTGCCGTTTTCGCCTCAATATCGACGTTGCAGGATGTTACCTCGGACTCTTTACCGAGAGCCGATTCGATTCGCATCTTGCAGTGTCCGCAGGAAACATCGGGCACATCAAAAATGTATTTCATACACTTCTCCTTATTCGTAATGAATTTAGAATCACATTAATAGAGCTGAAACTCATGGCGGCTTCCGCAATGGCCGGGTGCAGGAGCCCTGCCGCTGCTGCAGGCAGGGCTATGAGATTGTAGAAAAAAGCCCAAAAGAGGTTTTGTCTGATGGTTCTGACCGTTTTCCTGCTGATGATTATGGCATCGGCTATACGATCGAGCCTGTCACTGACGAGGACCAGGTCGGCGCTCTCGATACTTAAATCGGTGCCGCTTCCGATGGCGATGCCGATATCCGCGGTTTTAAGGCTGGCCGCATCGTTGATGCCGTCGCCGACCATTGCCACGATCTCTCCCTTCCCCTGATATTCGCGAACAATAGCCGCCTTTTCTTCCGGCTTTACCCTTGCCCGTACCTCATCAATGCCTAATTCCGAGGCTACGGCAAGGGCCGTGTGCTTTTGGTCCCCGGTAAGCATGACCGGGGTGATCCCCAGTTCTTTCAGTCGTGCGATCATTGCCGGAGCATCGGACTTTAAGGGGTCGCGAATGGCTATCCAGCCGAGGATACCCTCGTCACCACCTACCTCGATGACCGTTGCCCCGGTCTGGGTTAGCTCCTTGTAACGAGAATCGTCCTCTGGACGGCCGATGTGGTACAAGCTGCCGTTACAGCTTCCCGATATGCCTCGGCCGGTTTCTTCGGAAATCTCCGATGCTGAGGGCAAAGGCAGCTTTTTCTCTTCGGCATAGTTCACCACTGCCCTTGCCAGCGGATGGACAGAGGCCGATTCAATGGACGCTACCGCCGCGAGAGCGGTGTCGCTCAGATTTGTCGAGTCGACCGAAGGGCTTCCCTGGGTAAGGGTTCCCGTCTTATCGAGCAATACAGTGGAAAGGGAACGGGCGTTTCCGATGGCCTCTCCGTTCTTCAGGATGATTCCCCGCCGTGCTGCTGCACCGCTTCCTGCCACCAGGGCCATAGGAGTGGCAAGGCCGAGGGCGCAGGGGCAAGCGATAACCATCGTTGCCACAAATACAAAAATTGCCGTTGCAGCCGCTCCCATATCAGGCTGCACCCAGGGGAGAATTTGTGAGGCTTTCATCAGAAAGGGTGCCATGGAGTCGTATGCCAGGCCCCATACGATGGCCGCAATGAGGGCTATCGATATAACCACGGGTACAAAGACGAGGCTGATTCTGTCGGCAAAGGCTTGAAGGGGAACGGTGGAGGATTGGGCATCCTCCACGAGTTTGATCATCCGCGAGAGAAAGGTATCGGCACCGACCTTGCTGACGCGAACACGGATGAAGCCTGAAGAGAGAATCGTTCCCCCAATGACCTCCTCACCGGTCTGCTTTGCTACCGGAATCGGTTCTCCGGTGATCATCGACTCATCGACGGCGCAGCTTCCCTCGATAATCTCTCCGTCCAGCGGTACCTTTTCCCCGCCCCTGACAACGAGAATCGAGTCAATGCGCACACTTTCGATGGGAACCTCCCGGATGGTATCACCTGTCTCCACACGGGCGGCTCGGGCCTCGCCGGCAAGAATGGCGCGGATATCACGGGATGCTTTTCGTTTCAGCTTTGCTTCAATGTATCTTCCTGCAAGATGAAAAGCTATGACCATGGCACCGATGGTGCCGAAGGAGAGAAGTTTCAGAGGGGTCAGACTTAAAGGAGCGGTTAGCCACGCTGCGACTGCCCCAATGGAGACCAGGGTATCCATGTTCGCATGGCCGTGGGTAAGGGCGATCGATGCCCCTTTTAGGGTGTTTTTTCCCGGTCCGAGGATCAAGTATAGGCCGGCCGCCGTTTCAATAAGCGCAAATCCCGGAATATGGATACCGCTCATGTGGAGGATCATGAGAACCATGAGGGGAATCGTCACCCCTCCTGCTATCAAGGCCCGTTTCCCTGCTTCTTTGAATTTTTGTTCCAGTACATCATCTGCGGGGAGATCCGCAGAATAGTGATAACCGGTTTTCTCCACGGCCCGTTGCAGTATCTCCTCATTGATCGAGGTATTTCCGACCACATAGGCCTTCTCGGTCGCAAGATTGACCGAGACATACTCAATTCCTTCTATCTTTTTCAAGCCTCGCTCCACAATTCTGGCGCAAGAGGCGCATGTCATTCCCTCAACGGCAAAGGAAAAATGGTTTTTTTCTTCTGCTTCGTCCACTGTATCCTCCCATACTCTTTTCTATCAAAATACGACTAAAATAGTAAAAAATCAATATAGCTCAAAATTCCGCTTTTCATTGAAATTTAGGCGAATTATCGATATAATGGAGTTCTTATGGAAACTTGTGAATATCTTGATTCGTGTCCCTTTTACTTGGGCACGATCGAACGGAAAGCCGTCGATATCGAAAAATTAAAAGAAGAGTATTGCCGGAAAAGTCCTCTTCGTTGTGCCAGGCATATGATTTCCGTTGCCTTGGGGGTAGAAAAGATTCCTGAAGGGCTTTACCCTGATGAAAAGATGGTTGCCTACGAGCTTATTGCCGGTTCTGCTTGAACCTTGTCGTTCGAATGGATACACTTGCACCGTGGAGGGTAATGATGATCACACAGTCAACACATTTTTACGTTAGAATCAAACCCGATCTGAAAAAAGCATTCGATGATTTTTTTCCCCATATGTCGACTCACTATATCACCACGGCAAAACTTTTCGATAAGAGTAAACGATACCCCGTGCTTGCGGTCGAGAAGGTGACTGTTTTTACAAAAGAGAGTAACGAAGTAGAGTCTGCCCGTTTCCTTATTCCGACGGAAAATGGGAATTTTGTCTGGATTCAGGCCGAGTTGTTCGAATTTGCCGGCTTTTCCTGTGATGAGGAATCACAGGAGGAGTAGGTATGAAGAGAGTCTCTACCTGTCTTATTGTGGTTTCCTTTCTCTTTGTTCTGACACTGCCCGGTTTTAGCCAGGATGCCGATCCGGGACAGAAGGAAAAGCCTGAAGAGGATTCCAAGCCCTTGATCAATATTGATGAATTAAAAGAGCGTGCTTCGGGACTTTCCGCTGGCATTATCCTTGGAGAACCAAGCGGCCTCAGCATAAAGGCGACCGGTAATGGTTCTATGGCCTGGGATGCTGCCCTCGCCTGGTCGTTTCTTAGTCACAATACCGGGCTCTATCTCCATTCCGATTTCATCTATCATTTGAACGGTTTTCAGATGAATAACGGTGCCTTTTTCCGTCCTTATGTGGGCGGTGGCGGGGCCGTCCATTTTTCTTCCGATTTTAAGATCGCCGTGCGTATTCCTATTGGTATAGCTTTTTTCTTCTCCAATATGCCGGTCGAGATTTTTGTTGAAGCGGCTCCCGGCCTTTTGCTCTTTCCCGAAACCAGCAACTATGTTGCCGCAGGAATCGGTATCCGGTATCGTCTATGAGTTCACGTTCACAGTTTATTCCTCTTCTATCGATTATCGGGGCTACCATGTTGATGGCAAGCGCCGGGGTTTTCATCAAGCTCGCCGCAGTTCCGGCTCCTCTTATGTCGTGGTTTCGGACCGCTGTGCCCCTGGTTGCTCTTACGATCTTTTACCTGCTTTCCGGCCATCGTAGGCTCGGAAAACCGAGTGCTCTTATTTTACTCGGCTCTTTTCTGAATGCGGTGCGACTGCTGCTGCTGTTTGCTGGTTATCTCTTTACTTCGGTCTCCAATGGAATCATGATTCTCTATTCCTGGCCGGTTTTTGCGACCCTTTTTGGTGCCCTTTTTCTGAAGGAGCGCATACCGCTTCGTAATAGGTTCCTTTTATTACTTGCCTTTGCCGGGATAGGGATTGTTTACAGCCAGAGTGGGTTTGAAATTGAGAGTCGAGATTTCATCGGTATGTCCATGCTCTTGATCAGTTCGGCCCTCTACTCTCTGACGGTCATTGTCTTTAAGGCCGCTTCGGTTCGGTATGATCAGATAGCCACAACCTTTTATCAGAACCTTATTCCCGCCCTTCTGTTCACACCCGCACTCTTTTTCTGGCCCTTTCCGACAGGAGCCTCCCTTGCTTATGCGTCTCTCTATGCCGTGTTGATAGGCTTGGTGGCTTTCCTTCTCTTTTTCACCGCACTTAAACATTTGCCCGCTTCGGTAACCGCCCATCTCTCCTACCTTGAGGTTTTTGGTGCCCTTGCTTTGAGTGTCCTTGTCCTGGGAGAGACGCTTTCCTGGAATAAGCTGGTGGGAGGGGCTATGATTCTCTTATCTGTACTTTTTGTGTCCAGGGGGAATCAAAATAAAGGTGGAGAGGACCAGAAGACCGAAGCCGACATATAGCACGGTAAAAAAGAGGGACGGAAAGTCATAGAAGATAATCGATCGGATGAGGCGTCCGATAAAGGTGATATCTCCTTCCGCCCTCTGCCCTGCAATAATCCTAAGCCGGTATTCCCACTCTGTGAGGGGGCAGGTGATGTCTAAAAGTGATTCAGCCGCCACCAAAAGAACCGCCCCGAGGTGGAGAAACCGAAACAGTCGGTTTCTGACCCACCGCCGTCGGGCAATCGCTCCTATTACGATCAGCAGTTCACCACCGACGGCAAAGAGAACATAAAGAAGGTGAATAAAGACTATCAGGTCGGCGGCAAAGGCCGCAGCTACCGGAGGGATGTTCATTGGAGAAGGCTGCCGAAGAGCCGTATAAGGTTTTCTCCGCAGATGCCTTGTATCTCGCTTTGGGAAAAGCCTCGGTTCGACAGGGCCTCCGCCAGTAATGGGAACCCTGCAGGTGAGTCAAGGTGCGGGGGAAACATGATGGTCCCGGGATCCATTCCCAACCGTTCTCTCAGCCGCTCGACAGCCTCGGGATAAAAATAGGTAAAGTCCGGTCCTATACCGATATGTTCACTGCCAATTCGCTCCGCCGCGTAACAGATATGATCGAGGAGGGAGTCGATGGATGCTTCGGCCGGTGGTGTGTGAATAAATGCTGCAACAAGGGCCACTCCCAGAACCCCTCCTGCATCCCGTATGAGCCGCAATTGATGATCAGAGAGATTTCTCGGATGATCGGTGATCCCCTTTACTCCGGCATGCGATGTCACAAAGGGTTTCGGATACGATGCTGCCGCTTCTTCGAAAAGCCGCTCTCCGGCATGGGCCAGATCGAGAACCATGGGTAGCTTCGCCAATTCCTTCAGCACCGTTCTTCCCGCCAGCGAAAAACCGCCGTTGGATGGTTCGAGGCAGCCGTCGCCGAAATCGTTTCGAAGGTTGTGGGTAAAGGCAAAGGAGCGCACGCCGAGGCGGTAAAAGGTTTTGAGCAGGGCAAGGTCTTTACGGAGAAGGGCTGCTCCCTCGATATGAAGAAGTAGTCCCGTACCGGTGCCGTTTGCTATCTCCTGCAGATCACCTCGGTTCCTGACAACCTGCCAGGCCTCGGCATGCTCCTCCTCTCGGAGAACGGCCTCGATAACACGAAAGGCGTCCACAGGATCGGCAAGATCGAGATCGTCGACGGCAAAATCACCGCCGACGGTCATCACCTCAAGTGCAACTCCCCCCGATTTAAGCACAGGGAGGTGCTCGGAGGTCATGACATCCCCATACCGTGCACGGGGGGATTGGATAAAGCGAATCCCGAAGTCGCTGTGAGCATCAACAAATTTCATCATTTCCTTCTTTATTCCCTAAACGCTTTCAGAATGGAGTCGACCTTCTCGTTCGCCATTGCTTCGACACAAACCGCCTGTCCGGTTGCTTCTTCCGTTATAATTCTGCCTTCGCGATGAAGAAGGGCGACCAGATCGTAACGATCAAGGGGAATACGATACCGATGGCCTGATGTGTGCTTCTCCAACATGACGGCAATCCGCTCTTTCAATATATCAAGATGCAATCCGTTCTTTGTGGAGATGAAAAGGGCCTGAGGATCGGCTTCCCGTAATGGGGCAAGGAGAAGCGGGTCGTGGGGGAGGTCCGCCTTGTTGAGGACGATGATCTGCTCCGTATCTTCCGCTCCGATTTCAGAGAGGACCTGCCTGGTTGTACGGTAATGCTCTACGGCTTCCGGATCTGAGGCATCGATAACATGTATCAAAAGGTCCGCCAGAAGGGTTTCTTCCAGGGTAGCACGAAAGGCGTCGACCAAGGCATGGGGAAGCTTGCGGATAAAACCGACGGTATCGGTAAGCAGAACGCTTCTTCCTCCGGAAAGTTCAAGCCGTCTGGTCGTGGGATCAAGGGTAGCAAAAAGCTTGTCCTCCGCATTGACCGCCGATCCTGCCAAGGCGTTGAGAAGGCTTGATTTCCCGGCATTTGTATAGCCGACCAGAGCTACCGTGGGCAGAGGCACCGATCTTCTCTGCTTTCTGGCGGTGGCACGCTGTCTGCGTACCCCTTCCAGCTCTTTCTTGAGTTTTGCAACCTTGGCAAGGACAATACGCCGGTCGCTTTCGAGCTGTGTTTCTCCCTCTCCCCTTGTCCCGCGGGATCCTCCTCGCTGCCTGGACAGGTGGGTCCATGCCCTGGTAAGTCGGGGAAGGCTATATTCCATGCGGGCAAGGGCAACCTGCAGGCTGGCCTCGCGCGTCGCAGCCCTGTCTGCAAAGATCTCCAGGATAACTTCCTGACGGTCGATCACGACACAGCCTGAAAGCCGTTCCCAGTTACGCTGCTGCCTCGGCGTTAGGTCGTCGTCGATAATGATAACCCCCGCATCGAGCTCGTCGGCACTGTCGGCTATCTCCTCACTCTTCCCGCTTCCCAGTAATAGGGCGGGGGAGGGAGACCTAAGTGGAGCCACAGTTGTGCCGGCAATCGTCAGTCCAAGGGTTCCCACAAGCCCTTTGAGTTCTGCGAGATGAGCCTCGCAACTCCTCTCACTCTCTTCCGCTCTGCGCAGTTCAACAAGAAATGCCCGCCTTTCCCGCGGAAGTGAATCTTCTGTTTCACGCTGGTAGGTTTCGATCATTACCGATTATGGTACACCCGGGAGGCTTCGCATGTCCATTACGGCCGGCTTGAGTCTTTCATCACGCTATCGATCACCAGGATTCGGAACACTACAGCCACCTTTCAGTTTTGAAGCGCCACGGTACGATTGTGCTTATTATACAGTGTGATCGCCCCAATGCCTCACAGAAATAATGGCTCAACTCCTTTTTCTTGACAAATTTGCCAAAGCGGGAAAGACTAAAAAAGGCTAAAATATGAAAAGCTGGGATTTGAACTTCTTCCATATCAACGACTTTTTAAAGTTAGTCGAGTGTAAAAATTTTTCTGCCGCGGCCGACGAACTGTACATTACCCAGTCGGCGCTTTCGAAACATATACAGGCTCTGGAAAAAACACTGGGTATACAGCTTTTTATCCGTAACAATAAAACAACCAGGCTTTCAACTGGCGGTCAGTTTTTTCTTCCCTATGCGAAAAAATTCAACGATTGCTTTTTACAGATGAACAAGGAATTGTGCCAGTTCATTGACCAGGAGCAGATGGATTTCAATTTGGGCTGCCTGATCACCATGGAGTTTTACGGTATCGTTGAGGCGGTGGCCGCTTTCAGAACCCAATTTCCCAATTTCACGATAAAGATGAACGAGTTTAAATATAACGAAGATAAGCTGCTGAGTAACAGTCTTAGTTCCGGCGAGTTTGATCTTGTTTTCTGCGATTCGCTTTTTCTCAAAACAAAGCGATTTGAAAAGATCGCCTTTACCATGGATCATCTGGTCGCCGTAGTGAACCGCAGTTGTCCGCTGGCTGAGCAGAAGCAGATAGATCTGCAGCAGCTGCGTACCGAACCGCTGTGTTTTTTGAGCAACCGGACCACTACGTATTCTTACTGCGTCAGACTTTGCGAGGAAGCGGGTTTTACTCCTAATGTGTATTTTCAGGGCACCAGAATTGGAAATGTTTTTGAATTCGTCCAGAACAAAATGGGTATCGCCCTGCTTATGAAAAAATTTACCTCCCACATTACATCGGAGGATCTTGTTGTTCGCGATATTATTCCTACCGCGGAAAGAACCATCTGTCTGACCCGCCTGCGAAATAGCTTCCATAACGCCGCGTCCGAGGCCTTCTGGGAATATATCGACAGCTATTCCAAATCGGAATAGCTGTTTTTTTATTGCGATTGCGTTTTTTAAAACCCGGATACCATAATAGCTCTATTCAATAAGTTCCACTGCGCTTTCGTCAGTAGGACGAACAGGATGGCGTTCATCGTCTGCCGATATCGGAATGCGCTAGCGGTGGCGCCCTGCTGAAAAAAATGTGAGGAGTACAGTATGGCAATCGAGAAGTTTTTACAGTTCGGCATAAGACAAAAGATTTACCAGGGGCCGGGATGTATTTCGGTTATTCCCCGGGTTTTGGAAACCGAGGGATGGAAGCGGGTAATGCTGGTTGCCGATCCAGGCTTGTACAAGGCCGGGGTGATCAAACCTGTGGAAGCCCTTTTAAAGGCCGCTCCCGGGGTGGAGTATACCCTGTTTACCAATGTACGCCCTAATCCTGAGGCCGTTACCATAGAAGACGAGGCGATACCGCAGGCCCATCAGTTCAAGGTCGATGCGCTTATCGCCGTGGGGGGCGGCAGTACTATGGATACCGCCAAGGGCGTCGCAATTGTCGGCGAAACGGATCATGGGGTGATGGACTTTATGGGCTGGCCTCCCGCGAAACCGTTGCCCCATAAGACTTATCCGATTATTGCGGTTCCCTCGACGGCGGGCACCGGCAGTGAGGTGTGCAGAAACGCGGTTATTTGCGACCAGAAAGGTTTTAAACTCGTTCCCATGCACGATTCGATTTTACCGGCTTACGCCGTCATGGATCCTCATTTGCTTGCCGGACTTCCCTTTGCAGTGGCTGCGGCGACTGCGGTGGACGCATTTACCCACGGTCTTGAATCCTACACCAACATGAATGCGAACGATTTTACTGAACTCTTTTCGCTTCATTCGCTGGAACTTATCGGCGAGGCGATACGGCCGTTTGTGGCGAACCCTGCGGTTACGAAGTGGGCCAACATGATGAGTCTCGGCTGTATGTACTCGGGATTTTCCCTCGGTATCGCCAGTATAGGGCAGGATCATGTAATTACCCACCCGATGTCGGAAGAGCCTTTTCACATGCCTCACGGCGATGCCTGCGGTATGGTGCTTCCCGCGGTAATTGAATGGAACGGTCAGGGATGCAAAGAAAAATATCGCAAAGCTTACAATGCCATCACCAAGAGAAATATTCCCGAAGGAGAGTTCGAGGTGAAGATGCTGATCGACTGGGTGATCGATCTTTGCCGGGACCTCCATATCGCCGGAGGCAAAACGTTTGAGGAATGGGGGTACAATGACAAGGATGTACTTGACCTTATGCTCAAGCACCCAATTTTTAATAATAAGGATACGACTCCCAACGATCAGTGCGCATACCCAAGGGTAACTAAGATGAAGGATTTCGCCTATCTGATTAATCGGACGAATTATTACTCTAAAATTATCGCAAGTAAAAACTAGGGAGGTATTCTGATGCAGATGATTATTGGTGGCAGGAAAACCAGCTCTCGGGACGGTAAAACCATCGACGTTATCAACCCGGCGAATAATAAAAAGCTCGATACAATTCCCATGGCTACCGAAGAGGATGTGAACGAAGCGGTAGTCAACGCCAAGGAAGGACAGAAGGAATGGGCCGCTATTCCGCTCATGGATAAAGAAAAAATTATTCAAACGTTCGTTCGGCTTCTTGAGGAACGAAAGCGTGAGATTATCACGGTCTGCACCCGGGAATGCGGTAAACATGTGGCGACGACGATTTTTGAATATAACCAGACGATATCGGTTTTCCCCGGGTATATTGAGGCGGCAAAGCGGCTCGACGGCCAACTTCTCGTGCCGGGCTCTGAACCGGGGCATGACGGCAAAACAGCCCAAGATCTCATTATGGTAACCCATGAGCCTTTGGGCACCGTGGCGGCCATAGTGCCTTTTAACGCACCTATGCTGCTTTACGCGTACAAAGTGGCCCCCGCGCTGGCCGCAGGGAACGCGGTCATCGTGAAGCCGCCGACGGACAATCCTTTAACGGACATTCTTATTACCGAACTCCTGTTGAAAGCCGGTGTTCCGGGCAACGCCCTGCAGATTATAACCGGCTCGGGATCGAAGGTTGGAGATTGGCTCCTGCGGAACCCCGGAGTTGACGCTGTGAGCATGACCGGCAGTACAGAAGTGGGTGTAGGCATCGCCGGGATTATGGCCAAACGTCTTGCGCCCTGTGTATTGGAATTAGGCGGCAACGATCCCTTTATCGTTATGCCTGACGCGGATATCGATGCGGCGGCAGCCAGGGCTTGGGGGAGCCGTAAAGGCAACTCAGGGCAGATTTGTATTTCTTCAAAACGCTTTATCGTGCACAACAGCGTCAAGGAAGCTTTTACCCAAAAACTTTTGGAGTTGGTTAAAGGGATCGAAGTGGGCTACGACGACAATATCGAGGAAATAATGGACGAGGCCTTTTCCCATACCGACCGCACGAACGCCAAGGGAGAGAAAATGGGCGCCCTTATCAGCGAGAAGGCCGCAGAGCAGGTTGAGGAACAGGTTCAAAAGACCATAGACCAGGGAGCAAAGCTCGAATGTGGTGGCAGGAGAGAAGGGGCTTTTTACTGGCCGACGGTACTCTCTGGGGTTACCAAAGATATGGACGTGGTGAAGAATATGGAAATTTTCGGCCCTGTATGGCCGATTATCGGCTTCGATACGATGGATGAAGCGATAGAAATCGCCAACGCTAGTGACTTCGGACTTTCCGGCTGTGTGATGACTAAAGACTGGAAACTGGGTATGCACGTCGCGCGGAACGTGCAGTCGGGGGGCATGGTGGTGAACGGATCCTCGGTGTACCGCAACCAAATGCAACCTTTCGGCGGCCAGAAGATGAGCGGCATGGGGAACGAAGGGCTGACAACTCTGCATGAGATGACCAAGATCAAAAATATCGTGCTGAAAGGTTTTCTCCAATAGGGGACGGCATGGAAAACTATGTTGAGTTTAAGAATATTAGCAAAGCCTTTGTCGGCGTCCAAGCCTTGGACAATATCAGTTTCCGGGCCGATGGCGGTGAGGTCTGCGCGCTCCTCGGAGAAAACGGCGCAGGTAAAAGCACCCTTTTAAAAATTTTAACCGGCGCCAGGGAGGCGAGCTCCGGTGAATACTTTATTAACGGTGAAAAGGTTCGCTTTACGTCACCGATCGAGGCGCTCCGTTACGGCGTCAGTGTGATTTACCAGGAACGCCAGCTTGTGGGGGACCTGAGCGTGACGGAGAACGTTTTTATGGAAGACCTCTATCGGAATAAACTGGGCGTTGTCAATTTCAGGAAATCTCACGGCGAGATGAAAAAACTCATCAACCTCTTCCAGATGCCTTTTTCACCCCACGATAAAGTGAATTCCCTGTCGGTTGCCCATCAGCAGATGGTGGAGATCATGAAAGCCTACCGCCGTAATAGTATGATAATCGCTTTTGACGAGCCTACGGCTTCCCTTTCTGACCCTGAAATCGAGGTACTCTTCTCTCTTATCGAAAAGCTCAAACAGAAAGGGAAGGTTATTTTCTATGTGTCCCACCGAATGAAAGAGATTTTTAAGATAGCTGATAAGATCATCATTTTAAAAGATGGCTGTTTTATCGAAGAGGTAAAAACCAGCGACGCCACCGAAGACGAACTTGTGCTGAAGATGGTGGGCCGAAATATCGGCGACGTGTTTAATAATTTGAGCCGGAACGACAAAATCGGCGAAGTGGTACTGGAAGCGAAAGGCCTTGAAAATGATTATATCAAAGATGTGAACTTTACCCTCCGTAAGGGGGAGGTGCTCGGTTTCGCGGGCCTTGTAGGCGCCGGACGTTCGGAAACCATCAGGGCTATTTTCGGCGCTGACAAGCTCAATGCGGGTGAGATTTACGTTAATGGAAAAATCCAGAAAATACGAAGCCCCCGGAACGCGATCCTCGCGGGTATCGGTGTTTGCCCAGAAGATCGCAAAGAGCAGGGACTCGTCCTCGATCGTTCGATCAGGGAAAACCTGACTATTCCAATTCTGCATAACCTGGCGAAGCTCGGGGTGATAAGCCGCCGGAACGAACGACAAATCGCGAGGCAGGCGGTGGAAAAACAACGGATCAAAACCCCTTCGATAGACAAAGTGGCGGTGGAACTTTCCGGTGGTAACCAGCAGAAGGTCATCCTCGGGCGTTGGCTTTTGGCGAACCTCAGAGTGCTTATCCTCGACGAACCGACCAAAGGTATCGATGTGGGGACCAAGGCGGAAATCTATCAAATGATCTGTGATTTGGCCAAATCGGGCCTTGGGGTGATTTTTATTTCGTCCGAACTGCCGGAAGTCGTTAATGTCAGCGACCGGGTAATCGTTATGCGGGAAGGCCGGATAACCGGAGAACTGAAACGGAAAGAACTCTCGGAAGAAAATGTCTTAAAACTTGCCATGAGGGAAAGGTAATCGATGAAAAACAGCGAAAAAACAAACAAAAGCGCAAATACGGGACTGACCAAGTATCTCATGCAATCCAACGAGATCATGATGCTGATCGTCTTGCTGCTGGTAATCTCCTTTTTCACGTTCATGAACAGGAATTACCTGTCGTATTTCAATATGACCAATATACTGCTGGCGGCTTCGACAGTAGGCCTTTTGGCTATCGGCGAAACCTGTCTTATTATCGCCGGTCATATCGATCTGGCGAGCGCCAGCGTGGCAGCCCTTTTTGGAACCTGGGTGGCGATTTTGATCAACGCCGGCGTTCCCTGGCCTATCGCTTCCCTCGTGGTGGTGGTCGCCAGCGTTTCGGTAGGGCTGGTTAATTCGTGTTTGGTAAACATTTTCGGTCTTCAGCCTTTTATAGCCACACTGGCGATCTCTTCGGTGTGTTCGGGACTTGCGTTTATTATCTGCAAGGGGAAATCGGTCCCCATAAATGAAGAAATGTTCATCAAATTCGGTACCATGAAAATTGCCGGAATTCCGTTTCCCGCGATTTTACTCATCGTCTTCTTCATAATTTTCGGGTTTATCCTGGGACGGACCGTATTCGGGAGGAGCGTCTATATGATAGGCGGCAACCCCACCGCGGCGTGTTTGGCCGGTTTAAACCCTAAAAAGATCAGCACGATTCTGTACATCATTAGTGCCATGGTAGCGGCTTTCGCCGGTGTATTGATGACCGCAAAAATGCACTCAGGACAGCCGGGGGGAGGTGCCGGAGCGGAGTTTGACGCCATAACCGCGGCCATCCTCGGCGGAGTGGCTTTCTCAGGCGGCAAGGGAAACTTGAGAGGCTGCTTTATCGGTCTTCTTATCATGCAATGCTTCAACAACGGTCTTACGGTTATTAGCGTTTCGGCCTTTTGGCAGATTGTCGCAAAAGGTCTGATTTTAATTGCGGCTTTGATATTTGACTTCTTCCGTAGGGAGAGGCTTGAAAGATAAATTTTTTAAGGAAGGGGGAAAGTTATGAAGAGAAAAGTGATCGCGCTGATTATGACCGTCGCTTTGGCAACGGGGGCGTTCGCCAACGGTGTCACGGATTCCGATTCTGCATCGGAAGGGCAAAAAACACTTGTTTTCGAATATTTTGCCACATCATTCACGGTGCAATGGATACAGGACATCGAGGCGTCCTTAAAGGAACTGGGAGCCCAGTACAATTTTGAAGTGCGCACCGCCGACGCGAATCGGAAAATTGAAACGCAGCTTTCGCAGGTGGATGTGGCGCTTCTCTCGGGAATCGACGGCGCCTTCCTTTTTGTGGTCGACGAAGGAAGCGCCCCGGCGGTGGTGTCGAAGTTTAACGACGCTAAAGTGCCGGTAATCGGTGAAACCTTAAAACTAAAAGATGGGTCGGACAAGGTGATTGCCCCGTACGTTGAGCTTGACGCGGAAGGTGTCGGCGATAAGTGCGCTCAATGGATTATCGATAACTGGAAAACTACCGGCGTGGATCTTTCCAAGATTGAAACCGTCGGCGTTATTAAAGGCACTAACAGCAAGTATCAGTCGGATATCAACCGTGCTAACGGCTTTGTCGCCGGACTTAAAAAAGGCTTCCCTGGACTGAAAGATTCCAACATCTTCATGGCCGACTGTGCCGCGGAGACCGGCAGCCAGGATATGGCCGAAGCGTCCTACAAGCAGACTTCCGCCATTATCGCTTCCCATCCGGAGGTCAGCGCCTGGCTCGTTATGGGTACGGTCGACCACTATGGCCTCGGTGCCGCCAGGGCGATTGAAGCCGCCGGCGTGGAAAAGAAAGCGATCCTTGTCAGCGCCGGTGGCGAACTGGCGGTAAAGGAATGGGCCAACAACGCATCTCCCTGTTGGTGGGCTACTTGTTATTACAACGCTATGGATTACGCGAAATATATGGTTGAAGGTATGCTGGCCATGTGCCGGGAAGGCAAAAAGGCCGAGGATATTTTCCCCCAGTTCAAGGAAGCCGGACAGAAATACGCGGTTATCAAGATTTCCGGCACCATGATTACCAGGGATACGTATAAGAGCATCGTTCAATAACGTTCTATCGGCATTTTGAAGAATAGTTCTCTGCATGAAGTCCCCGAAAAAGGGGGAAGGGGATAGGTATATGCTCACGGCTAAAGAAAATGTGCTTATGGCACTCCATCATCAACAACCGTACCGGGTGCCCTCCCCATCCTTGCATCAGAATCCCTGCCTGTATTCGGCGTATAGGGAGTGCATTTCCAACTATGGGACAGGCGTCGACTACTTTGGTATCTCCTCTGGACTTATGAACCCGACGATGAGGGGCCCATGATTACTATGTGTACGAGCACCATTGCTGCGGACATGTTGTTCGAATACAACAAGCCCATCTGGGAAAAGACGGGCTACACGCCGCCGCCTAAACCGGCGGTAGGTTTGAAAAATCCCTTTAAAGATTATACAAGGAGATAAAAAATGGGAAAACAACAGAACAGGTTACTGGATCCCAGGGGCTTTCAGGACAGGACCGTCATTACTATGGCGAAGCGACCGTCTTTGGATGAGTTGAGAAAAGGAAAAATTCTTTTTTACAACAACACCAAACTTGGGTTTTGTAATTACTATACGGTATTTGGCCGTATAAAGGAAAAACTACAGGAAATCGGCGCGTCGAACTTTGTGGAATACACCGAGACTGTCCGGGGCAAAGACGCAAAGAAACTGGCCGATTACGCGGCCATGCTGGCCAAAGAGAAACCGGTTGCGGCGATTGTGGCTTTAGGCGACATGGGCACTTCCTCTTCGACCACGGTGGTTACTATCGAACTGGAAAAACTGGGTATTCCTGCGGTGTATATGACCGCGCCTCCGGGATCGGCGATTACCGAAGGGGTTGGCGTGTACCGCGCCGGACAGCTTTGTCTCTGCTCGGTGGATATTTACCAGGCCAGTACCATAGAAGAGGTAGCGCATCAGGTAGATGTAAAATGGGACTATATATTGAAATCCCTCACTTCCAACGGCGAGGAGCTTGCAAAACTATCCCATATCGATTTCAAGATGGACAAGGTTCCGCCCGCGAAAGACGGCTACCTTCCCAAAACCTTCGAGCTCGGCAGCGAAGAAGAACCTTGCGACAACCTGGAGCTGATCAACGATTACTTTAACGACGAGCATATCAGTGATGGTTTGCCGATTATTCCGCCCACAAGGGTACGGTACGACAACATGCTGGCCTATTGCCCCTTCTCGGAAAGCCTGGTCCTTTGCCCTCCCTCGGGCCCGTCCGGAAAGAGTATAACGGTCAAGGACGTGGCCATAGCGGCGGTGATGGCGGGCTGCAAGCCCAAGGCGATGCCCATACTGATAGCGGCTTTTAAAGCCCTGGGCAACCCACTCTACAACTTTAACCAGAGCGTCACCACATCACACCCGGGCGGCAACCTTGTGCTGGTGTCCGGACCCATCGCCCAGGAAATCGGTATCTCCGGCAAACAAGGTTGCATGGGGCCTGGCTGGCCAATGAACGCCACCATCGGCCGGGCGGTTAACCTGGTCATCATGAACGTGCTTCGTTCCGTACCTGGGGTCTGCGACCTTGACTGCATCGCCAGCCAGGCGGAGTTTACCTACTGCTTCGCCGAGGAACCGGAACTGGCCCAGTGGAACATGATCAACGAAGACCACTTCGACAAGAATACTACGACGGTTTATGTCCTTAAGGCCGAACCGATTCACGATGTTATCGACTTTTTAAGCCTTGATGGTTACGACCTCCTGGATACGCTGACTCATTGCTGTACTACTCTGGGTTCCAACAATGCCTATATGCCCGGGCCGTTGGTCATGGCTATAACCCCGGATCACGGCATGATGTTGAAAAATGCCGGTTACACAAAGGAAATGATTCAGGAACACATCCACACCTATGTGTACCACGAGGTACCTATGATACGGAATCGGGGCCTTGTTCCGGTTCGGCCCGAAAGCTTTAAAAACCGGCACCCTATGCCGGTTACACGGTCGCCCAAAGATGTTGAAGTGGTGGTGGTCGGCGGTCGAGGAGGCCACGACGGCATCATACTTCCTTGGGCCTTGCACAGCGAGGGCATTGTGGAACCGATCGCACTTCCCAACGGCAAAGCTGCGAAGTCAATCGAAGAATTCAAAAAATAGACGGAGGAACAAGTATGGCGAGAAAACAGGTTATTGTTGATAAAAAATACGATGTCATCGTTTGCGGCGGCGGTACTTCCGGTGTCGCGGCGGCTATTGCCTCGGCTCGAGGCGGAGCGTCTACCCTGTTGATTGAACGGGTAGGGGCCCTCGGCGGACAGCTTTGTTTTTCAGGGCCTCCGGGCTTCGCGTTTGCCCACCTGTTCAACCCAAAAGGCGAACAGGATGCCGCGGGCATTATTCAGGAGATTCATACCCGTATGCTGAAAGAGGGGCACGCCCTGCCGCATCTTAAACCGGAGCACCGGCTTGAAGGAGGCTACACCTTTTCGTATATAGACCCGGACTGGTTTGCTCTGACAATTTTTGAAATGATGGAAGAAGAAGGGGTGGAATTATTGCTTCACAGCCTTGTCGTGGATGTGGTGCAGGACGGGAACAAGGTGACCGGCGTCGAGGTGGAAAACACCAACGGAACGATGATCATCCAAGGAAACATCATCATTGACTGCACCGGAGAAGGGGACATCGCGGTACGGGCAGGTGCCCTTTCCGAATACGTTGATAAAAAAACTGTCCAGCCCCACACGATTTCTTTTACCATGGATGGGGTTGATTGGAAGGAACTGATGAACTGGATCCATAAAAACCCGGATCAGATTGTGTGGTTCGAACATACGCTGCCGCATTGGTCGGAGGAGCGGAAAGAGCAGGCCCATCAGAAGGCCCTCGAATTCTACAAGACCTGCGACGACCCGGCCTTGTTCGGAGAAATTATGGGCTTTACCGAGTTCCACAAAAAGGGGCTCGAGACCGGTGAATGGCACGGATGTTCTGGAGTGGGCTTCTTCCTTACCCCCCGGGAAGGCGGCCATATTCAGGCCCATATGCAGCATTCATCTCAGGTGCCGGAAGTGCTCACCGACAATGCCTGGGACATCACCAAAGGTGAGATAGTGTGTCGCAAGCAGAACATCCTGGCGCTCAAGTTTTTCCGCAAATACATTCCAGGCTTTAAGAACGCATACCTTACCCGGCTTTGCCCCGAACTGCGCATGCGTGAGGGCCGCAGAATTATGGGCGACTATAAACTCACCCGGGACGATGTAGCTGTGGGGAAAGAGTTCTCCGATGTTATAGGAAAGAGCCACTTCAAGGCTGGCGCACACCACACCACCGACCAGAACACAATCGCCCAGGTGGAGAAGGTCTGCCCGAGCGACGACGGCTCCTATGACATCCCTTACCGATGCCTTGTTCCGCTGAAAGTCGAGAATATGCTTATCGCAGGCAAGCATGTTTCCACCGACCGGGACGCCTATCTGCGTTACCTGCACCAAACCATGATCACCGGACAGGCCGCCGGCGCCGCCGCCGCAATCTGCGTGAAGAAAGGCATTTCTCCCCGGGCACTGGAAAAAAACGTCAGCGAGCTGCAAAGCACCCTGAAAAAACAGGGCGCCATCCTGGACGGGACGACCTGATGGGGTTGATGAAAGATGAGCTTAACCGTTAAACGGTGGTTTGTGCTCGCCGCGAGCTGCCTTGTCAACCTGTGCATCGGTTCCATATACGCCTGGAGCGTATTCGCTAAACCCATGGCTGCCTACCTCTCTTCCGTGGGAGGGGCTGCCTTGGGCAGCCTTGCCATAGTTTTTACCGTGGCGAACAGCGTCGGTCCCATTACCATGATTTCCGGCGGATTTATCAACGACAGGGCAAGCCCTCGGTTCATCATCCTTACCGGGGGGATTCTCTTCGGCGGAGGCATATTCTTTTCCGGATTTGCCAAATCCTTGGGGATGCTGATCGTAAGTTACGGCCTTGGCACCGGCCTTGGCCTTGGCTTGGTATACGGTTGCGTGGTGGCCAACATGATCAAGTTTTTCCCGGACCATCGGGGCTTGGTAGGTGGGCTTGTCACCGCCTCGTACGGCGTCTGTTCCGTCATCATGCCGCCCCTAGCCAACGCCCTCATCGCCGCCAACGGTGTTACGGCGACTTTTAAAATCATCGGCGCCGTTATGATGATCCTGATAGGGGCCGCTTCGTTTTTTATTATCCGCTGTCCCCCGGGCTTTGTTCCCGAGGGCTGGACACCGCCGGCGGCTAAAAGCGGCGGGCCGGTCGGAGCCGAAAAAGACTGGAAGGGGATGCTCTTGGACCCGATTTTTTACGTGATGATGATGATGCTCTGCTGCGGTGCCTTTTCCGGTCTTATGGTAATTTCCCAGGCATCGCCGGTTGCACAGGAGATGATCGGCATGAGTGCAGCCTCGGCCGCGGTTGCGGTATCCTTTCTGGCCTTGGTAAACACTTTCGGCCGCATAGTGGCCGGTTTCCTGTCCGACAAGGTCGGTGTCATAAAAACCCTTGTCGGCGTTTTTGCCGTGTCCATGGCAGGCCTTATCGTGCTGTATGTTTCTGGAGATTTCGCCGGCGGCGCGTCGGTCGTTCTGTTTTACGTCGGTATAAGCTGTATCGGGCTGGCTTTTGGCGCGATTATGGGAATCTACCCCGGTTTTACGGCAGCCCAGTTCGGATCAAAACACAACAGCGTCAATTACGGCATCATGTTTATCGGCTTTGCCCTGTCCGGCTACTTCGGCCCCACGATTATGAGCGAGATAAAAGCCTCCAGCGGCAGCTACCAAAAGGCCTTTCTTGTGAGTCTTGCCATCGCCGCCGTGGGTTTCTTGTTGACGTTGATGTTATCGGCGAAACACAGGCAATCAGCATAAGAGGAAATATATAACCTTGCTTGTTGATATTGCATACCTGTGCGAAACTTTTTCATATTAGCCATTATGGATGAAAATGGTGTGGAGGGATAAAAAAATGATTAAACGGTGCTTAGATGTTAAACTCAATGTACAGCCACTTTGCTTTGGACTTGTACATAAATTCGCTTATGAGGGACCATGCCGGTTTTCTTCAGGCGATGCACTTACGAACGAGTATGATAAAATTGCTGCTCAGCAGGTTTTTTCGGATTTTAAGGACGATTTAGCTAAGAATATTCCTGATTTTGTGGAGCTTCGGGAACCGCTCTATTTTGAATGTAATGATGATTGGCTTCTGCCTCAGGAGAACTTTGATCAAATGATGAAAGATCTTGGTGAGATTGATGTTTATTTAATTCATTCAGGTATTGCACGTGAGCGTCAGATTATTGAATTGGCAGAGCGTAGCAAAAAGCCGATTCTTTTGTCCCCAAGGCTGGGATGCATGATCACCTCTATAACGGCCAGTTTATATAGTCGCGGCCTGGAAACATATGCTGCCAATACATGGAGCGATCTTATAAAGGAAATGAATGTGCTGCGGACAAAGAAAGCAGTACAAAATGCAAATGTCCTGGCAGGTGTGCGATTTAATTCCAACACATCTTATGCGTGTAATGATTCTTTTATCAGTCTGCCCAAGGTTACAGAAGTTTTTGGCACACATTTCCGCTATGTGAATCTTCATGAGTTTTTCGACTATATACATCCGTTGCCCGAAGGTGGTAACTATACGACACCAGGTCGTATGGACACTCCAAATCTTACTGATGAAGATGTAAAAAAAGCTGAAAGCTTGGCGGATGAACTTATTGGGGGGGCAGAACCTGACAATCTTGATATCGAACGTACGTATGTCATTAATTCCTGCAAGATTTATGTTTTGGTTGAAAAACTTCTTAATTTATATGACTGCAATGGTTTTACGTTTCCTTGCCCGGATGCTTGTTCGACTATGCGCATGAACAAGGAGGAATTTACCTTTTGTCTTAACCACTCTCTGTTGACGGAACAAGGTATCCCTTCCACCTGTGATTCGGACATTAACAGTATGATGGCTATGTTTATGTTGACTACACTGTCAGATAAGGCGCCTTCTTTAGGCAACGCCTGGCCGGTACTATTTGACGATAGTGGGAATGTGATTCCTATTTCTTCACGTTTTGATCTTGAGAACGATCTGGCCAATGTAACAGATCACTCCAACTTGTACCTTGTTGATCATTCCAGCCAGATTCGCAAGAAAAAAGGTATTTGTTGTGAACCTTCCAAGTACGGCTTGAGGCATTTTGCGTTTGATAAAAAGTTCGGAGCGGTTTTCCGTTATGACTTTAACCAGGATGTTGGTCAGAAGATTACAATTTGCCGATTCTCTCCCGATTGCAGGAAAATGCTTATTGGCACCGGTACTGTTGTGTGCGGTGGCGGATACTATACTGATAATTGTAATAACTATGTGATTTTCCGCGTAAATGATCAGAAGAAGTTTTATCAGGCCCATAAATATACGGGTAATCATCTGGCCCTTGCTTATGGTGACTATGTGGAAGAACTGAAACTTCTTGCCGATGCCTTTGGACTTGAAGCGCTTATGGTTTAAATTTTTTAAGAAGCTATTATGTTACCTGTAGCAAAAATTCGGGAAGATTTTCCCATACTTTCAACAAAAATAGATGGCCGACCGCTCATTTATTTGGATAATGCCGCGACAATGCAGGTGCCTCTTTGCGTATTGGAGCGGCTTCGTTCTCATTATCTGCATGATAATGCAAATATACATCGTGGCATCTATACCCTTAGTGAACGGTCGACCCAGGCTTATGAAGATGCGCGAATAACTGTCCGTGATTTTTTGGGGGCAGATAGTAAAGAAGAGATTGTCTTTACTCAAGGGGCCACCGATTCAATCAATATGGCAGCTGATGGGCTGCGTGAGACGTTACATATCAATGATATGATTGTCATAACCGAACTTGAACACCATTCCAATTTTCTTCCGTGGCAAAGGCTGTGCCATAGAACGGGGGCAACGTTTGCAATCATACCATGTCCTGATGGAATGCCTGATATGGAGGCATACAAAAAAATTCTTTCTCAGAATCCTAAATTGGTTGCCGTTACACAGGTTTCGAATCTTACGGGAACAGTAATGCCGTTGGGCGAGATGACGCGGCTGGCTCATGAGGCCGGTGCTGTAATCTTTGTGGATGGAGCACAAGGCATTAGGCACTGCGATACACATGTTTCTGCAGAAGATTATGATTTTTACTGTTTTTCCGGCCATAAGATCATGGGGCCTGCCGGTATCGGTGTGCTATATGGTAAACGAAGACTCTTGGAGATGTTGAAACCATCACGTCTTGGAGGCGGCATGGTAGGTACTGTAACGGGTCAAGATTTTACCGAAGCACCGCTGCCGTATAGATTAGAGGCTGGAACGCCCAACTATCCAGGTGCTATTGCCTTAGCGGAAGCAATACGATATATAGACAGACTTGGGCGTAAAGCCATTGCCGATTATGAAAATATGCTTGTCGATTATGCCGTGGAAAAACTTTCTGAAGTTGCAGGACTACATGTCTTAGGTCATCCTGTTAATCGTGCTGGTGTAGTTTCTTTTGTTTTGGATACTATGCATCCTTATGATGCGGCTAGTATACTAGACAAATTGGGCGTTGCAATCCGATCGGGTACGCATTGTGCTCAACCGGCATTACAGCGGTTCGGTGTTACTGCGGCGCTTCGATTATCACCGGCATTTTATAATACTCGCGCAGAAATCGATGAGGCATGTCTGGCAATACGGCAAACACAGGATTTAATGAGTAGGTGGATTAAAAAATGACTGAAGAAATGTCTATTTCTCAGTTGGAAGATACCTTCATAGAGGACATTAATAATTTAGGAGACTGGTTTTTACAGTACGAATATTTAATAGAGATTTCTGTGGATATACCACATATCGAATTGCAGGAAAGGACTCATGAGCGAAAGGTTCCAGGGTGCCAATCAGGTGTATGGATCATATTGAAGTATGTCGATAAAAAAGTCCGAATTCGAGCTGATAGTGAAGCACTTATTATCAGAGGCTTCCTTGCTATGTATGTACTGCTCTTGGATAACAGAACGCCGGAGGAAATTTTGTCTTTTCATCCTCGCTTTATCGAGGAAACCAATATAAAAAGCCAGATATCTACGGATCGATTCCATGGGTTGCAGTCTGTTTTTTCAACGATACAAGATTTTGCCGCAAAATGCATTGAAACGGAGTGAGATAGTGTGACAATCGAAGAACGAAAAAACCTTGTAATTCATCTGTTGTCTATGGCTCATGCAAAGGCCGAAAACGAGGCGGAAATCATCAGAAACGAGTCAGACCCTTCTTTGAAATTCATTTATGAGCATTTGCGCAAGTATATCTTGGCAAAATTTCTCCTGAGTGAAGACTGCATGGAAGATCAGCTACAAGAATTGGCGGAACTGAGTTTGGCTCGGAGTATAAAACTGGATCCAAAGATGATTAAGAAATTCGATAAGGCTGTGCCTTGTGACAATGTTTCCTCGGCATCGGCTAAAAAAGTCATGCTGTTGTATGCTATTCAGAAGGATTTACATATTCATCCCGATGCAGAGTTTTTGATTTCACAAAAGGATGTGAGAGGATTATCCGTCTTGGTTCATTCATTACTGCAATAATTTTCAAAATATGCTGGAAAATACGTAAGAATAAGAAAAACGAAGAAAAAGTCTCAAAAGCCTTGCTGCTGTGTAACAACTCGCAAGAAATGAGAAAAAAGTCATATAGTTTGAGAAAATAACTTGTTTTTCCATAGCCTTTTATTAAGTCTTGATATCATTCGGTTATTTCAGAAAGTGCCGACGGCCACATTTCATACCGAGGAAATGTCGATTTGTCATTTTGGCCACCATGATGTTCCTGTTTCAATTTTTGGGGTAGGGAAACGAAAATTCTCGCTTAGAGAAGGGATACTGTCTTCCTAAAAACTTTCGTATGCTAATAATTATGCTATAATAATTTAATTTAAATATTTAGGTCGAAAATGGTATGCTTCGTTTTTATCATAGTCAAAAGTTCTTTTTTTTAACAGTCTTTGTCATTATTCTTCTGTTTTTTTCATGTCAAAGCAGTGATGGTGCTAAACGTCAAGACCAAGACACTGTTGGAAAAGCGTTGGCATTTTCCTCCCAGGACGATTATCTTCGAATGCTGTCGATGAATATGGATACTCTCTTTGAGGAATTTGTTCGTGACGGGAGGGTTGATCTCGGCTGGAAGGACGAGTATGGTTCGTCCTTTTTACATCATGCGGTATGGATGGAAAAAGTAGATCTTGTCAAATTCTTATTAGACTCTGGTGCTGCGGTAAACGCGCGTCGTATGGATGGTTTTACTCCTTTGCATTGGGCGGCCTATAAGGGAAATACGGCGATTGCGAAACTCTTGGTCGATCAAGGTGCAGATATCAACAGCATTGCAAGTGGGACAACACCCCTGTTTTGGGCGATTGCTCGTGATCATGAAGAGTTGTCTCGATATCTTCTTGAACGGGGAGCGGACTGTCTTGCAGCTGGGGAAGATTACCCAACTCCTCTCGCATGTTTTGAAAAACATATGGGAATTAATGTAACTGATGGCTATGCTCAGTACGGTTCCTCACTGATTATTGCATTGCTTGAGGATCGTGATGCTTGCCAGCAGGGGCACCCTGAACTACCTCCTTTCCCGAAAGCCTCGTTAAGCTTCGAACAGGTTTCAAACTATTTGGATCGAACGGAAATACAGGTAAGTGTTACCAACGAGGGAAAAGGAGATCTGTTTGATTTGGTGGCGGATCTTTCCATTACAGGAACGAAGAATATCCAGCAAAAGCTCTATTTTGGAAAAATCTCACCGGGAAATAAGGTTGTGAGAAACTGTTTTCTTTCTTCGTTGGATTATCGTGATATCGGAAAAGACCTTTCTGTTTCGGTATCGTTTACCGAGGAGAATAATTATCTTCCTGAGAATTGTAGTGGAAAGATAACGGTTCCCGTACCTGACAGAGAATTTATTGTTGATCATCTGACGGAGCTTGATGCTTCAACGGTCAAATCCATGGTAGATAATGGTTATTTCACAATAAATGATTTGAGTCGGGCGGTCATTCTTCGATCGTCTGATTTGACTATCGATGAAATAAAACCTTATGTGGAAACAGACCTGATTGATCGAACGGTCATTGACAAGCTAATTAAATATGAGAAGATACCCTATACCGCCTCCGATTTGGTCTATTTTGCTCAAAAAAAGGCGATTACCCAGGAAAATCTGGAGTTGGTTTTCCTGGAAAATCGGATTCCTTTCGATGCCGAGAATATTCTTCACGTTGCGGAATCGCATTATATTTCCCGACAGGTGGTAGAGGCCCTCTATAGTGCGGGAATCAGTTTTTCGGAAGAGCAGGTTCAAAAGCTTATCGCTCTTAAAGCTTTTTCTCTGCCAGAGGTGCTGTACACTTACACAATCAGTGATGGCGATAGTGCAAGTTCGTCCGGGAACAGGGATGGGATGATTCAGGTTGGTGAAGGAGTCGATTTTGATGTCATTGTCAAAAATAATTCGATTTTCGATATGTCCAATGTAACGATAGGTTTGGAATCGGATGATACGGCAATTGACCTTTTTAAAAATAGCCTTCGGTTAAACATGCTTGTCAGTGGAGCAACTGCAGGATTGAATGCAACTATCGGTGTGAAGCGCTCTTTTAGCGGCGATACGCTGCCTTTGCGTATAGTTGTAGAAGATCGCCATTTTGGGACTCTTATCGACAAACAACTGGATGTGCCAGTCGGCAGAAGTGTCGGATCTCCCGTTCTTTCCATCAATAAAAAGGTTTCTGCCTCGCAGAACCTTGTGGTAAAAAGCGGGGCTGCGGAGAATGCCTCGCAGATTGCCGTGCTCTCCGAAGGGGCTGTTCTCGATACTGTTGGAGAGCTTGATGAGTGGTATAAGGTGGAAATCTACGGAAAATACGGGTGGGTGGAAAAGTCCCAAGTAGTGGATTTTCGTGTTCCGGACAGTCATACCTTCCTTGTAGAGAACAGGAAAGATTTTTCCATAGATGATGGCACTTCCGATACCTATGCCGAACGTGCATTTGTTAATTCCCGACCCATTCTTGAAGTCATTTCACCATCAAACAATGACAATGTTTACAACCGTACCTCTATGGAGATTCTGGCTGTCGACCGAACATACGGTATAGCTTCGGTCGATATACGGGTCAATGGCGCTTCATTGGAAGGAAGTGGTGCCCGGGGGCTGAGGGTTGCAGATGCTCAGCACGAGAGGTACCGCGGAACCTATCCCCTGGTTCTTAAAAAAGGAGAAAACGAGGTTAGTGTTACCGTCTATAATACAAAAAATGTAGCCTCGGATACCCAGCTGCTACACCTTTATTCCCAGGGAATTCAAAACCCTCCCTCTCTTTATGTGCTTTCGGTGGGGGTAAGTGACTATGAACTATCCTCCCAGAATCTGAACTATGCGGCTGGAGATGCACAAAAGATTGCTGCGGTCTTTGGAACCCAGGAACATGCTGAGATTTACGATCAGGTCCATATTAAAACGCTCCTTGATGGAAATGCTACGAGGGCTAACATTAAGGATGGAATAAATACCTTTCTTTCCGATGCCCGGGTTGATGATATGGTTGTTCTTTTTTTTGCGGGTCACGGCATAACGGACAGTCGTGGTCGCTACTATCTGCTTGGCTATGATGGAGATATGAATAATCCCTCTGCAAACGGTCTTAAGCAGAGTGATTTTGAAGATGATCTTATCGCTTCGGTACAGGCAAAAAAGGTGCTGGTCATGCTCGATTCCTGTCAGAGCGGTGGAGTTACCGGCAGGCGGGGAAATGAGAATATTACCGAGGTGGTCGACCGCCTGAGTTCGGCGACGGGTTTTACGGTCATGAGTGCTGCTCGGGGCAACGAGTATGCCTATGAAAATGCTAACTGGCATGGTGGGGCCTTTACCCTTGCGGTAGAAGATGCTTTGGCCAAATCACGGGCCGATGCGAATCAGGACGGTTATGTGGATATCAACGAACTGGATAGTTTTGTGTACAACAAGGTGATTGAACTGACCGGTAGCAAACAGCATCCAACAAGCAAGCGTTATTCTACGGAAAGTTACCTATTTTATCAAGTGCAATAGGAGATGTTATGAAAAACGGCGTGATTGCAGCTTTTTTATTGATAACGATAGTGGATCTTTCGGCTCAGAATTTGCCAAAAGATCTGGAGGCAGCCGTTACCATAGCCCAGGTCGGATCTACCCCGTTGCTTATAGAGACTATGATCGATTACAGGGGGATACAACAAAACCAGCTCGATGAGGCATATAAAAAACGTGATCAAATCATTGTTGATTTGAACGAGGTAAAAGCAAGCCGACGGCACCGGGCCGTCTGGAGTGGTGTAATGGTCGCTGTAACGGCCTTATGTGCCGGTTCCTATTTTTACCTCCATGACCTTGGTAATGATGCTTACGATGATTATATGGATGCCACGATAAGTGAAGATGCAACGGAGTACCGGGATACCTATGAACGTTACGATCTGATGAGTTATACCGGTTTGGGGCTTGCCGGTGTTGGGGCTATTACTTCAATAGTGCTCTTTGCAAAGATCCCTTCACAAAAAGATTTGCAGGTTCAGCGTACCACGATAGAAGGAGAGATCCAGCGCCTTGAAGGAGCACTAGAATGAAAAGGGCGCTTATAGCCGTTTCATGTTTTTTGCTGCTTCTTTCTACATGCCGAAACCCTCTCAACCCGGTGGATCCAGAGGGGGATGAGTATGTTGGCTATGAATCGGTAGATAGTGATGGTGATGGTATCGGGAGCTATGATGATGTTGATGAAATTAGCCTTTTAAGGCCGGAAAATGATACAACTCTTGACACCGTTATTCCTACGCTGGTGGTATATCAATTTAATCCTGATAAAATAACTGCGTACCATATCCAGATAAACACAAGCTCCGACTTTACGGGAACAATGATTCTGGATAAGGAAGATTATCCGTCAAATAGCTGTATTGTTCCTACGGGAAAGCTCCTCGACTTTGAGACCTACTACTGGAGGGCCAGGGCTTATGACGGAACGAAGTGGAGTGATGGGTGGTCGGAAATTCGGAGTTTTTCAATTAATACTGGTAATGAATTGAATTGTAGCCCGGCAGGTGGGGATTCTCTTGACGATACCACGCCGTATCTTGATTGGGATGATACTGCCGGTGCTGCAAGTTATGAAGTTGAATTTGCTTTAAGTGAAGCGGGACTGGATGAAAGCGATATAAGAACCACGGTGGAATCGGGCTATCAGATACCGGATACGGATGCGCTGGCATACGGAAATACCTGTTACTGGCGGGTAAGAGGGGTAAATGAGGAGGGGACGGTAGGGATCTGGAGCAGCATATATAGTTTTTCTATCCAGGAAAGCCTTTATGCTGAAATAAATATACGACAAGGAACAACTATTATTGCCTCAAGTGATATTTATGGATTCGTCAGTACCGATGTGGGAACCTCAACTTCGGTAATATTTACAATAGAAAACACAGGTGATGAGAATTTGGAGCTTACGGGCAGTCCTCTTGTCGCAATTTCCGGAACTGATTCTTCCGAGTTTAGTGTAACGACACAGCCAGCGTCTTCTGTTTCCTCGGGAAGCAGTACCACGTTTGTCATAGCATTCAGTCCGTCAGGTGAAGGTTCAAAAACCGCTTCGGTTTTGATATCAAACAATGATTCAGATGAAAATCCGTTTATTTTCACAATTACGGGCAGTAGTTCGGTTTCCGTTGGTCAATGGGATTCCTCCCTTTGGGATGAATGTATCTGGGGTGATTAGAAATAAGAATTAGGAGAATAAAATGAATATGGTGGGAAAAAATTGCAGGGGAAAAAAGGACATTCAAAAGAAGTGGCTAAAGGGACTTCATATATTTGTTGCCGTTATTATTAGTATGCCTTTTCTTCTGCTTTTGACTTCGGGAGATATCAGCAGCAGCCAGACGACTTTTTCTTCAGGAACAACCATCAGTTCAACGGATGTGAATGGTAACTTTGACGCTCTTTTCTCTCTTGTAAACGGAAACATAGACAGCACAAATTTGGCCAGTGATTACAGTTCCCTGTCCGATGTATCCGGTGGGTTCATGGCCAGTGACGCAAGCGGAAACATAACTGCAACAGGAAATTTGACTGCCTCTGGAGCTATAAAAGCCGGATCTCCGTCTACTTCTTCTGGAGCAGGCGATCTTGTCTCAGAGGATGATGTCTTGGCGGATGATGATATTAGTGCAGGTGGTGATATTAGTGCAGGTGGTGATATTAGTGCAGGTGATGATATTAGTGCAGGTGATGATATTAGTGCAGGTGATGATATAGAAGCAAACGGTAATATACTTGCCGGATCACCGAATTCAAGCTATTACGATACTGGTAATATAGTAGCGGAGCAGGATATTATTGCAGATGATGATGTTATCGCAGGGTCCGGCCTTTATGCGGGTAGTGCCGTGGCAGGAGGTAGTGGTAATGGAACTCTTGCCCTTAGCAATTCTTCAGGTACTACCACAATAACTATGCTTTCAGATAACTCTGGAGGCGGTTGGATGCGGGTCGAAGATTCCAATGGCAGTTCTTCCAACTCGGTAACAATTGAAGCGGACACTAACGGCGGTAAAATTTCCGTCGATGGCACTCAAGTCCACGATTACGCCGAGGTCTTTGAACTGTCCGGCAAACGGGCTATAGATCCGGGAATGGTCGTGGTCATCGATCCCGACAATCCGGGGAACCTGAAAGTAAGCTCGGAAGCCTACGATAAAAAGGTGGCGGGAATCATCTCGGGAGCGGGTGGCCTTCAGCCGGGGATGGTTATCGGCACCAGGGAAGACGGAACGAACGACAAGCCGGTCGCCCTGTCCGGTCGGGTCTATTGCTATGTGGATACTTCCAACGGGAATATCGAGGTGGGGGATCTCCTTACGACATCTTCAATATCAGGAAGTGCCATGAAGGTAACAGATTTCTCCAGAGCACAGGGGGCTATTCTTGGTAAAGCCATGGAGCCGTTCTCTGGAGAGAGCGGTTTGATATTGGTATTAGTCACTCTTCAGTAATAATTTGTTTTGTAACCGTCAATTACGATGTCCCAAGGTGATGAATCTCCATGGTAGGCACTTTTTTCTTCTAGCATTTGATCTTCTCTTCATCTTTCATTCTGTCTTTCATACGATACGAATCGCCTTTAAGGCTCACCACATGGGAATGATGCAAGAGCCTGTCCAGAGTTGCAGTGGCGACTGCATCATCAGCCATAATCTCACCCCACTTGCCAAAAGTTTTATTTGAAGTGAGGATGATAGATCCACGTTCATACCGGGTATTAATAAGCTGGAAAAACAATGCAGCTTGCTCTGAATTGAGGTTTTCGTAACCGACTTCATCTATCAGCAGAACATGAGGTTTCCCGAACCATGTCAGCTTGTTCTTTAGCCGTCCCTGGTCCCGTGACCGCTGTAATCGTTCCAATAGGTCCAGACAGCTGATAAAGTATGCGGTGTAGCCATTTAGGCAGGCTTTTTGTCCCAGAGCCGTCATGAGGTGAGTCTTTCCCAGACCGCTTGGTCCGAGGAGAATGATGTTTTCCCTGCGCTCGATAAACGCCAGATTGGACAGCTCGTTGAACTGCTTCTGAGTAAGTCCTCCCTTTGGCCAGGAGAGAAGGTTTTGTGCTCAATCCAGAAATTGTTCTCGTAAAAGTGAATAAACCGTTCCACCTTGCCTTTGGTCTGTGGTCGCCGTACCTGACAGCGCCGCGGAGTAAATCCATAATGCCGGGCCAGTGAAAGGAGATGCTTGTTCGGTACCCACTTCCCATCTGTCGTTGAGTAGATAAATGCAGTTTTCATATTGTCGTACAGGATTTCCTGCGGTACACCGCCAAAGTACTGAAACGCAAGAACATGGCACATCAGGACTGTCGCCTGGTCCATGCTGGTAGTGTGTATGACAAATGGCTTGCGGGAATAACCGAAGACCATTACAAATGCGTAGAGCTTCTTCAATCTCCCATCGACCCGGTGGTTCCCTAATTCCTTCCAGTCAACCTGCGCCTGGAACCCTGGTTCTGTTTCAAAGCGGATAACCGCTTTCCGGTTACACTCGGCCGCTTTCTTTGCAGCATAGTCCCTGAGGATCGTCATGCTACCTGCGTATTCTTGCTTTCGTAATTGACGGAGCAGGACTTCCCGATTGAACGAGGGATCATCCTCGAGTATAGTATCAATGTAGGGTTTGAATGGGTCGAGCTTGCTCGGATAGTTCCGTTTTTTACGTGGTCGTGAGGGCTCCGTCAGATAGTAGTGAACCATGCGTTCACTTTTCCCGAGGGATTCAGCGATTTCTTTGATCTTCTTGCCCTGTCGTTTCAACATCTGTGCTTCATGCATCAGTAACTCCAGCATTGTAGGGCGTACTCCTTGTTTTTATGATTGTTTGGCTACAACCATTACAAGGCGGTACCGCCCTTTTTTTCAAGCCGGACTCTGCAATTTCATTCCGGTGTTGACACCTCAAAGCGTTCGCGCATGAAAAAGAGCATTTCTTTTATGTCGCTTTTGAGCGACATATATTTGTCAGGATCGGCCCTATCTTCTCGTTTTGTCTCTCATGATTTCATGGTATAATGCTATAAAACGATTATTGGAATTCGATTGTGAAAAAGGTTATATGCTTCTCAAAGCTCACGCTATTATTGATCTTCTTATTGAGTAACATGCTGTTGTTTTCTCAGTCGGGGATGCCATTGCATGATAGCATTTTCCAAGAGGCTGGAGTTCCCCTATGGGTTTCCTCCTATGGCGTACGTAGTCCGTTCGGTGAAGATATTCTTACTGGTTTTGGAATGGGGGAATCAAAGACTCTTGGTTCCGATGCTCTTGAGCAGGCAAAGACCCAGGCTATGGATGATTTGGTTCGCAAAATCAGGGTAAGGATTACAAGTGAGGTCACCAGTCGGCAATCCGCTTCAGCTCTGCATAGTAGCTCCTATGTTTCCAGTGTTACGAAAAGTACGGCTTCGCTTCAGTTGCCGAATGTCGCATTTCTTGTTAAAGAATATGAGGGAATCTCCTATGCCTTAGCATATGTAAAGCGAGCGACACTGATAAGTGAGTTTTCGGATTTGGCCCGCTCCTCTTCGAATCGGATACTCCTATCGGTCAAAGATGCCGGCGAGAAGGAACGGCGCGGAGATAATGCCGCAGCAGCAGAGGCCTATCTTTTGTGTCTTCCGGAATTCGACAAGCTTTATGAATCATATTCACTCGTCCATACCCTGTCACCTTCGACACTTCCTGCTTTCTTTGCAGGTTTAGATACTTCCTCAATGAAGAATTGGGACGATGTAACTGCCCTTGAGCAGGAGCTTCGGCAGAAAATCGATACGCTCATGGGTCTTGCTTCGGATTCGTTTGATGAAGCTCTTGAGAAAATCGTTATCTTATTGAAAAAACAAGGGCTTTCTTCCGGGAACTTTCTTTCTCCCGCTTTTACGTACCAGCAGACCGATTTTTCCAGTCCCTTTGGTCAGTATGTTGCTGTCAAACTTTCCGGTCTTTTGAATGAAAAATTGCCGAAAGGGAATACGCAGTACATCGTTCAGGGCTCTTACTGGATTCATACCGATGACGTAGAGCTGTTTACTCTTGTACGCTTGTCTCAGCAACCCGCCAATGTTGTCGGAAGCGTCTCCGCAACCTTTCCCCGTAATTCTGCTCCGCGGAACTATGGGCTTGAACCCCAAAATCATGAACAGGCGCTCCAGGATCTCATGGAATTTGAAGAAGGTGCCATGACCGACGGAGGGATTCATCTTGATATATGGACCAGCAAAGGGAAGTCTGAGGATGCCCAGGTCTACATCGAGGGCGAAAAACTTAACCTGTATATACGGGTAAACCAACCGTGTACACTTCAAATTACTTATATCCTTGCTACCGGTGAAAAAGTACTTCTTGAGGAAGGCTTTTTCATTGGAATTGATAAAGTCAATCGTGTTGTGCGGTATCCGTCTTCCTTCGATGTTGTTCCACCTCTTGGGGTCGAACGACTTATTGTTACGGCTTTTTCTGGTACACCCCCGATACCGGCGGTTCGCCCTACCTTTATCGAGGGAGAACAGTATATGATTTTCGATAGCGTAAAAGATGTTGTTGCCCAGGCAAGAGGTTTACGAAAAAGTGATTCAGCTGACGCCCCTCGAACAGGCGAAGCTCAACTCGCTATTACTACAATACCGAAATAAGCTGATTTTTCGTTGCCGCTATAGCATGTCCTCTATCTTGACAATAATATTACGTCTATATAGTATAAATCAAATATTATACCATAACCTGTCGAATTCCCTTTCGACAAAACAAGCAACAGGAGTACCTATGTCCGTAGAAGTCGTTCATGCTCGATGTCCGCAGAATCATCCTTGCCCTTCGGTACGGGTTTGTCCCACCGGTGCCATCCGGCAGTCTGGGTTTGCCGCACCCACAATAGATGCAGAGCGTTGTACCAACTGCGGTCGCTGCGTCGGTTTTTGCCCCATGGGGGCCATCAGACGGCGCTGAGCCCGATCTACCAGCAATGCTCTTCGAGCATGAGGCAGAGGGTATGATAGACCGGAAGGTGAAGCTCCTGTACCTTAAAGGTTGCCGTTTCCGGTACGGTGATGCAGATGTCGCAAAGCTCCTTCAGTTTGCCGCCGCTTTCTCCTGTAAGGCCGATCACGGTAAGCCCTTTTGCCTTTGCACAGATTGCCGCATAACGAACGTTTTTCGCATTTCCCGATGTTGATATCCCGATAAAGATGTCGTTCGCATTTCCGAGAACCGCTGTCTGCTGGGCGTAGGTCATATGCGGATCCACGTCGTTTGCAAAGGCGGTGGAGAGGGCGGTGTGCTGGGTCAGGCTGATCGCCGGAATTCCCCCCTGCAGTGAATCTGCAAGCTCACTGCCCAATGCGGCGTCCGCCGCAAGGAGGGCCTGTTTCAGGGAATCCGCTATGGGTCGTTTTTTTACGAAGGATTTCATCAGCTCGCCCACGATGTGATCGGCGTCGGCGGCGCTTCCTCCGTTTCCGCAGACCAGAATTTTCCCTCCTGCATCGATGCTTTTCTTCATTGCATCGGCACTTGATGCGATTGCTTCTTGTATCGGGGCAAGGGCCGGATAGCGCTCTATCAGCTCGTTCAGATGCTTGTCATCTATCATAAGAACCTTCCTTTTGGCGTAATTTTCCGATGGCGACACCGAGGGCCGCCATGTCTCCGAGATGTTCCCCAAGTCCGGCAGGCAGTACCTTGCAGTCGCTGAAGGTGCGGGGCAGGGCTTCCGCTTTCATCACCGCTTCCATCCGCTTGCGAAACAGGCCTTCGCTTCTTGAGAAGATGCTTCCGATGATCACCCGCTCCGGATTGAAAAGATCGACGAGGAGGGCAAGCCCCCGGCCAAGGTATTCTGCGGTGGTGTCGGTAACCTCCAAGGCCCGAGCATCTCCTGCTTCCGCCCTGTCGCAGATCTCCTTAGCGCTGAGACTGCGGCCGAATTTCATCTCGTAGAGACGGCTCATGCCGCTGCCGCTGCAGAACCCCTCCCAGGAACCCGCTTTTCCGTAACAAAGAGGACCCTCTTCGGCAAGCCGCAGATGGCCGACCTCTCCGGCAAGGCCGCTGGTTCCCGAATAGAGCCGTCCGTCGAGAATGAACCCCGCTCCAAGCCCTGTCCCGAAGGTGAGGAAGATCAGATTCCGGCATCCCCTTCCATTACCCCAATACCACTCGGCAAGGGCACAGGCGTTTGCATCGTTTTCCAGATAGACAGGAAGATCGAAACGTCGTGCAATGAGGTCGACCACCGGAACATCGATCCAGGTGGGAAGGTTCGGCGGTGCCTGAATAATACCGGCTGCCGGATCAAGGGGGCCTCCGCAGCTGATCCCTATGGCCTCTACCTTGTGCGGCGAGGCGAAATCCAGCATGGCCCGGACAGAGGAACAGGCCTGATCGATCACCTCTTCGTAGTGATCGGCCGTGGCAAAGCGCTCCTTTTTTCTAATATTCCCCGCCTCGTCGCCGAGAGAAACCGCCGTTTTTGTGCCGCCGATATCGATACCGATGAAAAACTTGTGAGTACTGTTCTGTAAAGCCATGTGCCTACCTTACCCTTTCACCGATCCTGCGAGAAGCCCCCTGATGAAGTACTTGCCAAGGAAAATGTAGACCAAAAGGGTGGGAATCGCGGCGATAAGCGCACCGGCCATCTGAACGTTCCACTCGATAACCTGACTCCCTGCAAGGTTCTGCAGGGCCACCGTTATCGGCTGAATCGATGGCTTTTGGGTAATGACCACCGCAAAGAGAAAATCGTTCCAGACGCTTGTAAACTGCCAGATCAGAACCACCACCGTTGCCGGTGCGGATATGGGGCCGATAATTCTTCGAAAAACACCCCAGATACCGAGACCGTCGAGCATTCCCGCCTCAAGCAGCTCATCGGGTAGCTTTGCATAGTAGTTTCTGAACATAAGGGTTGATATCGGAAGTCCATAGATGATGTGGGTAATGATGAGCCCCTTCAGGTGCCCGTAGAGGCCCATCTTATTCAATGACTGGACCAGGGGTATGAGGATGCTCTGGTAGGGAATGAACATTCCGAAGATGATAAGCGCGAAAATAAGATTCGAAAAGCGAAATTTCCATTTCGAAAAGACATATCCGTTCAACGAGCCGAAAAGGATAGAAAAGAATGATACGGGGATGACCAGCAAAAAGCTGTTGAAAAGGTTCCCCCGCAGTTTCGAAAAGGATTCGACAAAGCCTTCTGAACTGATGTGCTGTGCCGGAATCCACATTTCACTGATTCGTACCTCGGAAAAGGGCTTGAGGCTGGTATTCAGAAGCACATAAAGGGGAAAGAGAAACAACAGGGCGCAGAGAATTGCAAGAAAATATTTTACGACAACAGATGTTCTGCTTCTCATGTCTCTTCTCCTTTAAAGGTCGAATAGAGATAGGGAATGATGACAAGGGCTATGAGAAGAAGCATGATGATGGAAATTGCCGCTCCTTCGGCATAGTGGTTTCCCCTGAAGGTTGTCTCGAACATGAAGAGACCGGGGAAATCGGTAACAAATGCGGGGCCCTTTCCCGTCATGGCGTAGGCCAGATCAAAGATCTTGAGGGATATGTGACCCAGGACGATCATTGCCGAAAAGGTAATAGGCTTGAGCATGGGAAGCAGAATACTCCGAATGATACGAAATTCGCCTGCGCCGTCGAGTTCGGCCGATTCGATAATCTGATCGGGAATACCGCGAAGCCCTGCCAGAAACATCGCCATGGTATAACCGAGATACTGCCAGGACGCTGCGATGATGAGGGATATCAGCGCGTAATTGAATTTTCCGAAGCTCTGGGTTGAGGTGAACCAGCCGAAACTGGCTTTAAAGCCGAGCATATGGAAGAGTGCATTGACCCCTACCTCCGGGGAGAGGACCCAGCGCCACAACACACCGGTCACCACAAAGGAGAGTGAAAGGGGGAAGAGATAGATGGTGCGAAAGAGCGCTTCGGCTCTGAGCCGGGAGTAGAGAAGATAGCTTAAAAAGAAACCGCCTACGATGCAGACGACCATAAAAAAGAGGGTGAAATAGAGGGTGTTGAACAAGTCGGTCACAAACCTCTGGGAGCTAAAAAGGCGCCGGTAGTTCTCAAGACCTATGAAATTCATGTTCGGGAGGATGCCGTCCCAGGCGGAAAAGGATACCTTCAACGACCAAAGGATGAATCCGTAGACAAATACAAAGAGGACAGCGGATAGGGGGAGAACAACCAGCAAGCCTTTGCGTGTTTCTTGTTTCGGACAGTACATATCAACCTTAACCTGCTTTTCCGATTCTAAGATGAATATCGCGGGGCAAAAAGCCCCGCGATGACAACGATTGCCGATCCCTTATTTGGGAGCGTAGCGGTCGGCTACCGCCTGGAACTCGTTAGTGGCTTTCCGGACATCAAGATCGGTGGTAAATACGCTCATGATGTCGTTGATTTTCGTCACCCAGGCCTCTGAGACGGCCGCTCCATGGGCAACACTTGGGACGATTTCGTTCGAAGCAAAATCATCCATTGCGGCATTAAGGTAGGCATCATATTTTGAACGGTCTCCGTCTATCCTTGAGGGAATGGAACCTTTGATCGGATTAAAGGCATCCTGCCCCTCTTTGGAAGCACAAACCTCGAGCCATTTGATGACGTTTTCACGATTCGGTGCATTTTTTGCTAAGCCGAAGGAATCGGAAAGCATAATGAAATTCCCCTGCGTTCCGGGAGTGGGCATCCAGTCCCAATCGACTCCCTGGGTATAGTCCTGAGATTTGTAGTAACCGGCAACCCAGTCTCCCATGACATTCATCGCGGCTTTCCCTTCGGCAACATAACCGGCCGCATCCATATTGGTGAGTGCAGCGTGATCACTATTGGTATAATTCATTATTTTGGCATAATTCTCAAGGGCTTCCTGCACATCGGGATCACTCCATGAGACCTTTCCCTCCCACAGCTGCCGATATTTTTCAGGCCCTGTGGATGCGAGAATGACACTTTCAAGAAGATGTGTGGCAGGCCATCCGTTGGTATCTCCGAGGGCGAGGGGGGTGACGCCGGCTGCCTTCAGTTTTTCGGCAACGATAAAAAACTCATCCATATTCTTTGGGGGTTCGAGGCCGTTATCCTTGAAGAGCTTGGGGTTGTACCACATGACATTCGAGCGGTGGACATTTACCGGAATACTGTACACCTCTCCCTTATAGGAGATAATGTCGATGACATCCTTGGGGAATTTGTCCATCCAGCCGTTTTCTTTCAGGATGAAGGTGACGGGCTCCATATAGCCGGAGACTACCCAGGTGTCGATCAGCTCATGGCCTGCATGTACCTGAAAAGCATCGGGAGGATTTCCTCCTTGCATTCTCGTTGCAAGCACTGCTTTTGCATTGGTACCGGCACCGCCTGCAACGGTTGCGTTGATGATCTCGATGTCGGGATACTTCTCATGAAAGACATCAAGCATGGCCTGAAGCCCTTCGGCTTCACCACCGGCTGTCCACCAGCTGAAGATCTCGAGAGATTTTCCCGAATTCTCACTTTCCTGATTTCCTCCTGCAAACAGCAGTGCAGGAAGGACGAAACAGAGCGCCAGTACAAACAGATATGGCTTTTTCGTCATGAAACTCCTCCTTGAACAAATTTCTAAACCTCCGACGGAGGTTGGGTTCCGATTATTGTTGACCGATTCTGTTTTCTATCTTTTCCAAGCGATCAATGGAGAGGACAGCGGCCCTGATTGTATGATAGTTCACCTTCCAGGAGTGGCTCATATGGGTCCAGATGGGCTTCCCCTCGCGTTCGAGAAGGGGCAGCCACTCTCCGATATCGTGGCGGATCATCTTGTCCATAACGAAGCGGTGCACATTTTCGTACACATCCAGGTAACGCTCCTCTCCGTAAAAGAGGTATGCATCGAGCATTCCCGTCAAAAATTCCGCCTGCTGCCAAAACTCTTTGGCCATGTCGTAGACCTGGCTCCCGTCATGTGAGCCCTCGACATAGATACCTCCGTATTGTCTGTCGACTCCGTGGGCAAGGGCATGTTCGAGGATGGCATGAAAGGTCGAAAGGTAGGGTTTCGGGTCGGCATTCATGATCCGCAAGGCCTCGAGCAGAAGCCAGAAGAACTCGACGTTATGGCCGTATGAGGTATTATCCAGGGCATTCGGTTTCTGCGCATCACCCTCGCTGAAGCGGTCCCAGCCCCAGATGATGTCGAATTTGATCTGCGGAGCGATCTCCCAGTTACGGAAAAACTGGGGAATGCCGGTTCTGTATGTGGGATGAAGAATGTTCACCATCAGGATTTCGATGATCTCTTCGAGCTTACGCCGATGGATTTCCTTACCGCTGGCCGCATAAAGGGCGGTGAAAGCCTCCATGAGGTGCATATGAACGTCGAGGGTCTTTCTGTCGCCGCCTTGACTACCGGGGCCGCAGAGCTTCCAGTCCCGTTCGAACATCTCGAGATAGCCGCCGTAGGTCGTTTCCGCCGCATACTTCTGCAAAAGGTCGAAACACGCCTCTGCATAGTGAAGCGCGGTGGGGTCGCCGAAGACCTTGCTGTAGGTTGCCAGGGCATAGATGGCAAAGCTGTGGCCGTAAAGGATCTTCTTATCGATGAGAACCTTGTTTTTCCGGTCGAAAAGCCAGTAGAATCCGCCGTAGACCGGGTCCCAATAGTGGTCTATGGCGTGCTTTACCCCTCGGCCTGCAAGATCACGGCAGATTCCGTCCTTGTCGAATCCGTGATCTGCGGCCAGGGAGAGGGAGTAGATGGTCCTCATGTGGGCGAGCAGCGATTTCTCGTCGACGCCCGTGTCTTCCCCTTTCGCACCGAATTGTGTTATGAATCCGCCCCATTCCTCGTCCCAACATCGACTGGTCCAGAAGGGGAGCAACTCGTTTGTCAGGTGCTCGGTCATCTCCTTTTTCCAGTCTGCTATCTTTGCTTTCATTATCAGCTCCTTTTTTTCAGTTCGCGATATAGTTCGACAAGAAAAGCCCGGTTGTCCGCCGAGGTATAATCCACCCTGCAACCCATCCTGTTGAATGTTTTCATGAAACGCAGGTAGTAGGCTGGATTGTCGGCAGGAGGCTCCCCCTGACTCCAGTCCCAGGTTTCCTCCTGCAGATCCACCACGTGGATACCGCAGTCACGGATATCCCGCTGCTGTTTGCGTAAAACGTTTCGTACCATGGAGAGGGATTTCTCGAAGATCATGGGAGACATGACCGCCGATCCTACGGAGAGATAGACTCCGCCCTCCAGTCCGTAAACGCTTTGGACATAGGTGAGAAAGTCCCGTTCCGCTGTTCGCCCGATCGCGGCCCCTTTGTTGGCTTTATGGGTATAGATGATGTCGTGGCCGAACATCGGGTGACTGGTAAAGGGAACACCGGCATCGAAGGCGATGGCCTGGACACTGTAGGAAGCGAAGGGGTGGGGTATTGTAAGAAAGCCCGGTTCGATTTCCAGCTGCTCCAGCAGATCGAGCAGGTCCGCGGCAGCCGCACGCTTGGCCAAGGGCTCGCTGTTCGACGATATGACCGAAAGCAGCTCCTCTTTGGAAGGAATCGCGAGGCCGTTTCCGGAGATAAGCGATCCTATCGATGCACCGTAGCCCAGCCCCTCATAGGCTCCAACGGCGAGGGCCAGATTGATATAGCAACCGGTCTCTTCCCAGGTCCCGAACATCCCTTTTTGAACGTTTGCGCGTACATCCTCGCTGCTTTTTCCCTGAAAGGCGAATTCCCAGTCGTGAATGACCCCTGCGCCGTTGGTCGCGAGGTGGGTAAACCATCCCTTCCGTGCGAAGTCTCCCAAAAGCCGTCCCATCCCGTTCTTGATGGTGTGGGCCCCGAAGGCGCACATAACCGACGCCCCCTTCTTACGCGCTTTGAGAATCTCTTCTGCGATCATCGCGATCCTCTGTCGTACCTCAGGGCTTAGGCTTCCCTGAAACTGCTCTTCGGTGACACAGCTTTTGACGATGTCCACCTTGCTCGGTCTCTCTTTCAAAGGATAGTAGCTCATATTCGAACGATCAAATTGCTTGCTCATATTCCTTTACCTCCAGCCGAACCACCTGGAAAGTTCATCTTTCCAGGAGAAGTCGGGGATCAGCATGTCTGCTCCGGCAAGGATGAGCCTTTCCCTTTTGGCATAGTTGACACCGAAGCGTTGCCTCTCGTCGCTCATGATCCCGACAGCCGTTAGTCCGTGTTTCTTTGCTTCCCTCATTTCCACCGGTCCGTCTCCGAAAACAATGCACCTGGCAGGATCGATAGGACCTTTTGCTTCTATTTCTCCGATAATGTTTCGGATGACCAATCGCTTGGGGTCGTTTTCCACATCACCTACCGATCCGTAGATACCGCCGTCGAAAAGTTCTTCATAGCCAAGCAGACGGGCCTCTTTGCGTACATCTTCCTGGTCGGTCCCGCTGGCAAGGAAGAGCCGGGTGCCTCTTGCCTTGAGATCGCGCAACATTGCAACCGCTCCCTTCATGGTCAGATCCTCTGTGGAAAGTCTCCCATCCTCCAGCAGCCGTTGCTTTTCGCTAATTCGCTCCATCAGCATGGTGTTGAAAATTTCCTTGTATTCCTTGGGGCTAAGGATATCCTCCTTCGGAATCAATCCCATCGATATGATCAGGTCACGGAGCGCGTGCATCTGTATGATGGTTTGGACCCCCGTGCTTTTTTCGATTAATGCCTTAGCCGAGTCTTCTATCTGTTTGAGAAGCGATGCTTCGAGTTTTTCGTAATAGCGGCCGGCAATGCTTTTCACCATCATGTTCCGCATCACCGCTTCCCAGCCCTGACGCAGGGTAGAGATGGTCCCGTCGTGGTCGAAAATTGCTATCTTCGGAGCGGTACCCGAAAAGCTTCCCTTGGTTTGGGGATTGAGGATTTCAATGGGGGTCTTTGCATATCGACGGGCAAGGCGCTGATCCCGTGCAAGCTGCGGTCGGTAACGATAGTCGGGATCAGAAGCAATGGCCACCACCTCTTGTGCCGAAGGGTGGCCGGTTTCGAATAGCTTCTGTATGCAAACCCCGGCGGTAAAGTTTCCGATTTTAGCCGCATCCTGCAGTGAAGCTCCTGCCCCATGGGCTACAACCGTTCCCGCCATAAAGGCATCTCCGGCCCCTACCGTGTCTATTTCTTTGATGATATGAAGCCCCGGGATCTCGAATATCTCTTGGCCGTTGTAAACAAGGGCGCCATCTTCCCCTCGGGTCATGATCAGAGGGCGTTCCCATCGTTGATAGAGCCATTGAATGACTTCTTCTTCACTGGATCGTTTTTTTGTGCGTTTTGCCGTGTGTCTTGAAAAAAGTTCGAAGGCTTCCTTGTCATTGAGTTTGTGTACGGTATGAGCATAGACGTCATTAAGTTTCCTGCAGTCTGCAAACCATGTCACCCGATCCTCTGTTTTTTTGATGATCTTTTCTAATCCCTGCTGAAAGGCCCTGGAATGTATGCCATACATCACCTGTTCATTGATGATCACGCAATCGTAGCCGTCTATTGTATCTTCAATGACCTTCAGGAGCTTTTCGATATTTGCAGCCTCTGGTTTGTTATAATTCCCAATATCGTAACGGGGAGTTTCCGTTTTCCCTTCGTAAATCTTGTGGTAGAGATGGGTAAGCCACTGGTCCCTTTGCCGAACAACCCCGGCGGAGCCAATTCCCTCTTTTCCCAGAAGCGATAAGATAATGTCGCCGTGTGCATCTTCTCCGATGATGCCAAAGATATCGACTCTGCCTGCCCCGAGCCGTTTGCAATTAACTGCGACGTTTCCGGCTCCTCCCAGCTCATGTTTACATGCATTCACCGATCGGGTTTCCAGTCCTGTTTCAACGGATATTTCCGTTCGTCCTCTGTCTGCAAAGTAATAAACGTCTAGGCACATATCGCCGATGACCGCAATCGACACCTTGGCCGCCTGAGTAAAAATGTTTTGAGTGTCCAATCCGTTACCCTTCCATGTGTTGTTGCTAACTGCAACCGGTTTCAGTTATTATGGTACGGTAGGTTTTGGGGCTTGTCAATGATAATCTTTCACAGAGTGTCATTCTCGCTGTTACAGTATGGGGAGAGTGGTCGTATTGGTCTATAATTAATTTATATACATAAAGATATTTTTCTCTTGCATTACAACAATAATAGCTATTATGATAAGATGGCTGTGATATTCTATAGGTGATACATGGTGTATGTATCTCTTGTAGTGGAGATTTCTTTGATACCGGTTGCATAATCGGTTAAAGGAGTTGTAATGAATAAAGTAACCATCATGGATATTGCGAAAGCGGCCGGGGTTTCCAAATCAACGGTTTCAAGGGTCTTGTCGAGGCCCGATATGGTAAACAGCAAGACCAGGAATAGGGTCCTGGAGCTCATGAAGCAGATGGACTATATTCCGAATCAGCTGGCCCAGGGGCTCGCCGGCACGCCTACGAGGAATATCGGGGTGGTGATAGATGAGTTGTCAAACTTCTTTTTTATTGAGATAGCCGAAGGGGTGGACTGGGTCCTGAATACACAGAATTATTCAATGCAACTTTCCAGTTCTCGTTGGGTTGAGGAGCGGGAGTTTTTGCTTGTCCGTTCTTTGATCAGCAGCAGGGTGGACGGTATTCTTCTTGCCCCGGTTCTCCCTGAATCACCTACGATCCGTCTTCTTAAGCATGCGGGAATCCCCTTTGTGCTCATGAATTGTATTCCGGAAGATGAAGAGATTTCCTATGTCTCCTGTGACAATGTAAAGGGAGGGGAGCTCGCGGCCCACTATATCAATAGTCTTGAGAAGGAACAGACTATTTTGATAACGGGTTTTGAGCATCAGTCTATGGGCGATCGGGTCGACGGCTTTTATAACTGTGTTGATCACTCCAAGGGAGACATTAAACGTTATCGGGGCGTAAAAACCTTTGAAGACGGATATGATCTGGTTCCGATTCTCCTCTCACGGGATGAAATTGAGAGGAAAAAGAGTGTGCTCTTTATTACCAACGACAACGTCGCCCTGGGGGTCATGGAGCATTTGGTGGCTCTCTCGATACCAATCCCAGAGCAGGTATCGGTGGTCGGCTACGACAATATACGACTTTCAAGCCTGTGCAGGATCCCCCTCACAACGGTTTCTCAGTCGATTCGCGATATGGGACGTATCGCTGCAATGGAGCTGCTGGATCTTATGGCCTCTCCTGATTCGAAACCGAAACGGCATCTTTTGGCTCCCGAATTTGTCGTCCGATCCTCCAGTGTTTAGGAATGGTAATAAAATCCTGTAGTGCTGCCGTACGATCGCTGTTACAGCAGATCCTGAGTGAATGAATCTTCCTCCTGGAAGCGGAGCATAGTTTTTTTGCTAAGCACGCAGTGATCGACATACCGCTTCTATTCATGGTACCACTGTAGTATGAAGCGTTTTTTCTACGGCTGGATTATTTTGCCCGCCGCAATCCTTGGAACCCTTGCCAGTATCCCCGGCCAGACGGTCGGGGTTTCGGTTTTTACCGATTTTCTGCTTGCCGTTCATTCGATTTCCCGCAGTGGGATCAGTCTTGCATATTTGATCGGAACCATTTCCTCCGCCTTTCTTCTCTCTTTCGCCGGAAGGGTCTATGATCGCCTCGGGGCTCGGCGGATGGGGGTTCCTGTCGTGTTATTTCTTGCGTTGACCCTGATGTTTCTCTCCTTTAGTGATCACATAGCATCGAAAGCGGCACGCGTTACGGCACTTCCGGAAACAGTGGTCTCTTTTATCGTTCTTGCTTTCGGATTTTTCCTCGTTCGTTTTTTCGGTCAGGGAAATCTCACCATGCTTAGCAGGAACATGACAATGAAGTGGTTTGATCGGCGTCGTGGACTTGCGAATGCCTTCCTCGGTATCTCTGTTTCTCTCGGGTTTTCCGCGGCACCCGGCCTTATCGACAAGATGATTACCTCGGCGGGCTGGCGGGAAACATGGCGAATGATGGCTTTGGGGCTTGCGCTCTTTGCCGTTTTCGTTTTTTTTGTTTTTCGTGACGATCCGCGGGATATGGGTCAGAAAGCCGACGGCGGGGTAGTCGGAACGAAACGAAAGGCGCATCCTTTTGTCGCTAGACTGAAACCGGTGAAATCCCTTCCCGATCGGGATTTTACCCTTCAGGAGGCAAGAAGGCGCCCGGAGTTCTGGCTGGTCGCCCTGACCATTGCCCTCTCGGCCCTGCTGATAACGGCGGCTACGTTTCACGTGGTGAGTATCTTTGGGCAGGCCGGGATCTCCCGTAGCCGTGCCGTTGCCCTCTTTTTCCCCGCCTCCCTTGTAGCCGTTGCCTCTCAATTTATCGGAAGCACCTTAAGCGATTATGTCGGCGAACGGCTTTTTGCATTGATTCAGCTTACCGGTTGTCTTTTGCTTGCTGCCGTCGTGGTCGTATCCTCTCCCCTGCTTATGCAAATCCTTTTCATTCTCGGGGTAGGGCTGTCGCAGGGAATGATGGGGATTACCAGTGCCATTATTTGGCCGAGGCTCTTCGGCCTCAGCCATTTGGGGGCCATCAGCGGTTTTGCCATGGCTCTTTCGGTTGCAGGAAGCGCGGTCGGTCCCTTTACCTTCAGTCTTTCGCTCGACCTCTTCGATTCCTACAGCGGTGCAGGGATGTGTTTTATCGTGCTGGCCTTCGCTCTTATGCTCTTTGCCTTCTTCGTAAAGCCTCATGGGACGGAGGAAGCTGATGGCTGAGGGGCGGAAGCATCCCGATTGCCTCAGCTGCCGCTATTTTTCCGTTACCTGGGACCCCCGCTTTCCCCGCAGTTGCAGTGTATTCGGTGTTAAAAGTCGTCTGCTTCCGAGCGTTGTGGTCTTTCGGGCCACCGGTCACATCTGCCCCTCTTACGAACGATCGCCTAAAGTTCGTTCCGATTCATAAAAGATCACGAAAGCCCCAGCTGCTTTTTCCTGTTCCGCAGGACCGCGTTTTCCGCACATGCGGCCAGATCAAGTACACAGGGGGCTGTGAGATGATATTTGACGAGGGTTCCCTCTTTCTGATCATCCACCAAACCGGCTTCTTTCAATTGGGTGAGGTATTTGGAAACGGTCGACTTATGCATACCAAGCTCTTCCGCCAGCTCGCACACGCACCATTGACGTTCTTTCAGCTTTTCCAACATGAAAATCCGCAGGGGGTGGGCAAGGGCTTTGAACATATGGGCCCGTAATTCGCAACGAACTCTTTCTTCCTCTGTCATCATTCTTCCTTTCCTGATGATATTGTTTCCATATGTGGAAACTTTGTCAATAATCCCTTGACTTTGTTTTTTCAAAGTTTCATAATTTTGAAACATTGAATGATAACCCTTATGGAGGTGTGTATGAAAATTCAGATTTTGGGATCCGGATGTCCAAAATGTAAGGCCCTTGAGGCAAACGCGCGGCAGGCCGTAGCGGAACTTGGTATGGATGTGGAGATCGAGAAGGTCACCAGTACTGATGAGATCATGGAGATGGGGGTGATGATGACCCCTGCGATTGCAATCGACGGGGACGTCAAGAACAGCGGGTCGATCCTATCCAGTGAGAAGATTATCGATCTTATCCGTGCGGAAGCAGGGAGAGGAGGAAAATAGCATGGCGCACAAAGAGCTTGGCCCGAACAAGGCTTTGTTTCTCGTCTTCGGGGTTTTCCTTGCCGCCTATTTTATCCCCTTTGACTCTCTTCGGGTATCCCGGGCGCTGGTTGAGGCCTTTTCGATGCTGGGGGAATACGCGCGTGATCATGTCTTGCTCTGTTTGGTTCCCGCCATGTTCATTGCCGGGGCCATAACGGTTTTTCTGAACCAGCGGGCGGTGATCCGATATCTTGGCCCAAGGGCCCCGAAGCTTGTTGCCTATGGTGTGGCCGCTGTGTCCGGGGCAATCCTTGCAGTATGCTCCTGCACGGTTTTGCCTCTCTTCAAAGGCATCTATAAAAAGGGTGCAGGCCTAGGCCCTGCGGTGAGTTTTCTCTATTCCGGACCGGCGGTAAACATTCTTGCCATTGTCCTTTCCTATAAGATTTTCGGCTGGCAGATTGGTGTGGCACGGATGATCGGTGCGGTACTCTTCTCGATCCTTATCGGCATGATCATGCAGATGCTTTTCCGAAAGGAGGATGAGGAGCGCCTTTCCGACGAGCGGATGTTTCGTTACGACGGGGGCAAAGAGGGGCGCACCCTGGGACAGATGATAGTCTATATGATCTCGATGATCGGGATCCTGGTCTTTGTCAATTGGGCTTCCTCCAAGGGCGGCAGCACTGCCTGGGACCTCATCTTCCGCTATAAATATCTGATAACGGCGGCCTTTGCTCTGTTACTGCTCTTTTCCCTCGTCAGGTGGTTTAGTAAAGAAGATATACGCATCTGGGGAATAGCTACCCGCGATTTTTCTCTTCAGATACTTCCGTATCTCTTCGGAGGAGTTCTTATAGCAGGTTTCCTGCTCGGAAGGCCGGGCCACGATGCCCTTATACCCACAAAGTGGGTCGCCTCTCTTGTCGGCGGCAATTCGCTTTCCTCGAACCTCATTGCAGCCGTAAGCGGAGCCTTCATGTATTTTGCGACCCTGACCGAGGTCCCCATTGTTCAGGGCCTCCTTGGATCGGGAATGGGCCAGGGCCCGGCACTGGCATTGCTGCTGGCAGGGCCCTCCCTCTCTCTTCCCTCAATGCTTGTCATCGGTGGCGAGTTGGGGGCCAAAAAAACCCTGGTGTATGTTCTTCTCGTTGTAGTACTTTCTACGACGGCAGGGCTTCTGTTTGGTATAGTAACTGCATGAATCGGACTTTCCTGATGGCTGGTGACAAACCGGCCATCGGCTTTTTTAGGAAGATAAACAGGTCTGTGGCTGTGAGGGGGGAGAGAAATATGCCGGCGATGAGTGTAGAGGCCACTCCCCCTGGTTATTCACTGATCTTGACCGATGCGTTAAGGAGGCGAAGGGCGCCGCAGGCGGTCCGAGGCGATGAGCCGAGGACGGGAGCGAAAGCGGACCCCGGAGCCGACTGACCCGAGCGAGGAGCGAGGGGAACGCCCAAAAGAGCTATCACCCCTCGTAGCTCAATACATCTACTTCGATGATCGTCGCCCATTCGGCGAGCTTTTTGATGATTTTTTTGTCTCCAGCCGGAAGATTGGTATCCCCGGAGAGTTCTTTTACCTTTCGTTTAAAAAAAGCAAAATCATTAATAAGACGTTCCGGCGGGAAAAGAAGACGTCCTGCACAAAAACTTTTCCATTTCTTGCGTTCGTTTTCGTCAAGGATTTCGGAATGGTTTCGGCAGACAAAACGCCAGGCCAGCTCCGGTAGCCTGCGGTCGTAAAAATCTCCCCGACGTTTCAACATGGCTTCCGGTGAAAGTTCGCGAAAGCGTTCCATTCTCTGGCGGTCCGCATCGCTAAAAAAGCCTCCAGAGTAAATTTCAAGCTCGGGGTCGCGTCGTATCTCCGCCTCATCCCTTCGGAAAACTTCCATGATTTTCTGTGTCAGGAGGGATGCTTCGGCAAGTTTTGCCGCCCGTTTACCGCAGAGGGTGACATCGAGCCCCAGGCGTTTTGCCGTGTCCGGATCGAGGGTCGAAAGAGGGGCCAATACCGGAGATCGGTTGATATGAATGGGAATGAGGCGTATTCTGCTTTCTTCCAGAGAGAGCTCCTCGCTGGGAGCGAATATCAGGCGTCGAAGCTCATCCACAGAACGTTCTATAAGGGGCTCCGGATCTTGTCGGAGATCGAAACAGAGGATCGCATTTTGGTTTGCAGGATGAGGGGCTACGGGCGCAAGGATAGAGGTATATCCGTATTCGTTGGAGAGCATTGCCGAAGTATGGAGAAAAGGCCTTCGCTTATGAAGATCGATCAGCTGCCGGGCATGGTCCTTGATGCGTCCCCGGTAAAGGTAGGAGAAGATTTTCGGCTGCTTTTCCCTGAGCAGACGTGCCATGGCAATGGTCGCCCGTACGTCCGAGAGGGCATCGTGGGCGTTCTGGTGGGGAAGGGCATTGGCCTCTGTCAGCTTTTCGAGGCGAAAGGTCGGCCTTCCGTTTTCCCCCTCGGGCCATGTTATGCCCTGGGGCCTGAGGTCCCGGGCAGCCCGCAGCACATCGAGCAGATCCCAGCGACTGTTCCCTCCCGCCCATTCCCGTCGAAAGGGATCCATCAGATTACGATAGAGGGTGGCACGGATGAACTCGTCGTCAAAGGCGATGCTGTTGAAGCCTGCAACACAGCTTCCCGGCTGCATGAATTCTTCGTTGATCCGCTCGATAAAGCGGCGCTCGGAAAGCCCCTTGCGTAGGGTTTCTTCCGGGGTGATACCGGTAATCAGGCATGCCTTGGGATCCGGAACATAATCCTGGGTGATCTTGCAGTAGAGCACCAAGGGTTCCCCAAGCTCGTTCAGGGCTTCATCGGTACGCAGGCCTGCAAATTGCGCTATCCGATCGAGTCGGGGATGCGTTCCAAAGGTTTCAAGATCGTACCAGTAGATGCTTCGTGCCATAAGCCCATCCTATCACAAGGGTTCGACTGTGGCCACCGGACTTGCATTTCCCTTCGCTTTGCGATAGCTTAAACGCCATGGGATTGAACTGTGGAATTGTCGGACTGCCGAATGTCGGTAAATCAACTATATTCTCTGCACTGACCAGTGCACCTGCCGAGGCGGCTAACTACCCCTTTTGTACCATCGATCCTAATGTTGGCATCGTATCGGTCCCGGATCCGCGCCTCGACCACATCGTCGAATTGATTCCCCCTAAGAAGGTGGTTCCCGCTATTGTCGAATTTGTCGACATCGCAGGGCTTGTCGCCGGAGCAAGTAAAGGGGAGGGGCTCGGCAACCGCTTCCTGTCCCACATCAGAGAGGTCGGGGTCATCGCCCATGTGGTCCGCTGTTTTGAGGATGAGGATATCGTCCATGTCAGCGGAACCATCAATCCGGCTTCCGATATCGAAACCATTAATATAGAACTTGCCCTTGCCGATCTCGAAACGGTTGAGCGCCGAAAGGAGAAAAACGTCAAGGCGATGAAAGCGGTGGGGACCGAGTCCGGTAAACGGGCAGCGGCCCTTGTTCCGATCCTCGAGGAGCTCTCCGCATTGCTTACCGAAGGGAAACCTGCCAGGAGCCGGGAATGGAAGGATGAAGAGCTTGAGCTGATGCGGGATCTTCATCTCATTACCCTAAAGCCCCAGGTCTATGTTTGCAATGTCGATGAGGATGCACTCCTTGCAGGAAACGGCTTTGTCGAAGAGGTGAAGCGCATTGCCGGGAAAGAAGGGGCCGAGGTCGTCGTCATTTGCGGGAAGCTTGAGGCGGAAATTGCGGCCCTTGAGAGCGAAGAGGACAAGCATGAGTTTTTGGATGCCGCAGGCCTTGCCGAAAGCGGGCTCAACAGCTTGATTCGTACCGGTTATCGTATGCTGGGACTTCGCACCTTCTTTACCGCAGGAGCGGATGAGGACCGGGCCTGGACCTTTCACGAGGGGGACACCGCCCCAAAGGCCGCCGGTGTCATCCATACCGATTTCGAAAAAGGCTTTATCAAGGCGGAAGTATACCACTGTGACGATCTTTTTGAGCTCGGAAGTGAACAGCAGGTAAAGGCCGCCGGTCGGCTTCGTATCGAGGGAAAGGAGTACGTTGTCAAAGACGGGGACATCGTCCATTTCCGTTTCAACGTCTGAGCCGCACCATGGCTCTCTCCGGAAGACCCGGCCAGCTACTCCCTGTTTCCCTCTTTCGTACCTATCGTGGCTTACCCAAAAGCGTTTACGCTCTCTTTTTCGCCAGGATCATTAATTCGATAGGTAGTTTCGTACACCCCTTCATGACACTCTTTCTTACCGACCGCCTCGGCCTCGGCGAGGCGGCCGCCGGGCGTTACCTGCTTTTGGCCGCCCTTGCCTTTGTCCCCGGCAGTCTTATAGCCGGGAAGCTTACCGACAGTATCGGAAGAAAACGGGTGCTGGTTTTTAGCCAGATCGCTGCCGCTGCCTGCTTTATTCCCTGCGGTTTCTTAGATCATTCTCCCATGCTTCCCTGGTTCCTCATTCTCAGCCAGTTTTTTTCCGGCGGTGTGTATCCCGTTAGCCAGGCCATCACCACGGATCTGACTACGCCGAAAAATCGACAGGCCGCCTTCGGCCTTATCTATTTGGGGACAAACATAGGCTTTGCCGTCGGTCCGCTTATTGCCGGATTCCTCTATCGTAACCATGCCCCCTGGCTTTTCTTCGGTGATGCCGGAACCACCTTCCTCTCCGTTATCTTCATCATTCTCCTGGTAACAGAATCCCGCCCCACCGAAGAGCAAATCAGCGCCGGATACCGGGATGAGAGCGATGAACGTTCGGAAGTCGGATCGACCCTCGTGGTTCTTCTCAGACGCCCCTTCCTTTTCGCTTTTCTTTTTCTCATGCCCTTTCTCAATATGGTCTATAGTCAGATGAATTTTTCCCTTCCGCTTTATCTTCTGAAACTTTTTCCCGATAACGGTACGGTCTACTTCGGTACGCTTATGACGGTGAATGCCCTTACCGTTACCCTTCTGACGACCGGGGTGGTCGCCCTTACCCGGGACCTGCGTCCGATCATTGCCGTTGCCCTTGCGGCCCTTTTATACGGTTTGGGGTTCGGCGGGCTCTATATTACCCGGAGCTTTTCTCTCATCCTGGTCTGTGCGGTGATCTGGACCCTTGGTGAAATTCTTTCCTTTACCCATTCAAGCGTCTATGTGGCAAACCATACCCCCATTACCCATCGTGGTCGCTTCAACGCCTTCTTTCCGATTCTTCTGGGAGCCGGAAATGCCTTCGGTCCCTTGTTCGCGGGGCCTCTCATCGAGAAGCATGGGATCTCTGCGATTTGGCCTTTGGCTGGGAGCTTTGCTCTTTTTATATCTCTGCTGTTCCTGCTCCTTGCGGAAATTGAACGACGCGTGCGAAAATAGGACTATGCAAAGAGAGGAGCTGTACCAGGTTGTTGATGCGATACTCAATCACGCATCTCTTGCCGAACTTGAAGTCATCGAAAAGGCTATCGAGCGCCGTCGGGGAGCCGACGGCGACGGACTTTTCGGATTTGCGCCGGGGCGGCTTGCCGAGGAAATGGCCACGGGAATGAATGAGCAGCTTGCCGGCAGCCGTGAGATGATTCGAAAAACGGTAGTGGAATTTGTCGAAAAAATGATCCGTTCTGAAGCACCTGAATTGACCGAGCGCCAGATCGAGGAATTGATGGCCGCCTGGATGCCCCACAGTTCTGCCTCGTCGCAAAGAGAAAAAGCCTCCCCCCGCAAGGCCGCGGACAAAGGAAACAGGATTCCCTCCCAGATGCTCGAAACCATGGTACGTCAGTTCGTCGATTATTCTCTCGGATTGATGGATTCCCGGCAGGTTCGTTCCCTTGAGAAAGAGATGGGACAGTGGCAAAAGCGTTACTGGGAGCATTTTCCTTCCGATATACAGGAATTGATTGCGCTTTTTATAAAGGGGGCGATTGATCAGGAAGAGTTCGAACGTTCCCTTGCGGAATATCTCGGCGGGTGACGGGAGGTACCGCCACTATTTGCGGCACTACCTCAATCGAGAGGATAGATATTAATAATCGAGGGAATGGTTCTAAGGCTCTTGAGCACCTTTTTATAATCGTCCCGGCCCTCCAGCTCCATGGTAAATCTTCCCGACAGGGTTCCCTTCATATCCTCTTCCAGTTTTCCCTCAATCAGGTGACCCTGGTATTTCTTGACGGCACCCTCGATCTCCGAAAAGAGATCACTGGTCATGCGGCTTGTAACCTTAAATTGCCTGGTGGTTTTCGGACTCGCGGCTTCCCATTCGACCTCGATGGTCCTTTCTTCGATATCCCCGATGTGGCGAAGGTTCGGGCAGTTCCGTTTATGGACGATGATCCCTCGTCCCCGTGATACATAGCCGACAATATCGTCGCCGGGAGAGGGACTGCAACAGTGGGCTATACTGATCATCATGTTTTTTTCATCGCCGATCTTGAAGGCAAGACGGGCACGGTCCATAACCTGTTTGATGATGGTGGTTCCCTTCTCAGACGAGGAGGCGGGAACTTGCAGGACCGTCTCCTCTCCCTTCGTCGGTCCCTTCTTTGCAATGATGCTTTTATCGATGAAGAGATTCTCTTCATGCTGGTTAAGCCAATGGCGTATCTTAAGCCGGGCTCTGCTGGTCTGCACAGATCTCAACCAGTTCACATGGGGATGGGCGTTATTGCTGGTAAGTATTTCGATGACCTGGGTATTCTTCAGCGGCTGGTTAAGCGGAATAATCTGACCGTCTGCCTTTGCCCCTACGGTTTTATTGCCCACTTCGGTATGGATATGATATGCAAAGTCGATGGCCGTGGCATTTTTGGGCAGCTCGACGATATGTCCTCTTGGGGTGAAGACATAGATCGAATCCTTAAGGAGATCGGCCTTGATCTCTTCGAGAAAGGAATCACTACTTGTCTTGCTACTGTCCCAACGCTTGAGCTTATTGATCAGAGGCAATTCCTGCATACTTTTTGCGTCCGATCGTGAGCCATCCTGCTTGTAAACCCAGTGGGCCGCTATTCCGTACTCCGCCAGGTTGTGCATCTCGCGTGTGCGAATTTGAATCTCGATCAGCTGACCATCGAATCCCATTACCGTGGTATGAAGGCTCTGATAGTTATTCGCCTTGGGCATGGCGATATAGTCTTTGAAGCGGCCTTCGATAGGTGGCCAGAGCTTGTGGACAACCCCAAGGAGGGTGTAGCACTCGCTGGTTGTCGAGCAAATGATCCTGATCCCCAAGAGGTCGTAAATTTCGGAGATATCCTTCTTTCGACGTTTCATCTTGAGGTAGATGGAGTAGAGATGCTTTGCCCTTGCCATTACCTCTATATCGATTTTTTCTGCCGCCGCTGCCTTCAAAAGGGTTCGTTCAATCTTTTTCAGGTAATTGGCCCGTTCGGTTTTCTTACTGGCCACAAACTGGTTGATATATTCCCAGGCACTGGGATTAAGGTGTTTAAGGGCAAGATCTTCAAGTTCTGCCTTGAGCCAGCTGATTCCAAGCCGGTCGGCAAGGGGGGCGTAGATGTCAAGGCATTCGGTAGCAATCGCCTTTCGCTTTTCCGGAGAAAGATACTCCAGGGTACTCATGTTGTGATACTTATCCGCAAGCTTAATAATAATGACCCTGATATCCCGGGTCATGGCGAAGAGCATCTTACGGATGGTTTCTGCTTCCTGGACACTTTTACTCTTCGCCTTGACAATCGATATCTTTGTGACCCCGTCTACCAGGGCTCCTATCTGCTTACCAAATCTTTTACGCAGCTCCGGCAGTTCGATATCCGTATCTTCCAGAACATCGTGAAGAAGGGCCGCTATGATCGCTTCCTGGTCAAGACCAAGATCGATCAGAAATTCCGCCACATGCAGCGGATGAATAAAGTAGGGTTCACCACTGGCACGTTTCTGATTTTTGTGAAGCGCCTTGGCCCACGCGGCGGCCTCGAGTATCTTTTGACGCTCTTTTTCGGGAAAACGAGAAAGCTTGATGTTAAATTTTTCAATTCTGCTAAGCATCTGTTTCTATGCCCTCTTTTTCGCCCATTGTCCTCCGGTAACCCGATCTCTTCCTGCAAGGTCCTTTTTGACCGATACCTTCAGGAACCCTTCTTCTTGAAGCATACGGGAAATTTCGCCACTTTGTGAAGGTGCCGATTCTATAAAAAGATATCCTTCGGAGCGGAGAACGTGTCGTGATGCGGGGATGATCTTTCTGATAAGTGAAAGGCCTTCCTTTCCGCCTCTCAAGGCCCCGTCCGGTTCTTCCCACCCGGCCGAGGCCATTGCCTCTGCCTCATCATCGGTGAGGTAGGGTGGGTTGGTGACGATAAGGTCGAAAGGCGCCATTGCAAAAAGCCCCCCGAACAGGTCACTACGCATTACCACGATATCTTGATCGACAGGTAACAGTCGTTGCCGATTTCTCAAGGCCGTATCGACGGCAGCGCTGCTGATATCGGATAAAACGACTTCGGCTTCCGGCAGTTCGGAAGCAAGGGCTATGCCGATACAGCCTGATCCACAGCAAAGGTCGAGGATACGAAGTCCGCCGCCGCGCATCCCCTTTCCCGGTTCTGCCTCCTGCATCCCCGCCCCGATTGCCTCAAGAGCCGCTTCAACCAGGGTCTCCGTGTCCGGCCTGGGGATGAGAACCGCGTTGTTTACCAGAAAATCGAGGCCCCAGAACTCTCTTCGGCCGGTCAGATAGCTTACCGGCGTGCCCGTAAGGCGTTTGTGAATAAGCGTGCGAAACCGATTGGCCTCTTTTTCCGAAAGTCTATCCGGGAGCCTGACGAAAACCGTTGTCCTGTCGATTCCTGCGGCATGAGCCAAAAGCAAGGAGGCATCCAATCCGGGGGTATCGGTAAGCTCTTCTCCCGCTGCTTCAAGCAGGCCGGATGCCCAGACCAGGGCATCCCTGTAGCTTTGGAGGTGTGGCTGTTGTAAGGCCATCAAGCGTGCTGCTTCAGCAGCTCCTCGGTGATACTCAGCTTCAGCGCGTCAATCAACTCGTTCAGCGCACCTTCCATCACCTGGTCAAGTTTGTACAGGGTCAGGTTGATCCTATGATCGGTCACCCTGTTCTGGGGGAAGTTATAGGTTCTGATCCGCTCGGAACGGTCTCCCGAACCGATTTGACTCTTTCTTGCCTGGTCCCGCTCCTTGCGTTGCTTCATCTCTTCCGCCTCATACAAACGTGCCCTGAGAACCCGCAGCGCCTTTGCCTTATTTTTCAGCTGGCTCTTTTCATCCTGACAGGTGACAACCACTCCCGTAGGAATGTGGGTAACCCTGACCGCCGAGTCGGTGGTATTCACACTCTGTCCGCCGGGGCCGGAAGAACGGAAGACATCGATCTTCAGGTCTTCCGGGCTGATATCGATATCGGTCTTTTCAGCCTCGGGCAACACCGCCACCGTCACCGCCGAGGTATGAATCCTTCCCTGGCTTTCGGTGGAAGGAACCCGCTGGACCCGATGGACTCCGCTTTCGTAGCGGAGGTTGCCATAGACCTCTTTTCCCGAAATAGAAAAGATGACCTCTTTGAACCCTCCGACCTCGGTATCGCTGGATTCCATCATTTCCAGCTTCCATCCCTTTTGCTCGCTGAAGCGAGAATACATTCTATACAGGTCGGCGGCAAAGAGCGAAGCCTCATCACCCCCGGTTCCGGCACGAATTTCAATGATGGTGTTTTTCCCGTCCAGAGGATCCTTGGGAACAAGAAGAGTTTTCAGACGCTTTTCACTCTTTTCCAGATGATCTTTCAACTCTTCAAGCTCAACCTCGGCCATTTCCCTCATTTCATGGTCGCTTTCCGATTCAAGAAGCTGTTTCGTTTCTTCGATACCGGAGAGTAATTCCTTATAGTGGCCAAACTCTTCAACCGTATCCTTTAATGCGGCATGCTCCTGACTCAGCTCCTTGTAGAGGTGCATGTCTTTCATGGTATCCGGCTCACCGAGGCGTTCTTCAATCTCGGTAAAACGTGAGGCAATGCTTTCTAACTTGTCGATCATCGCTTAAAATTTCTCCTTAAAACGGGGGCAGGTATAGATGACCAATTCAAGCTCTTCGTTTTTCTCTTTTTCCCGGAGGGCCTCCTGAAGGGCCATCTGAAGTTGACAGCGGCCATTGTGTAAACAGATGGGGCAGGCGCCGTTTCCTCGGGGATTTATCTGCAGTTTCATAGTCTATGAGCATATCAGAAAAAAGGCCGTTGGGCAATCTTTGGAGAAGGGCATAGATTTTGTAAGGAGCCGGTGATACTCTGTACACATAGCGGATAAAAGGAGATGCTGTAGGAAGGGCGATGGGAAAAAAAATTAGTCTGAAACAGTTTCTCGAATCCGGAGTGTGGAAAGAGCCCACCCCGTTTCGTTTTGCCTCTTTTTCATTGCTCTTCTTATCCTTTTTCGCTCTGCTCTATCTCATCCCCACAAAGGGGCATTCCAGCCACCCCGTTGTGAATGGAATGGTTGATTTGCATGGAAAGGACCATTTCGCCCTTGCTTTGGAAGGTGAGTGGGAGTTCGCCAGAAACGCACTCACGTTTCATGATTGGAAGGAGGCAGAATATACGGTACTTCCTCATACCTGGAGCGACAGTCGCTTTGGCTATGCCTCATATAGGATTACGATATATGGATTGATTCCCGGACATGCCTATTGTCTACGGGTGCCCTACATGGGAACCGCCTATATGCTCTACCTTGACAGAACGTTGTTAGCGAAAAACGGTGTTGTCGGAACCTCCAGAGAAAACTCTCGTCCCGGTTATTTTCCCCAAGTTGTGGAGTTTCATGCACGTGAGGATCATGCCGAATTAATCTTACAGGTCTCCAATTTCGATCATCGGCGGGGGGGCGCCTTCCAATCGATCCTCCTTGCCGATCCCGATACCGTGTGGCAGGTCGATTACTGGTCCTATTTCATCGACTGGGCCTTTGTCGCTGTCTTTCTCACCATGAGCGTCTATCAACTTGCTTTCTGGATCATCAGAAGAGACCGCGCCATATGGCTGCTGGCCACCTTGCTTTTGGTTATCGGTATCAACGGCATGGTGGGAACACCAAATGTGCTTATCTTCACGTATCTTCCCGATTTCCCCTGGGAGCTTTATCAAAAGATCTGTTATTACCTCAGCTATTCAATTCCAGTGCTTCTGCTGCTTTTTTTATATGAACTTTACGGAGGAATGACGCATAAAAGCGTTTTTTTGCTGCTGGTGCCCTATGCTGCAATTCTCTTGTTTGTGACACTTAGCCCAGCCCGCTTTTACTCCCCTATTAATTCTTGGTTCCAGATATACGCATTTCTACTTTTTAGTGTCGGCTTTGCCGTTGTCTTTCAGGCTCTCATTGCCAAAAGACCGGGGTCGCGGGTCCTTCTTATCGCAATGCTGATTCTGTTCGGGTCGGTGCTCAGCAGCGCCTATTTTTCCAACGACAGAATTTCGATGGGAACCTATCTTCCTCTTTCCTTTTTGGAGTATTACAACATTCATATCAGACTCAACTCCCTTCCTGTCAATGTTGCTTCCTATCTTTTGCTTCTCATGTTGATCAACCTCTTAAGCCTTGCATACTTTTTCAAGCACCCCGACGTAACAAGGCGGAAGATATCGAACAAAGAGATGGGAGGGAACCTTTCACTTCAGAAGCAGAGCAGGGAATTGGGCCTATCGGGTCGGGAACAGGAGATAGCCCTTCTCATGCTTCAGGGAAAAACGAATAAGGAAATTTCCGACACCTTGTTCATTTCGATGAGTACCACAAAAACGCACATCTCCCGAATCTTTAAGAAAGCGACCGTTTCGACCCGTTCCGAGCTTTTTTTCCTTTTCTATAATGGAGACTCTTCTGTTGTCGATGGATGAGTTTGGAACGTGAGGCTTTCGGGCTAGTTAACGCCTCGGCTTCAGAAAACCAAAAAGACTTCCACAGAACCCGCCGACAATATGAGCAAATTCCGAAATCTGATTGGTCTGTAAGCTGTTCATGACCTCTCTGGCAAGATAGAAGAGAAGGATCAAGATAAAGGTGAGGGGCACATCTCCACTCCGAATATTCGTAAAGCTGACAAGCAGGATCATCATGAATGCCACCCCGCTGGCACCGAGCAGCGCCGTCGGAAAAAAGAGCACATTGAGAAGTCCCGTGATCAGTGCAGTGAGAAGAATCATGACAAGCAGGGATGAAGAGCCGTATTTCTCCTCGAGAATCGGACCTATCAAAAGGATGATGGAAAAATTCCCCAAAAGATGCTGCCATCCCACATGGCCGATAATATGAGTAACGAGACGAAGATAGCCGGGGGCAAAAGTGGGATCAAACCCGCCCTTGCCCGGAACGATGAAAAAGGTGGAGATCAGATGGAGACCAAAAAGCTGGTCGAGAAGCAGTACTGTCGCGGATATAAGGGCGAAGGTGAGGGTTACCGGTGCGTTATAGCGTATCTTCATGTGACTAACGATAGCCTGCTCCGGCCATTGCTGTCAAGAATTGCTCCACGTGAGACAAGCCGCTGTTTCCAGCGTTTCTGCCGGTCGGCTCTCCCCTCCAGTTCGATGCACCGTAAACTTCCCATACCCTCACCACCTTGACAGAGGGGCGTTCATATCGCTATAGTAATCTTCACACTGGACGCGTAGCTCAGCTGGATAGAGCGCCACCCTCCGGAGGTGGAAGTCGTGGGTTCGAATCCCGTCGCGTTCAAAATAAATTCTTATCTTGCCAAAGAGAGAGTTTTCAGATTACACTTTATTGATCTTTTTGTTCACGATCTTCTTGAGAGCATTCTTGACTTCTACTACGGATACAAGTTTGTCAACCATGCTTACAAGAAATGCTTCTTTATATCTGAAGAACCTGTTTGTTAGTGGCCACATATGCTTGACGATAATATCTTCTTCTATTCCATTGAGTTTGAACAACTTTTTTGCATTCTCAAGTGCAATCTTGGAATGCTTCATAGCATGGTTTCTTTTTACTCCGTCTTGCCAATTATAAAGATAGAAATCGTGCAATAACGATCCACGTGAGGTCGATTGCACATCCAGATTAAATTCTTTTGCCAAATAATAGGAAACCTGGGATACCGTCAGACAATGTTTGAGGGTACTACTGTCATGATGAGGAAAATTTGACATCTTCAGTACGTTCTCGTCGTCTATGAGATCTTTTACGATGGAAACATACTGCTGATCCATTTCTTCAGGTACTTCAGGGGGGGTGATGATAATCCCTATAGCTTTCCTGATATTATTTTGTTCGATTTTCTTTTCTAGGGTGTAGAGTAAATTATTTTTCAACTGTTCATTATAGATAGTACCAAGATTAGGGAAAACTTTCAGAAATCGTGTTTTCATTTTCTTGGAAAAAGAGGCCACGAGAATTTCATTAAACGTTTTCATGTTTGTCACTATATTGTTTATGATACGGGTAGTGCTCTTCAATTCCAAGGTACTAATAATAAAATCTGTTACGATTACTCCATATAGTATGACAGTTATATAAAACTTCTGTATGAAAGAAAGCGATGTCAATAGATGTGCTTCAACCATCGGCCGAATATAAAGCAGGAATACCGTAATTAACAAACTCCAATAGAATGTATTGAGTAGGCAGATCCTTCCGTGAAGATTTAGCGTCCTGTTGGCATAATTCCAGAGTTTTATGCGAAATATTTTTTCGATAAGAAAACCTGTAATATATTCTAATATTGTGCAAACAATCGTAAATAGTATGACTTTTATCGGAAATGGGATATTTCCCACTTTTGCATCGATTAAAATGATAATAACAGCACCAATGCCATATATTGGTATCAGCGGATTGTTGAGAAAACCGGAATTTATAAATCCTTTATGCTCCCTGAACGTTTTGTAGGCTGATTCAATAACCCATCCCAGGAATGAATACATAATAAAGGACAAGCATATATCAATATTATTAGAGAACCATTGCATCATTAAGATACCATTACCTATCTCCGGAAGATATATATCCATCCTCTCAAAGTCAATACAGCTTCATCTCAATATGCTTATGATGTTTTTATTGAAGCTCTTACTGCATCAATGTACGATTTGACATGCGGTTTTTTCAGAGCTGCTTTTCGATACACCATTCCGCTGGGGAAGGCATCTCTTCTTAGCTTGGGATTTATTTCCTTTAATCCGAATTGTTCAGCGATATGTTGCAGCGACGGCGGTATGGGTGTCAGGTATCGGGAAGAACCGACAACTTCCAGAAGATTGATCATGGAACTGCTTATATACTTAATATTTCTCTGAAGCCTGACGTCGATCTGATGCCTGTCTGATATATCATTCTGTGTTGATAGAATGTTACTATGAGAGAAGATAGCGATATCATAATCCAGTAAATCCTGTTCTGTAATGTTTTCTCTTGAAAAAATCGGATGGCTCCATACCGCAAAAAAAGAGAAACACGTATTCATCAGGTGTTCGAATACAATACCGGTCATTGGCTTTAGTGAGCCAAGATCGCAGAAAATTATATCGAACTGACCTTTGAGGAATTGTTCATACAACGTATCGGAGAAACCAGTTATTATCCGTATTTGTGTATCGGGGAACTGAGTGGTAAACTGCTGAATTACGTTGGGGAATATACTGTACTGCCAGACCAGGCCGGAACCGATTGTTAGTTTTCTGATGTTTTGATTCTTAAGATAGTCTATTTCCTGTAAGGCATAATTAAATTCATTACCCATGGAACAAACTTGTTTGTAAAGGATATTCCCGTATTCAGTAATTTCCACCCCTTTATTTTTTCTTATAAAAAGAGGTGTATCCAGAATCTCTTCCAGAAGCTTTATGCTTCTGGAAAGAGCTGGCTGAGAAATATGGAGGACTTCCGAAGCCCTTAATATGGAAGAGGTCTCCGCTACCGTTTTAAAATGTTCCAGGTATTTGTGTAAGATTATAACTCCCCAATCAAATAGTATTTATAGATCATGATATAAGATTTTCTTATATTTATCAAGAAATATTGTATTAGACAATATAACAAACCCGATGTTTAATTAACTATGTCAAGATTCGTGCACACTTCCTGACATTTATCATCACAATGTAAAGGAGACGGTGTAGTGAGTATAAAGAAGATCTCTATTGTAGCGGTTCTCATTTCTTGTCTGGCTGTTTCGGGTTTTGCCAACGGGCAGGGAGAGACTAACTTTCCAGATCGTCCTATTCAGAATATCTTTCCCTGGGGACCTGGAGCTACCTATGCGGCTTCACAGGTTGTAGCGAATGCCATGGGGGAAAATCTTGGCGTAAATGTGAGCGTAACATCAACAACAGGAGCCAGCGGTGTCAAAGCGGCCATGACGGTGATGTCCAAACCGGCGGACGGATATACAATTTTTGATGGTTATGTGGCTCCCTTAATACTTTCTCCTCTTTTTGGAAAAACTGATTATACATTTGAAGATTTTAAACCCCTCTACGGTGTTGTTTCCAATGCCTTTACCATCGTTGTATGCAAGGACGACGACAGGTTCCCCGATCTTACTGCTCTTATTGAGTATGCGAAAGCGAATCCCGGTGTTCTCAGCTACAGCTCAGGAGCCGATATTTCTCTTCCCCATATGTCTTCGGCGTCACTTCTTAAGAGCACCGGAGCTGTAACGAGGCATGTTCCCTATAATGATTCCAACGAAGGAATTAAGGAACTGCTGGCCGGCGAACTTGATTTTAATGTTATGAACTCGGGAGGGTACAACACCTATAAAGACGAGGTTCGAATCCTGGCTGTCCTCAGTGATCTTCCCCAGCCTGCATTCCCGGGTATGCCGCTGGTAAAGGATTTTGGCTACTCCATCGGTTTGGATGGGCTGGCCGCTACCGGGTGGACCTGGTGGCTTGTCCGTAAGGAAACCCCCGATGATGTCGCGGAAGTACTAAGAGCGGCTCTTAAAAAGGCTCTTGATGATCCGAAGATTCAGAAGCAGGTTTCCGATATGGGATATCTTCCCATGCCCACAGATGTTTACAATCCTGAAAATTATATTAAAGAATGTACTCTCATGACAGAACAGCTGAAGTCTGCCTTGGCGGCTATCGAATGGGAAAAAGCAGAAATCAAAAAATATAATAAGTAACAGGTATTTCGTTATACGGGATAGGAATACACTTTCCCGTATAACATAAAACAGATAAACATCAGGAGAGATTATGAAAATATCACAAAAACAGAAGCAGGAACTGATTATCAGCTGGTGTTTTTCTCTTGTACCCCTGATTGCTCTATTCGAAACGTACACGAAATTTGTTGATCTGGGGATGAACACCGGAGGAGGGGAACAAAATGCAGCTCTTTTTCCCCGGATGATTTCTTTCCTGCTGTTATTCCTGATAGGAATTAATACTGTACGAATTTTTATTCAGGCCAGTAATAGTCCCTCTGATGAAAAAGCTGTTCCGATCTTTGAATCTGAGGGACGAAAGCGTCTTGCGCTTATGTTTGTATGCTTTGTGGCATATGTTATTGCCCTGAGCATCCTGGGGTATTATGTGAGTACGCCGCTTGCCCTGCTTGTCTTTTTTTTCATATTGGGAGTCCGGAAAACCATACCTCTCATCCTTTTATCTATCGGAACTACTGTTTTTATCTGGTACGCGTTCGCGATATTGCTCAAGGTTGTATTGCCCGTAGGCAAGTTCGGCCTTTACTTTTAAGGATTCTTTATGTTTTTAGAATTGTTACATGCCGGAATTCCTGCTTATTTCAGTTTTGCTAATCTTTTTTTTACCGCAGTAGGTGTCTTCATTGGTATCTTGATCGGTATTCTGCCTGGCTTGGGACCTCTTTTGGGCCTTACCCTGTTGACGCCCATGGCCATGAATCTGAATCCTTTTACCGGTATGGGATTACTCCTCGGAATATTCGTCGGCGGCACGGCTGGTGGTGCTATATCGGCTATTCTTCTCAAAATTCCTGGTACTCCTATTGCCGCAGCAACACTTCTTGATGGGTATCCCTTGGCTCAAAAAGGAAAAGCCCCTTTTGCTGTCAGCCTGGCTATAACCACCTCGGCTTTTGGAGGGATTATCGGTGGAATCTATCTGATCTTTTTCTCTCCGCTACTTGCTAAAGTTGCTCTTAAATTTTCTCCTCCTGAATATTTTGCACTGGCTCTTACCGGTGTTCTCTGTATTGCTGTTGTCTCCAAAGGTTCAACAATAAAAGGACTGATGACAGGATGTCTCGGATTACTTCTGGCCACCGTAGGAATGGATCCTTTTATGAGCAACTTCCGTTTTACCTTCGGTACAGTGGCTCTCTCCGGAGGTATTGGAATTGTTGCCATGGTAATCGGGTTGTTTGCCATCAGTGAAATGTTCCTTCAGGTAGAACGTGGAGATTTTGATACCAGTCCGCATTTAAAAGTATTCTTTCCGCCGATTAGTGCGATAACGGAAAATTTCAAACAAAGATTCAATCTTTTTCGGTCAAGTACTATTGGTACCTTTATAGGCGCCCTTCCCGGTGCCGGTTCGGTGATCGCCAGTTTCCTATCGTATGCTGTGGCAAAAAACAGTTCCAAACACCCGGAAAAATACGGAACGGGAATTCCTGATGGCGTCATAGCTACCGAATCGGCCAATAATGCCTGCTGCGGAGGAACCCTCATCCCTTCTCTGACCATGGCTCTTCCGGGAGATCCCTGTTCTGCCATGCTCTTAGCGGCCCTTATGTTGTTAGGATATATTCCGGGACCGCGTCTCTTTATTCAAAATCAGGATTTGATAGGAGGAATCTTTCTTGCGTATATCAGTTCCAACGTATTTCTTCTTATTTTAGGACTATTATTCCTTCCACTTTTTGTCATGTTTCTGAATGTTAAAAAGAAATATCTTATTCCCGTGATCCTGATACTTTGCGCTGTCGGATCTTATGGAATGGAGACTTCCATTAATGATCTCTGGATAACCCTTATTTTTGGAATCCTTGCTTTTATTATTCAAAAATTTAATTACCCTTTGGCTCCTTTTGTTATAGCTAAAGTACTTGGACCTATTATGGAAGAAAATTTTCGCCGTTCACTCATTATGTCGGGAGATCACGCTTCGATTTTCTTTACACGTCCGATTACGTTGGGAATCCTTATTGCTAATTTTATACTGCTTTTCATAACAATTGTTCCGGTTAAACAACTTTTGGGCCGGTCAAAAAATTGAAGATAATTATTTAGGAGAATGATTGAAATGAAAACAATATTCCTGCTCTTCGATTCTCTCAACAGGAAGGCCCTCGGGGCCTATGGAAGTTCAATGCCGACGCCGAATTTCGATCGCCTGCAGCAAAAATCTATTCTATTTTCAAACCATTATGCCGGGAGTATGCCGTGTATTCCTGCCCGAAGGGATATGCAAACCGGACGATATAATTTTTTCCATAGTTCCTGGGGACCGATGGAACCCTATGATAACTCGCTGCCCCGTATCCTTCGGGAAGAAAAAGGGGTATATAGCCACATCGCCACCGACCATGCCCATTATTTTGAAGATGGAGGAACCAACTACTGCACCAACTTCAATACCTGGGAATTTCACCGGGGACAGGAATATGATCCCTGGATACCGGTTGTTAATCCCGATATGGAAGAATTACAGGGAAAATACGATCGCCGGCATTATGATTTTCAGAAGGGAGCACGAAGTAGCCATAAACTGCAGTTTGCCAAAAACAAACTATACAGGATGAAAGAAAAATCTGACTTTCCCATGACCCGGTGTTTTGATTCCGCTTTGCGCTTTCTTGATATAAACAGGAATGCCGATAACTGGTTTCTGCATCTGGAATGCTTTGATCCGCATGAACCTTTTGATATTCCTCAGGAGTATATCGATCGCTATGATCTGGATCGGAATGCCATACTGAACTGGCCAAACTACGCAAGGCCTGTTGAGAGCCCTGAAGAGATAGATTATATCCGAAGAACGTATATGGCTCTTGTTTCTTTTTGTGATGACCAGCTGGGCAGACTTCTGGATTACATGGACAAAGAAAACATGTGGGAAGATACGGCTCTGATTATGACCACGGATCATGGTTTTTTGCTTTCCGAGCATGATTGGTGGGCTAAGGTTGTTATGCCGAATTACCAGGAGGTATCGCATCTTCCGTTGATGATGTATCATCCGGATTTTAAAGAAATGGCCGGTCAGCGTAGAAACTATACAACCTCCACGATTGACCTTATGCCGACAGTCCTGGATTGGTACGGATGCAATATCCCTTCGGAAGTTCAAGGGCGTTCTTTAGTCCCTGTAATGAAAGAAGACAGTTCGGCTGAAAGAGTTGTCTGCTGTGGTGTTTTCGGCGGAACCGCATTAATCACGAACGGACGATATGCTTATCACCTCTGTCCGAAATATTTGGACAGCACAAACCTCTATGAATACAGACATCATCCCTGCCACATGCGAGGTCAGTTTTCTATAGAAGAGATGAAAGATACCACGCTCCATAAGGGGTTTGATTTTACAAAAGGTATGCCCATTATGAAGATAAAAGGAAGAGACGATTCCAAACGTGTTCCCAATCACGACGAACAGAGGTTTCAGGATTCGGAAACGCGGCTTTTTGATTTACTCAATGATCCGAATGAACAGAATGCCATTAGGAACCCCCAGGTTGAACAGCTGCTGCAGCACCGTTTTCGCAGCATTATGGAATATCACGATGCTCCTCCGGAAATGATCGAACGTTTTGCCTTATAGCCCTCCGAGTTTTTTATTGAGGTTTGTATTCCCAGCTTTTCGGACCCGTCAATGGTGATCTCTGCGGTCTGACGGGTTCCTAAGGCGTGAGAATAAAAAGAGTTTGGACAGGCCGGTTTTCTTATCGGCCGGTATCCGTATCAGTGCGGAATGCTGAGCCTTACCTATAGAGGTGTCATGGGATGAACAAAAAGGTCAATTATCCTTTCAATATATTGGCAAAGCCTTTTGGCCCGATTTGTAATTTATATTGTTCGTACTGTTTTTATTTGAAAAAAGAAACACTTTTCCCTCACGAAAATCGTTCAGATTTTGCCATGAAACCTGAAATACTGGAAAGCTTTATACGCCAGTATATAGAAGCTCAGCCGGAAGGTGAAAAAGAGGTAACGTTCGGATGGCAGGGAGGAGAGCCTACCCTTCTGGGAGTTGATTTTTTCAGAAATGTTGTAAAACTTCAAAAGAAATATAATGTAAGAGGCCTTACGGTAAAAAATGGTCTTCAGACAAATGGTACGTTAATTACCGATGAATTTGCAAAATTTCTGAAGGAAGAAGATTTTCTTGTAGGGATCAGCATAGATGGTCCGGAATACCTTCATAATAAATACAGGCTTGACCGGGAAGGGAAAGGAAGTTTCAGCCGGGTAATGGCCGGTCTGGAAAATCTGAAAAAAAACAATGTAGATTTCAATACCCTTACTGTTGTACAAAACGACAATTCAAAGCATCCGTTTGAGGTTTATCGCTTTCTTAAGGACGTCGGCTCTACATTTCTTCAGTTTATACCTATTGTCGAGCCTGATAACGGACAGACGAAAAAACTGGTCTCAAAACGCACTGTCTCGCCGGAGGACTGGGGAACATTTCTTGTTGCTGTATTTCAGGATTGGATTAAAGAAGACATCGGGAACATATATGTCCAGCATTTCGATCTAATTTTGGGACTCTACATCGGGGAACCGGCATCTCTGTGTGTGCATAGCAAATATTGTGGGAAAGCTTTAGCCATTGAACATAATGGGAATATATACAGTTGTGATCATTTTGTGTCGCCAGATACCTATCTGGGGAACATCTCCGGTTCGTTGGCTGAAATAGTTGAGGGTGAAAAACAACAGAGGTTTGGGAAAAATAAATTTGACCTACTCCCGGAGGAATGTCTTGTGTGTCCGTATCTTTCCCTGTGCTATGGAGGCTGTCCCAAAGATAGACTTATTGCCGGACGAAAAGGGAAATTGAACTGGCTTTGTGAGGGATACAAGTATTTTTATGAAACAACCGTTCCGGTCTTCTCAGCAATGGCGGCAGCCTTAAAACATCACAGGCCTGCGTCTACATATAAAGATTATTTTTGTTTGCCGCCGTCATTATTAAGCAAGATTGGCCGTAACGACCCATGTCCATGTCTGAGCGGTAAAAAATTTAAACATTGTCATGGTCAGAGGTAGCTTTGCTACCTGGAAAATTTTTAACGACAGGTGATTTTATTCGATGCACATTTTTTATTTTGTTATCAGCCTTGCGGCTTCCATTGTAGGCGCTATAAGTGGTATCGGCGGCGGCGTCATTATAAAACCTGTTCTTGATAGTATCGGTTCATTCGACGTAAGAACAATCAGTTTTCTTTCAGGAAATACCGTTCTTGCCATGACTATTTCGACCTTGGTTCAAAGTCGAAAAAATGAGATTAGAATTGACAAAAAGAAAAGTACGTTTCTGGCCCTCGGTGGAATTATCGGGGGACTTATGGGAAAATATCTTTTCGACATAATTCGTTCTACACATGGGAATGAGCAGCTTATAGGAGGGACACAGTCTCTGCTGCTGATGTTGTTGATAGGCGGAGTTATAGTTTTCACAGTGTACAAGGAGAAGATTAAGCCACATCGGTTCGGAAATATATTTTTCTGCATATCGACAGGAGTTCTGCTTGGAGGAATAGCATCCTTTTTAGGTATAGGAGGAGGGCCTATAAATCTTACAATTCTATATTTATTTTTTGCAATGGATTCCAAGTCTGCAGCACTTAACTCAATCTACATAATCTTTTTCTCACAGTTGACGAACCTGATCTTTACGGTGGTAATGGGAAATGTGCCTGAATTCCCACCGTTGACGATGTTACTAATGATAACCGGAGGAGTAGTGGGAGGGATAACTGGCTCTATGATAACAAAGCGAATGAGCCATAAGGGGGTTGATTATCTGTTCACGGGAGTAATGGTGGTTATTGTATTCATAAATCTTTGCAATTTTATACGATGGATATTACTCTGATACAGATATATGGGAGGTTAGGTCTACATGTGGCGTCGAGGCCTGAGAGGATAGCGTCGATGTACTCCAGGAAATGGGCTAAGCGGCATCTGATCCTTACTCCTGTAATGCCTCGATCTCCTGCTGCCTGAGGCCGGTAAGCTCGGATATTTCCTGAATCGAGTACCCTTTTGCCAGCATCTTTTGGGCAGTGATGATGGCACGCTGCTTTTCACCTTGCTCAAGCATCATTTTATCATGTTCTTTCATTTTGGTAAGTAGCATGGATTTTACCTCCACAATGTCGTTTATCCGGGATAAAACCGGTTGTTTTTGTTGTTCCTCGACAGAAGCAAAGAAGTTGTTCAGCCACTGAACCAGCAGCTGGACCGCTTCAAGTTTCTCCTCGGTAATAATGGAAAGGAAGATATCAATCTCAGCCTCAAGCTCTTCGGGAGAGGAGTTCTCGGCATAGAAGACCGCGGAAAGAGCGTTTTTGACCTTCGCCAGGCTCTGTTTTGGGATCTGGTTCTCGATAACCGGGTAGTACTGGAAGGATGGGATGTACTTTTCCGGGATGGACTGTTCGATGAGGTCCCGGCTGTTAAGTGGAGCGGTCCACCTTCTGTCGCCGTTGTAGATGAGGATGGGAAAGACGGCAGGGAAGCGGCCGGATTCGGTTGTTTGATGGAAGCTTTGGTAGAACTCGGTGATGTAGCGAAGGAACCTGAGGGGCATGGAGTGGTCGACGGAGGACTGAAACTCGATGAGAAGGAAGAGGAAGAGGGGTTTATCGGTGTAATTGATCTTCCAGATGATATCGGATTCCCTGGTTTTGAAGTCTTCGGTGACGAAACTTTTGTCGACCCTTTCGAGGGAATCGAAATCGAGTTTGCGAACGAAACGTTCCTTGACAAAGGACTCCATGAGGCGCTGAACGAAGATGGGGTGAGAGAAGAGGAACTTATAGCGTGTATCATGCTCGCCTGCCATGAGGTAATAGTACTACGGGAAAGGTGGTTTGGGCAATTGAGGGAGCTCTATGAGGATGCGTTAAGGAGACGGAGGGCGCCGGAGGCGGTCCGAGGCGTAAGGCGAGGACGGGAGCGATAAGCGCACCCCGGAGTCGACTGGCCCGAGCCGAAGGCGAGGGCAACGCCCAAAAAAACTTTAGCCTGTTTGAAGTAAGAGAATGAAAGGCCAATGGCTCCTGAGCATCTGATGAACTCTGCAGTGTGCCTTTGTCGTTTCTGTTTTCGTATTGCTTACCACCAGGATTCCGAACAGTAGGAGATTTGTTAGGTATTGTAAATTTATCCATCATCGTAAATTTTTACAAAAATAAATTGACATATTAAAAATTCAGCGCGAGAATAAATTAACAGCGTTTACTTGTTAAGGAGATAGAGGAAACATAGTGCAAGATGCGGGCATAAATCAGGATAATAGTAAGGTTCACAACAGATCATTAATACTCAAGTTGATAAAGAAGTATCCGGGAATTACAAGAAGGGACTTGTCGACATCAACGGGCTTAAGTAAAGCAGCGATCACGAAAATCGTTGGTCCTTTTTTGTCCAGTGGCATCATTTCGGAGGAAAGCGATAACCCAAAATCACGAAACAAGGGCTTGCTTTTCACTGAAAACAGATTTTATGTCATTGTTATTTATCTGGGACGTTTGTCGATTACTGGTGGAATATATGATATCGGAGGTTCTATCATTGCCAGACAAAAGTCGCCATCCGGTATTTCTTTCTACGGAAATGATGATCTCCCCGATCATTCCCTGGCACTGATTGAGTCTCTTATAAAAGAAAGCAATATTCGCATTGATAAATTTCTTGCAATCGGAATAGCGGCTCCTGGAGCCGTTAGTGCAAAAAAAGGATTTGTCTTTAACCGATCGATTTCATTCAATGGTTTGGCCAAACCTGTCCCATTCAATTGGGGGAAAATAAATTTAGTCGAGCGCATAGAGGATAAGACGGGATTACCTGTTTTTATCGACAACAATTCAAATCTGGCAGCTTTAGCGGAAAGTTGGTTCGGCAAGGGAGTCGGAGTAAATAATTTTGTGCAGTATTCAATAGGCCTTGGTATCGGCGGGGGAGCTATAATCAATGGTCAACTTTATCGAGGTAACGATAATATTGCCTGCGAGATAGGGCATGTTCCTATTCAAATCGACGGGAAACCCTGCTTCTGTGGGAACAGGGGATGTTTAGAAACAGAGGCAGGCTTTAAGAGAATTGTTGAGCAATATTATGCTGACCAGACAGTAATAGGTGAAGACCAGGTAATCGAAAAACTTAAATTATTCTTTCGGCAGGTCGACCGAGGTGAGGATAAAGCAACTTTTTTAATGGAATCTCATTCAAAAATAGTTGCTATTGGAGCCGTCATTCTTATTAATCTTTTTAACCCGGAAAAATTGATCATCTCTCCTAACGATGTAGACGGTATTAATTTGGATAGAATGGTAAAAGAAATTGAAAAATATGTACGAAGATATGCTTACCCAGTAGTTTCCGAAAAGGTATGTATCGAATCTTCTGAGCTGGGCGATGATATTCATTTGTGCGGGGCATATACATCGATTTTAGAGAATCTCTATACACTTATTTTAGCTAAGAAAAAGAGTGAATCTGGATAAACAATATTGAGAAGAGAAGGGCTATGTCTTTCTCTTTCGTGAAATAGCCTAAGGCAAGGCCTTGAAAGATTATTTGTTTGAGCGCTCAGAAGATCCTTATCCCTATGGTGTGGATCAGTCCATAGGGAACGCTGGTCCGTAATTCTTCATTGCATCTAAAACAGTTGGTGATTTTTTTAATGATGCGAACGTTGTAAATTTACCGGTATTACAAACGTTTGTATTAGATCGCCATAGGCGATTACCATTATTTAAGAGGAGATAAAAATGAAAAAAACATTTTTGCTACTGATTATTTTTACGGTTTTGGTGTCGATGCCTATCTTTGCAAATGGGCAGAACGAGTCAAAGGAATCTCAGGATGAATCGCTACAGATTTCCGTAGTTCTAAAGGCGCTTACGAGCGAATACTGGAATACTGTGCGTGAAGGGTGCGAAGCCGCCGGGGAAAAGTATGGTGTTGCGGTAACGGTAGTGGGTCCTAACTCTGAGAGCGAGATTGCGGCTCAGGTGACCCAAATTGAAGAGCAGGTTTCGACACGTCCCGATGCTCTCATTATAGCGCCTCTCGAGGAGAGCGCGGTTATCGGTGCTTCCCGTCCTGCCCTTGACGCCGGTATTCCGGTACTTGCATTGGATACGGATTTTGGTCTTAAGGGAAAAACAACCTTTGTGGGAACAAGTAATAAAACTGCGGCTCAGATGGGTGGTGAATGGCTTGCCAAACAACTTGGTTCGGGGAAAAAGGTTGTCTTAATTGCCGGGCAATTAGGTGAAGTTACAAGCAATATGCGGATGGATGGATTTACTGCAGGTCTTCAAGCAGGAGGTGTCGAGGTTCTGGATGTAAAGTCTGGTAATAATACTGCTGAGGGATCGATCAAAGTGATGGAGGACTATCTTACCAGATTTAGGGGAGAGATCGATGGTGTCTGTACCGAAAACGACGATGAAGCCATAGGTACAATTGAGGCAATTAAGCAGTCAAACGATCCTAATAAAGACAAGATCATGGTTGTCGGATTTAATGGCGACTCGGGGTATCTGCAACTGATGGATAGCGGTCAGATCAATGCTGCTGCCACTGTTGCGCAGCAGCCGTACCTTATGGGATATCTTGCTGTTGAGGCTGCCGTAAAAACGATAAACGGTGAAACTGTCTCTCCTATTATTGATGTTCCTGCAAACTTGATCACAAAAGAAAATCTGAAGGATTTCTTGAAAGAATAGTATCTCCTTACAGAAAGAAGATGTCCGATGCAATTGGCGGATATTTTTGTACCATCGGGAATATCCGCCATAAAACATGGAAGAGATAGGCAAATGAAAAATAATATTATTGAGATGAAAAATGTCACCAAGGTATTTCCTGGTGTCATTGCCCTGAAAGACATGAGCCTGGAGATTGAAGAGGGAGAAATCCATGGCTTAATCGGTGAGAACGGCGCTGGAAAATCGACCCTGATAAAGACTCTTACGGGTGCCGATAGCCAGGATAAAGGCGAGATCTATTTTGATGGCAGACAAGTAAGATTTTATTCCACTATTGAGGCCATTGATGCCGGTATATCCTGTGTCTATCAAGAGTTAAATATCGTTACATTACTTTCTGTCACTGACAACATTTTTATTGGAAAGGGAGTAAGAAACAAGATCGGTTTACTGGATACCAAGGAAATGGACCGGCAGGCCGCTAAGGTGTTGCATTCATTAGGTATCGATATAGACGTTCGTACGGAGTGCGGGAAATTTGGAATTGGCATACAGCAAATGGTCGAGATTGCAAAATGTGTTTTGTTCAATGCCAAAGTCATTGTTATGGATGAGCCAACCTCTTCGTTGGGTGAGCAGGAAGTTGTCCAGCTGTTTAATACCGTACGGTTACTGAAAGATCGTGGTGTATCAATACTGTTCGTATCCCATAAGTTGGAAGAATTGTTCGACCTTTGCGATCGGGTTACCGTAATGCGAGATGGCGAACGTATTCTTACCGAAAGAATTGAAAATGTTGATAAAGATACATTAATAACTGCCATGGTAGGCAGGACCATACATAGTTACTACCCCAAGGAAGAAACTACAAAAGGTGATTTGGCATTTAAAGTTGACAAGCTCCAGTCGGCAGGAGTTTTACATGATATTTCTTTTGAAGCCTTCAGAGGGCAAGTCCTTGGTTTTGCCGGACTTGTCGGTGCCGGGAGGACCGAAACATTTCGAGCAATCTTCGGTGCTGATCCTTTGGACTCAGGGACCATTGAAATTTTAGGAGAAAAAGTCCGGATCAGACAGCCGAAAGATGCCATATACAAAGGTGTTGCATTTCTAACCGAAGATAGGAAAAGCCAGGGATTGGTCCTTTCTCAGCCTGTATGGGTCAATTTAGCACTGGCGAGTATGAAGAAAAATTCAAATGGCCCTTTTCTGGATACTACGAAAATATATGAGATTGTTGAGAAGAATATTGCTGAGCTAAAGATAAAGACCCCGACTCTTATGGAGCGGGTAGAGCAACTTTCCGGAGGAAATCAGCAAAAGGTTGTAATCGGCAAATGGATAAATACTGATGCAGAAATATATATTTTTGATGAGCCGACTCGTGGCATCGATGTCGGAGCAAAAGTTGAAGTCTACAATATTATTAATACGTTAGTTGCTGAAAATAAATGCGTCATCATTATTTCTTCTGAGTTGCCGGAAATTTTGGGAATCTGCGACCGGGTGATTGTAATGCGCGAGGGGCGGATAACTGCAGAGATCGAAAGGGATTCAAACCAATTTAATCAGGAAAGCATCATGAAAGCAGCATGGGGAGGCACTTTATGACCGAAATAGTTGACAAGAGAAGGCCGCGAAAGCGAATTAGTTTGTCTGATGTATTAATGAAGCTTGGTCCGCTTTTGGCATTATTCATTTTGGGGATTGCCATGGGAATAGCAACTCCAAAGTTTGTGAATTACTATAATTTTATGAACATCCTTAAGCAGACCTCGATTAATTTCATGATTTCCGCAGGTATGCTTGTTGTTCTGATTACCGCCGGTATAGATCTTTCGGTAGGTTCGACAACGGCGCTGGCTACTTGTATCATGGGAGTTCTGGTAAAAAGCGGAGTCCATAATGTATGTATTCTTATTGTATCGGCAATGGCCGTTGCTATTGCGGTGGGCTATATCAATGGAATACTCTTGACGAAGTTACATCTCCCTCATCCCTTTGTTTCAACATTGGGTACAAGGAGCATTGTACTTGGAGTTGCCTTATTAATAACCGATGCCACGCCAATTGGTTTTATCAATAAAGATGTTGATTCATTATTACTCCTTGGATCAAAAACAATTTTCGGTTTTCCGATTAGCTTTATTGCAGTCATAATCGTTGTTGTGATCTATCACATTTTTCTGAACAAGACCATGTTGGGCCGTCAGTTATATTGTGTCGGCGGTAATCCCGAGGCAGCACGCCTTTCCGGTATTAATTCTGATAAAGTTTTAACAATTGCATATACGATTTCCGGTGCCATGACGGGAATAGCCGGCATCATCATGGCGGGAAGAGTCTCAACGGCGAGTGCCACCGCCGGTGCGACCTTTGATATGGATTCCATTGCTTCCTGTATCATAGGCGGTGCCTCTTTTATGGGAGGCAAAGGTACGATATTTGGTGTGCTTATTGGATCGCTGCTTATCAGTACGATAAGGAATGGCCTGAACCTGTTAGGTGCACAAAATGATATTCAGTATATTGTAATTGGTGCCGTAATCATCGTTGCTGTTTTGATTGATGTAACACGAGGTCAAATGGAACAGCGTGCAAGACGGATTGCCCAAGAGAAAGTGATAGAGGAAAGATAAATGACGCATCGAGAGCGAATGGCTTTAACATTGAATCATAAGCAGCCCGATAGAACCGCTTTGGATCTTGGGGCTACCACGCAAACAGGCATGAATGCAAGTACGCTGTATAAATTGCGAGCTGCTCTTGGATTAGAGCAGCACCCCATCAAGATCATAGAGCCGTATCAGATGCTGGGTGAGATTGAGCCCGATCTTGCAGAGCTTTTGGAGGTTGATGGTTCAGGGATATATAATTATTACAATATGCTCGGATACGCAAATGATGATTGGAAGCCCTGGCAAATGCCTGATGGGACCCCTGTTCTTATGGGGGGCTCTTTTGAATATGAAACCGAAGAGGGAAGCGGAAATATCCTTGTCTTCCCGGGGAGAGACAGGCATCAGCAGCCCAGTTGTGTGATGCCCGCCGGCGGTTCTTTCTTCGATAACATAGAAAGATGCAAGAGCTATGATGAAGAACTGCTTGACGGCCGGAAGGATTTTAAGGACGATTTTACCGTTGCCGATGATATTACCGCGAAACGGTGGGAACAGGATAGTAGATTTCTTTATGAGAATACTGAGTTTTCATTAGTCGGAATTCTTGGTGGGGGCTCCTTTGGGGATGTCTCTATCATTCCAGGGCCTTCCGTGAAAGATCCGAAAGGGGTGAGAACGGTAGAAGGTTGGCTCATGGCACATGCCTTATATCCGGATTACATTCGGGAGATCTTTTCATATCAGAAAGAGGTAATGCTAAAGAACCTTGAAATCTATAAGCAGGCTGTTGGCGATCGAATCCAGACAATTTGGGTGAGTGGAACGGACTTAGGAACCCAAAACGGTACCTTTATTGCTCCATCCCAATTCAGAGAACTCTATAAGCCCTTTTTTAAAGAGGTGAATGACTGGATACATCACAATACTTCGTGGAAAATTTTTTATCATACGTGTGGATGTATAACGCCGCTATTGGATGACCTGGCGGAGATTGGCGTCGATTGTCTTAATCCTGTACAAATCTCTGCCATGGAAAATATGGGGATGACGGCGAAAAAGCTTAAAGCAGAATATGGTGATAAATTTGTATTCTGGGGTGGGGGCGTGGACACGCAACGTGTTCTGCCCTTTGGCACTCCCGATGAAGTTCGGGAGCAGACAAAAGAGCGAGTTGAAATATTTTCAAAAGGCGGCGGCTTCGTCTTTAGCACGATCCATAACGTCGTTTCAAATGTTCCGGTAGAGAACGTGATTGCCATGTATGAGACGGTCTTGGGCAAATCGTTACGATGAGGTTTCCAGCATCACCACTGGAAAACGACAGATGAGAAAGAAAGTACGTTTGTAAAAGGAAGGGCATCGGATGCAGTGTTCCCAGATACGAATGAAGGATATTGCAGAGATGGCCGGGGTCAGCGTCTCTACGGTTTCCCGTTGTTTAAATGATAGTCCACTTGTCTCTGTTCCGACAAAAAGGAAGATAATGGAACTGGCCAAGGAAGTCGGATTTGAGTTCAATGCGTCGGCAAGGGGGCTTATTACCCATAGCGTTGGAACCGTAGGGATCATCCTGCCGGATGATTTCACTAAGCTTTCCGTACAGGTGTATCACGGAATGCTGATGAATAGTTTGAGAGACAATCTGGAAGAACTGGACGTTGATCTGATAGTTGCGTATCAAAGGGATCTATACACTGGCCAAAACAGGGTAGTGAGATTGGTGAATCGGCGAAAGGTTGATGGGCTTATTATCCTGAGCGAGGGACTTGATCATGATACCGCATCCTTTTTACAGGAAAAGAAGGTGCCCTTTGTGTGTATCCATTATCCTCCTGCAGGAAGAGGAACTCCATATGATGTCGTCTATACCGATCATTATGTTGGCGGCAGGCTTGTTGCCGAGCATCTTGTTGAACGGGGAAGGAAAAGGTTTGCGTTGTTCGGGATGAGGGAAAAGCATCTTGAGTTTCGCTTAAGGGAAAAGGGTTTTATCGATTTTCTGGAGAGGGCCGGGTATCAGGTGAAGCGGTATGGCTGTGATGCAGCGTATGAGAGTGCGTATACCACGGCCAAAGAGGGGATGGAAGGGCTGAAAAGGTGTGATGCTGTTTTTGGACTCAATGATTTGATGAGCCTTGGGGTTTTGAAGGCCATGAAAGAGGAGGGCCTAAATGTTCCGGGGGATATAGCGGTTGTGGGGTATGACGACAGTGAGTATAGCCGTTACAGCGAACCGGGGTTGACATCGGTGCACCAGCCCAAAGAAGAGCTTAGCATTCTCGCGTGTCAACGGTTGTTTTTGCAGTTGGAGAGACAGAAAGAGGGAGCTAGGCCTTCGAGGGAGTTGATCGGACTTCCCCCCTCTCTCATCGTTCGGGACTCAAGCTGATTGGATACAGATGCTTATCTATTCCAAAGAGAGACAATTGCGATTGTTGAATAAGAAGCCTATCCTATAAGCATAGCAGACGTAAATATCTGATTAAGGAGAAGGATATGGCCGAGTGTGAATGTCTTCCAACGTGTAAGGTAGCGGCTGGAGCAGAGGCTGTGCCGTCCGATCTTTTCTCATCTCAAATTGAGAAGGTTTCGAAAATTTTAAAATCTCGGAAATAAATCTTATCGTTAACAATGCATGAACGAAGCAGAAGGCGATGCTTATAGGGCGCTTGGCCAATCTTCTTTTCGGTGGGAATCGTGGGCCTGTATTCCCCATTTGCGTTGTCTCCAATCCTTGCTTATAGTGAGTGTATATGCAGATACCTATAATAGGGGTAGGTAGCCGTATCATGAAACAAGTGCCCGTATACATCAATATCCTTTTATTCTGTATCTTATGTTCCGGATCTTTGTTTGCACAAAACCGACCGGTATTGCGAATTTCTGTGGAGAATACAGAGACCCATGTGCAGACCCTGTATGTTCGTCGTTTTTCCGAACTCCTCTCAGAGCGTTTGGAAGGTTCTGTCGAAGTACGTTTTTTTGATTCCGCACAGTTATTTCGCGATAGTGAAGTGGTTGGTGCCATTGCCCGGGGAGATCTGGAAATGGCGGTACCCGGCACCTGGCAGCTTAGTCGTTATGTTCCTGAGATCGGATATCTCCTGTTGCCGGATTTTTTTGGGGCGGAACGCATGGGGACGGATCGTTTTCTCGAAAGCGATATGGGGCGTGAGCTTCTTACTCGAATCGAGTACAATCTTAACGTTATTGTACCGGGTAAATGGATGGATTTGGGTGCAGCCCATATCTTTACAACCCGTAAGCAAATACAACGTTTCGACGATTTTGTCGGGTGCCGTATTCGGGTCGCTGGTGGGGTAGCGAATAAGATGCGGGTAGAGGTTTTCGGTGCCACCGGCGTTATTATTTCATGGCCGGATCTGCCTCCCCGTATTCGCGATGGAACGGTGGATGGCCTGCTTACCACTTTTGAAACGATACGAAGTGCTGCGCTTTGGAAAGACGGAATTCGATTTGCATTTCTTGATTATGAATATTTTCCTCAATATGTGCCCATCGTATCCACACATTTCTGGGGGCTTTTGACCTCGAATCAACAGCGAATTTTTCGAGAGACCTGGGATGAACTTGCTCTCCAACAGCGGGGAGCAGCAGCCCAGGCACAGACGGAAGCTATGGAGGTTGCCCAAAAAAGCGGCATTATCATTACTGTGCCTTCGGACCTGGAAATACATAAAGCGCATATGGTCTTACAGGATCATCGCTCTCAAATTATCCGTGAATTAGGAATTGATCCTGATTTCATCGAACTTGAGGATCGGTAGAGGGGCTTTGGGGTGACTATAGATGGGCGGTTTCATTTCCCTTCGATACTTACTGCCGGTATTGGAGTCATATTTGCACTTACAATAATCCTTGTGACCTTGATTTCTGCCCGTGAACGCCGTATGCAAATCGATAAACGTGCGGCCCTTGAAGCAGAGTATCAAGCAGGATTCACTGCTCAGTATATAAATGATAGTCTCGAACATGTCGATTCTTTTTTACGTGTAGCAGCCAGTATGATCGAAGAAAGCCCATCCGGGCTGGCCGTTGTGACGGATAAAACCGACCAACGCATCAGAAAGGAACTGCTTTTGACTCCTCAAGTGGAATCTATGGTTGTCCTTGATCCTGAGGCTCATGAAATCTGGCGAAGCCCTTCTGCGCAGTTCGATTCGTCTTGGTTTTCTCATATTGTAGCGGTTCATCGACAAACCGGAATCAGTTTTTCCATTATGACCCGTAAACAAGCCTCCGCGCATTATCACATCCATATCAGTCGGTCTGTGAGCGATGAAAATGGAGATATCCGTGCGATTGTCGATACGATTGTTTCTCCAGCCTCTCTGCTGCCTTCTGTTGAGGACCCCCTTCTTCATAATCCTCTCCGTATAAGCATATATACCGCAGATCGCGAAGAAATTTTGCGACAACCCGATGATTATCTGGATGTTCCGTTGCATGATTCCTGGTTAGACACTCCGGATGGAGGGACAGCCGGCAAAACCAAAATTCTGGGCGGCGTGCATGTACATATCGATAAAAAGTGGGCAGCATCCCTCTATCAGGTGGCCTCCTTTCCCTTCTATGCTATGGTAGTTATTAGTTTGGAAGATGAACTTATCTTCTGGCGTCGGCAGACGTTGCAGATCGTCGTTGTCCTTCTCGGGCTCGGCCTGCTTGCAGGCGTTTTAGGGAAGATTATGCAACAACGTGGATATGCAAAACGTATGCGGGAGCATAATGTAGCCCTAAAAGAGGTAAACCAACACTTAGTGCAGACGAATGCTGAACGGGCACTGCTGATCAAGGAGGTACATCACCGGGTAAAAAACAATCTTGCCATAATTAGCGGAATAATCAGCCTGATTATCGACCGGGGGGGGCCCTATACTGAACAAACCCTGGAAGGCCTAAGCGCTCGAATCCTTGCAATACAGAAAGTTCACGATAGGTTATATAAGAACGACGATTTTCATAGCATACCCATCCAAGAGTACCTCACTGGTCTGGCCGAGACCATTGTGGAATCATTCTGCTCCTTCCCAGTTTTTATCGATGTGCGGATTGCCCCCTTTTCGCTTTCCACAAACCAGGCGGTCCCTCTTGGAATATTTGCCACGGAGGTCATTACCAATGCGATTAAATATGGGCTTCAGCCTGGCGGCACATTGCGAATTGTGGGAGAAATCACTACTGATGGCGTAGTTATTTCCTTTGCCAATGACGGCAAGCCTTTTTCCGACGGCCCCAAGGGTTTGGGAAGTGAACTTATTTCTTCTTTGGCACAACAGCTTGGTGCAGCGCTTAATTTGGAAACTGGAAGGGAAACCTGTTATCAATTACGATTTAAGCTTTAGATGGTGATGATATGAAACCGTCTCACCCCGTTACCCCGCCCAGAATGATTGACTGGGATTGAGAAAACAAAGCCTACCTGCACAGTTATCGCAAGTCCCGACGGAATGCCGAATTGTGTTATATCAGGACTCCGTGATTTTCCTGTATTGGCTGGGCGTAATCTGAAAGGTACGTTTGAAGACTCTGTTGAAATGGGACACATCATTGAATCCCCATCGGAACGCTATATCGGTGACAGTCTGTGCAATGTGTCCCGTTTTTGCAAGGTCCTGTTGAGGTGTTAGGCCTGGATCTGCAAGATGCTGATCAATATAGGAGAGAATTCGGCCCAGCAACGCTGATAACACGGAGAAACAATACAACCTGGGGTTGAACCATAGATTCGAGGCGGTTCAGCAAATCACCAGGCAAGTGGATGAAGAGTCGGAGGATCCCGCTCTTACGCACCGAGAACACGGTATGAACGTATCGGTTTTCGTCTGGCCAAAAAGCATCTTAATCCGATCTTTCGTTCAAACTAAATTTACAAACAATTTGAGGAAGATTTTCATGAAAGGATACCAGTACCTCCTCTGGATAGCGACGATTATCGGGGTTATCATTATTAATATCATATCTTTGGAGTGTGTTATGACTGTTGAATCTGCTATTGGATTCTTTCTTGCTTTGCTTACCTGGGTGATAATTCCCGGACCTGCAATTTTTGCAATAATTAGCCATTCTCTGGCAGCGGGATTCAAATCGGCTCTGAAATTGATAACCGGTATTCTTATCGGCGATCTATTCTATATGACTCTTGCCTTGGCAGGTTTGGGCGCCATCGGAAAACTTTTTGGCAATGTGTTTTTTATTGTGAAGATAGCAGGTGCAACGTATATGATCTTTTTAGGGATTAAACTCTGGATGAAAGACTCAAAATCCAGCTACTCAGCTTCTGCCGATGAAAATCCCGCAGGCTATAAAAATTTTCTTACCGGTATCAGTATCACGCTTGGCAATCCTAAAGCTATCCTTTTTCATTTGGGCTTTTTACCTACTTTTTTTGATCTTACTGCCATCAGTATGCTGGACTCATTTTTCATTATCTTAATTTTCATGTCGGTACTCGGCAGCGCTCTTGTTGCTTATGCCTATACTGCAAGCAGAGCCGGTTTTTTCTTCAAAGGCCAGCGCAAAATTCGACTGATACATCGTACCGCAGGAACTATGCTGATCGGAACGGGGATTACTCTGGCTGTAAAAGAGTAGCTCCTGCTAAGATCTCTGAGGTTCCCCTGCCTTTGGTCTTTCGGGGCAGCAGTCAGTATCCGGTGTCAATCCCGATAATGCGGCATGATTCCGAGAGCCAAAGCATGTGGGAGAAAGTGAATCATTACTTAGTGTTCCGAATCCTGGTGGTATGCATGCCCTTTTGCTGGAAAACTACTTACTTTTCTGCCTGCACATGTTTTTTTCCATAGTTTTGCTTTCAATTGACTGCGGGAAAAAGAATTGTGTTCCCTCAATCACCAGGATTCGGAACAGTAGACAATCATTAGTTGCATGTGGCCGGACAGAAGGGCGCTTGACAACGTCTTTATTTCTATATAGAATATACAAGGTTGAGTAAGTAAAAAGGATTGTTGTGCTATGTCAACACGATTGGTGATTCTCGGGCTGCTAAAGGAGCGCCCCTTGTACGGTTATGAACTCAAAGGGATTATCGAGCGATATATGGGTGATTGGACCTCGATTGCTTTCGGATCCATTTACTTTGCCTTGAACAAACTTACTAAGGAGGGACTTGTTCGGGAGATAGCGGTTCAGAAGGAGGGGAGCCGCCCTTCACGTCGGGTTTACGAGGTAACCGAGGCTGGCAAAGATGCGTTCACGCGACTCTTGCGCGATGTGTGGTCGAAGGATGAGCGTACATTTTTCTCTTTTGACGTGGGGCTTTTCTTTCTTAGGGAACTGCCTAAAAAAGAGCGGATTGCGTACTTGCAGAATCGGATTGAATCGGCACGACGGTCTCTTACCTACCTGGATGGGCATGAGACGGAAATGCTTGCAAAGCCCATGGTACCTCCCCTCGCGTCGGCCATCTTTTCGCATTCCCGGTATCATGCCCAGGCCGAGCTTTCCTGGCTTGAGGAGCTTTTGCGGGAGATGCAGGAGGGGCTGTATGAATGATTTTTTTATACTAATATACAATCTTGTATATAAAACATTGAATAGGAGTGCGACATGCAACAGGAGAGAATCATAGAGACAAACGAAGGAATTCAAGATCGGATTACGGTAGAGGAATTTGATGTTATGCAACGTCATTTTCGGGACCGGAGAATACTGGAAACTGAAGAAATCATCAAAAGCGGCATTCGTACCGGGCTTGTGGTGGAGATTGGTCCCGGGCCGGGCTATCTCGGACTGGAATGGCTCAAGGCGACCAGCGGGACACGCCTTGTCGGGGTTGAAATAAGCCCTGTGATGATTGAGCTTGCGAAAAAAAACTGTGCTGATTATGGTTTGGGCTCCCGGGCTTCGTATTTGGAGGGGAATGCAGCATCTGTCCCGCTGGAGGACAATTCAGCGGATCATGTTTTTTCCAACGGCTCCCTTCATGAATGGGAAGATCCTGCTGCCGCACTGAATGAGATCCATCGGGTTTTAAAACCGGGGGGGATACTGTTCATAAGCGATTTGAAGCGGGACCTCAATCGCCTGCTTATGGCGTTCATGCGCTTTTTTGTCCCCGGAAAAAGGGTAAAGCAGGGGTTTGTCACCTCGGTCCGGGCTGCATATACGCAGGATGAACTTGTCGAGCTTATGCACCGTTCTCCCTTTGATGGCTTCAAAATACGAGAAACGGCTTTCGGTCTGACGATACGCGGCACAAAAGGATAGCTCTTCCCGTACAGCCTCTCTTCCGGCTGCCTGTCAAAATGGCAGCCTGGTTTCCAAGGGAAGGACGCCGGTAATAGACTGCGTCAGGGATGCGGAGAACGGCCGCAAGGCCGGTCCGAGCGCAGAGCGCGAGGACGGGAGCGATGAGCGGACTTCGGAGCAAGCCCGACCCGAGGGCCTTTGGCCCGAGGGGGACGCCCAAGAAGAGCGTCCTGGTAGGATGCGTAACACGGGCGGCCTTTTTTAGCATTCGCTTTTCGGTGCGGCGGCATGAGGCGCTATCCGCTTAAAACAGCTGTTTACCGCTTCGATCAGAATGGCCGTTCCTATGGGTAAACAGGAGTGGTCGAAGTGCATATCCGGTGAATGAAGGCCGGGTAGAAGGTCGGCGCCGAGACCGATATAGGCGGTGGGGATACCTCCGATCATGCTGTATGCATGGAAATCCTCGCTGCCCGGAGTGTGAGTAGGCGGTTCGGCCTTACCGAGAACCGTGTTGATTGCGTTCCTGCATATATCGATGAGTGAGGGATCATAGTTAGGTGCGTATCCCGGATTTTCCTCAAAGCTAAGGGTTGTGCCGAATTTGTCGGCCGCCTCTTTTGCAAGCATTTTTATTTTCTGGGTGATGCTGCTTCCAAGTTCGTTGCTCTGGGCTCGGATATCGAGGGTGACGGAACAAAATTCCGGGATGATGTTGTGCTGATTTTGATGACTGTCGACGACGGTTGCCTTTGCGGACCAATCCTCGTCGGTGTCCCATGTGAGTGTGTCGACGGCATGTATCAGCATGGCGGCAGAGGAAACGGCGTTAATACCGAGAAAGGGTCGTGCGGCATGGGCGGCCTTGCCATGAAAGTGAGCGGTGATAGGAAGTGATGCACAGTGAAGGAGCGCAGGGGTTGCCGAGCCGAGCGGCATTTCTATTTTTGGACGCAGATGGATGCCGATCATGCCGTCGATATGGGGGAGTCCGTGGGCCAAAATTCTTTTTGCACCGAGCATGCTCTCTTCGCCCGGCTGGAACAGAAGATAGAGGATTCCTTCGTCGATGTTTTGAGCGGCGAAATGCCTTCCTGCTGCAAGCACCATGGCACTATGGGCGTCATGACCGCAGGCATGAAGAAGTTGTACGCTTCCGTCTTCTTTATAAAAGCTGAGTGCATCCATGTCGGCCCGCAGGGCTATTGCTGGGCCCGGTTGCTTGCCTTCCATATGGGCAAGCAATCCTGTATCGCCTAGTTTTCGGACGGAAAAACCGATCTTCTTCAATTCCTTTTGGATAAATCTCGATGTCCGGTATTCCTGAAACGCAATTTCGGGTGTATCGTGAAGGTGTTCGAAGTCATGATAAAGTTGATGTGTATCGAAATAATATTCCATTAGGTCATCCTTTCTTTCATCCTCAATGTTATCTATACTTTAATAATATATATGATAATATCGTAACATGTCTATTTTTTATGTCAATACTAATAATATTGTAGAAAATTATAGCAAGTGATATAATTTATACAAGGAGGTCTTTACATGAATAGAAGTTTTGTATCGGCGGATTTTCTTTATGATCGTCTGGCGGAACAATTTAAGCCGGAGGTGTATACGGATGTGTTTCCAAAGGTAGGCGTTCAGTTCCATAATACGGATCGAATCGAGAAGGTGTATACGGCTACCTTTGCAGCTCCTGGGGTAATTGAAGAGATCCTCGGTCGCGACGAAAAGAATGTCATGCTTTTCTGTCATCACCCGGTGCCGCAAATGCCGAGCCTTGAGTCTGGATACGGGACTATTCCCGCTGAATTGGTGGAAAAGATGGCTGCCCAGGGAATCACGCTTTTTTCCTACCATATTCCTCTTGATGTGGCGGGCCCTTATTCCCCCGGCAACACACTGGCTCAGGCGATGCATGCCAACCCTTATGAATCATGGTATCCGCAAAATGGCGCACAGCTTGGGGCACTTTGCCAGACGGGTTTTTCAACGGTAACAGAGCTGCAGGATCGTTTTGAAACGACATTGGAACATGGGGTAAAGTGTTATCGCTATGGGAGCGAGAAGCTCAACAATGGGAAATTTGCCATCATGGCAGGTATAGCAAGAAGTACCGATGCCTATCGTTTCTTAAAAGAAAAGGGTATAAATGTGATGGTTACCGGAGTGACGGCTCAGAGTGTGGAATGGGTGGAAAAGATACATGCGGCGGCAAAGGAGCATGGAATCACTCTTTTGGGAGGGACCCATTACTCTACGGAGAGATTTGCACTAATGGCGCTTTGCCACTATTTTCGCAATCTCGGAATTGAGGCGGAATTTTTGGCGGAGAAGCCGAATATGAATGAGATATAGGCGTTTGATCGCTATTCTGGCCGGGGTGGAAGAAGCATGCTGAAATTATTGTCCAATATTCTCGTATATCGGGAGGGAAGATGGAAATCTTCTGAGATCTTGATTGCCGACCGGAGGATCGCCCGGATTGCCGAAGCGATAGTGTGCAGGTATGACGCAATGGAGCGAATCGACGGCGGCGGATGCCGGGCCGTTCCAGGCTATATCGACCAGCATGTACATATCACTGGGGGAGGCGGCGAGGGGGGCTTTTCCACTCAGGTTCCTCCGCTTGCGGCTGGTGCATTGATGCAAGCGGGAACGACCACCGTTGTAGGTCTTCTGGGAACCGACGGGACGACACGCAGCGTTGAAAGTGTGGTGGCGAAGGCAAAGGCACTAAAGGAAGAGGGCCTTTCCGCATATTGCCTCACCGGGGCATACCAGTATCCATCTCCCACGGTTACCGGAAGTGTCCGGAAGGATATCATGATGATCGATGAAGTAATCGGAGTTAAGATCGCGATCGCCGATCATCGATCTTCTGGTATCACGAAGGAGGAGCTCGTGCGACTGGCGGCCGACGCCAGACAGGCCGGGATTCTAAGCGGAAAGGCCGGGATTGTTCATCTTCATACGGGAAAAGGAGATGACGGGCTTGCTCTGCTTTTCCGGATCATCAGGGAAAGTAACATCCCGGTTGGAACCTTTCGACCGACCCATTTGGGAAACAAGCTGGAGGAGGCCCTCCGGTTCGCCTCCTTGGGTGGGTATATCGATTTTACGACGGGAGAAGAGCATGAGGGAACGGCACGTGTCGTTGCCGAGGCTTTGCACAGGGCTCCCAAGGGCCTTGTTACAATGAGTTCGGACGGGAACGGCAGCATACCTGTCTGGGATGACCGCCATGAGATGATAGGGCTTGGTGTCGGGAAGGTCGGTAATCTCCATGGTGTGGTTGAGGCGCTGGTAAAGAACGAAAACATTCCCCTGGAAGAGGCTGTTCTCCCCTGTACGGAAAACGTGGCGAAAGCCCTTTTGCTCTACCCCCGCAAGGGGTGCCTGCAGGAGGGATCTGATGCTGATATCCTGCTTCTAAATGAGGAAATGAGGCAAGATAGCCTGATTGCGGGAGGGAAGGTGGTGATGCGCCACGGAAGGCTTGTCCGTTCCCTTTAGAAGTGCGTATCTTCGATCATGGTTTTTAGGCTGTCCACTTTTTCTTTGTAGGCATCGAATCGCTCCTTATTTTCCAAGACGAAAAGAGAGGCGAGAAGGTTCACCAAAGAGGCGGGGGCGGTCATTGAGTTAAAAAAGATGGTTTGATTGGTAATGCTCGTTAAAATGACATCGGCATCTTGTCCTATGGGACATGACACACTATCTGAGAAGCATAGAACCTTGTTTCCCTCTGCATGGAGATAGCGGGCGAATTTCACCGGAGGCAGGCTGTACGGTGCATAGGAGAACAGAACAATGAGGTCATCCGGTGTGCATAATGCCAGTCTATAGAGCGTATCCGGCACGGAGAGTGAGCCCAGGCTGACGATATCCACACCGAGACGAATGAATCGTGCGGCGAAAAGATTTGCCACTGTGTTCGCAAAGTCATACGACAGCACATAGACCCGTTTTGCCTCGCTCAGCAGACGAAGCGCTGCGTGAAAATCTTTGGCGCTAATATAATTGAAGGTCTGGACCAAGGCGTTTCGTTCTGCTTCAACAATCTCGGTATGGATATCGTTGCTGCTTTTTCCCTGATGTATGGCCGTCTTTATCTTTTCATTTGGGGACATCCACATCGAAATGTAGTTTTGGAGCTCGCTCTTTAGGTCGAGAAAGCTCTTGTACCCCAGCTTTCGGGAAAAACTTAAGATGGTCGCCTCGGTGGTATTGGCATTTTGTGCCAACTGCCTGAGAGAAGAAAAACAGCTGGTGTCGGGATGCTGAAGCAGATAATCGGCAATCCTCCGTTGGGTTTTGTTGAAGGTCGGGTAGCGATTGCGAATGGTATCCAATATGTCCATAAAGCACTCCGATGTGAATATAGCAAGTAAAGAACAGTATTACATTAATTACGATTTTTCGCAATTAAGTGAGTAAAAGATTATTTATGATATAAATCAAAATAAAATTATAGTATTTACTATTTACGAGCAAAAAAACTGGTGATATTATTTACACAATATGGCAGATTACTGAAAAAACTGCTGCCAAACAAAGGGGGGTAAAAATGAGAGGATTATTCACGAACCACTTTGAAGCGACGTGGCGTGCTATTTTCCTTACGCTTTTTATCGGCATCATGTTGCCGATTCGTTGTTTCGTCAATCATGAGTATGATCCCGGCCTGTTCGGGGTCCCGAATTTCATCTGGAACTGGCTGGTCTATGGTGTGATTACGTATGCGCTCATTGTCGTTTATTACAAGATGTCGATGAAGCGTCCGGAAAACCATCGCTACGATGACAAGGGGGAAAACTAAATGGCTGAAGTTACACCTACTCCCGGTCCTTTTTTCCTCATTTTGGGGATCTATTTTGTTCTCATGGCCTGTATCGGCTGGTATGCCAGTCGCAAAACGAAAAGCCTGCGGGATTACTTTGTCTTAAACGGTAAGGCGGGCGTTATCATCAGTGGTATTGCCTATGCGACGACTCAGTACAGTATGGGAACCTTCCTCGGCACTCCTGGCATGTTATATAAGATGGGTTATGCCGGTATGGGCATTACCATTCCCGGTGTTGCCTTTGCCATGATTATTCCGACGGTCCTGATCGGGCGGAGGCTTGTTACCCTTGGTCACGAGCGGGGATTCCTTACCCTTTCCGACTATCTCTCCGATCGCTACGAAGATCACCGTATGAGTGGTCTCCTTGGTCTCATGATGTTATGCTTTCTCATTCCCATGATGGGAGCGCAAATCATCGGGGCCGGTGTCATTGTGAATGTGTTCACAGGCCTTCCCGCCTATGTAGGCGTAATCGGAATGGGGGCCATTGTCATCATCTATTGTATGTCCGGAGGCATGCGCGGTGCAATGATGACCGACGTTCTCCAGGGAAGCCTCATGTTCATCACCGCTATTGTTGCCTTTATCCTAACATTGCACCAGGGAGGGGGACTCTCGCACCTGAATTCCAGTCTGAACGAAATGAATTCGGCCTACATGTCCTTCCCGGGAGCAAACGGCACCATGACCTGGACCTATTATGTCTCGAATATCCTCCTATGGTCCTTTTTTACCATGGGACAGCCTCAGCTGTTTACCAAATTTTTTGCCATGAAGGATCACAAAACCATGTTCCGTGCGGTGCTTCTTGGCACAGGGGGGATGATGGTTACGGCGCTCCTGGTCCTTTGGTCCGGTGTGAATGGTATCTCCCTTGTTCCGAACCTGAAAAATTCAGATTACATCATTCCCATTATCCTACAGCGGGGCCTGAATCCGGTGATCGCTTCGGTCGTTATCGCCGGTATTGTCGCGGCCGGTATGTCTACCATCGACGGTCTGCTTATAACCACTACCTCTGCCGCTACCCGAGATGTATATCAAAAATATATTAATCCGAAGGCGTCGGACGACCAGGTCATGAAGCTTTCCAAGATCGTTACCCTTATCGTCGGTGTTGTGGTGATTATTTTCGGATGCCTTAAACCCGGCAGCATATTCATTATCAATACCTTCGCTTTCTCCGGCATGGCAATATTTGTGGTACCGATACTGTTCGGCATGTATTGGAAGGGCGCGACATTCCCCGCTGCTGTTTCGTCCGTCATCGCGGGAGTCCTTACCTTGATCTGCTGCACCAAAATAGCTGCCATGAAGGCGCTGATTCACGGATTCCATGCCGTGGTACCCGGCGTTGCCGTAGCTGCCCTCGTCATGGTGCTGGTGAGTCTATCGACAAAGGGCAAGCGTCCTTCTGAGGAGACCCTGGCGCGGCATATGCTGACAAAACAGGGGCGTGCCTGAAGCAATGTATCTACACAAGATGACAAGCACCCAGGCGGAAACGGCGTTGAAACAGGACCCTATTATTGTCATTCCTACGGGCAGTACGGAACAACATGGGCCCCAGTGTGCACTTGGTACGGATTTTCTGGTACCGCAGCATCTGGCCGATCGCGTGAGTGGCAAAAAGAATGTCATTGTAGCTCCCGCAATACCCTTCGGCGTATGTCCTTACCATATGAGTTTCGCCGGCAGCATCGATATCGGCTATGAAGGCTTATATACGCTGATGTCCGGCATTACCAGATCACTCATGCATCATGGGGCACGGCGATTTCTTGTAATAAACGGCCATGGGGGAAATAATCCGGCCCTCGATAAAGCTGCCCTGGATGTCTATCACGCCGGAGGCATCATGGCCAGCATCGATTGGTGGAGCGTCGTCGGTCAAATAGATGAACGATTTGCAAACGGCGGACATGGAGATATCTTGGAGACCTCCGCGATGATGGCGGTGGATGAGTCGTGTGTTGATCTGTCCCTTTCGCGTGATATGGCCCCGGTTCATCCGACAGGCGAGATAAAGGCGCAGTACATACAAATGGTAAATTTCAGGGGAGGCCTTGTACGAATGGCCAGGGACACGAAGGAACTTGCATCCAATGGTTGGTTCGGTCCCGGAGATCCCCGCGGATCGACAAAAAAGTTCGGTCAGGATATGATGGATGTCTGTGTGGAATTTATTTCGGAATTCATTGAGGAGTATCGGAAGCTGTAAGATAACGTATGGTTTTCGATGGATGAAGAATAATTGATCGATAGGGCGTACAGTGTCTTTCTGTACGCCTTTTTTCGCAGCTTTGCGAAAGCGTCAGGGATGCGGAGAACGGCCGCAAGGCCGGTCCGAGTGCAGAGCGCGAGGACGGGAGCGATGAGCGGACTTCGGAGCAAGCCCGACCCGAGGGCCTTTGGCCCGAGGGGGACGCCCGGAATCAGAGCATGAGCGAGTGGGCCTTGAAGAGGCAATAGAGCTCGGTACCAACCCCTATGCCCAGACGTTTTTGAGAATCGGCGGTGATTTTTGCAATCAGGGGAACTCCGGCATTGATGATGCAGTAGAGGGAGTGTTCTTTCTTGATAAGGTTGACGACCGTGCCCTTGAGCTGGTTCTGGATGGAGATGTTTGGAACGGGGGTGATGGAGAGGGCAATCTCCTCGGGATGGATGGTCATGGTGAAGGAGTCTGCAGGAGCAAAAGGGGTTCGTATGACGGTGCCGTTGTTGAGGCCTTCGGCCCTGCATTGAAAGAGGCCTTCGTCGATCTTTTCCGGTTTGATGAGGTTGAGGGTGTTGACGACACCCTGTTCACCGGTGACTGCGGTACCGCTGTTGATGAGGTTGATGATTTCGCCGAAGCCGACGCAGCGTCCCTGTTCGATGAGGTATACCATGTTGGTCAGCCGTTGGATGTCGGGCAGATCATGGCTGATGATGAGGAGTGGAATTTTCAGCTCGTCCCTGAGCTTTCTGAGGTAGGGGAGCATGGTCTTTCTCAGATTTGCATCGACGGCATTGAAGGGCTCGTCGAGTAGCAGCATTTCAGGGGAGGTGAGAAGGGCCCTGGCAATGGCGGCACGTTGCTGTTCGCCTCCGGAGACACTGTTTGGCATGGAGTTCAGGAGGGGGGAGAGTTCGAGAAGTTCCACCACGTCGTCGAAACGGATACGCTTTTCCTTCACATAGCGTTCCCCGAAAAGGATGTTCTCTTTGATGCTTAGGTGGGGAAAGAGCAGCTTTTCCTGAAAAACGACACCGATTTTTCTTTTGTTGGGAGGAAGGTATATCTGCTTTTCGGTATCGGTTATCACCTTGCCGTTGAGGGCGATCTTTCCTGCACTCGGCCGCTCAAGCCCGGCAAGCAGGCTGAAGAGTGATGTTTTTCCCGCTCCAGAGGGACCGAAAACGCCTATGGTTTGGTCACCGAAATCAGCCTTGAGCTGCAGGAGAAAATTCCTTCGCGGTAATTCAATATCAAACGAGAGACTCATCTGGGCTGCTTCTCCTTTTCTGGATTACACGGGTGTAGAGGGAAGAAACGAACATTGCGGTAAAGGATATGATGATCGAAATGAGCACAAGGATCGCCGATTCCCGCTCTTTTCCCGGAATTTGCAGATAAGAATAGACCGAGAGCGGGATGGTACGGGTCTGCCCCTGTATATTGCCTGCGAAGGTCATGGTCGCTCCGAACTCTCCGAGGCTTCGGGCAAAACCGATGATAAGCCCGCTTATGATTCCGGGAAATATCAAGGGGAGGGTAACCCTGAAAAAGACACTCAGCTTTCCTGCTCCGAGGGTGAGAGCCGCTTGTTCCAGTTTTGGGTCAACCATCTCCATTGATACCTTGATGTTTCGTGTTACAAGGGGAAAGGAGACGACCATGGAGGCGATAACGGCCGCCGTGGTGGTAAAGGCGATGCGTATGCCGAACCAGGCGTAAAGATAGGAACCGATGAGCCCCTTTTTCCCGAGGAGGATCAGCAGAAGGTATCCGGTGGTAACCGGCGGCATGACAAGGGGAAGGTTGACCAGGCCGTCGACAAGGGTTTTTCCCTTGAAATTGCAGCGGGTGAGGAGGTAGACGACCGCCAAGGCCAGGGGCAGATTGGCGGCTGTTGATATGCATCCGATCTTGAGCGACAGTAGTACAGTGTGGATGACATCAATTGATTTCATGATCGCTTACTTTGATACCGAAAATCCGTATTTCTTGTAAAGTTCACCCACCTTCTCGTTCTCGAAAAGAAAGTCATAAAACTGTTTTCCGGCAGCATTGCTCTCCTTCATATAGGCGACGAAGTACTCTATCGGAGTGTGTGATTCTTCGGGAAAACGGGAGACGATCTTAACCTTCTGGGACTTCATGGCGTCGGTTTCGTACACGATGCCAAGCTCCGTTTCTCCCAATTCTACTACCATAAGCGCCGCCCGTACATCGGCCGCAGGCTGTATCCTATCGGTCAGCGTATCGTACCAACCGTAGTATTTCAATGCATCTTCGGCATATTTTCCGGCGGGTACATGGGCCGGATCACCCATGGAAAGACGTCCCTCGAAAATAGCCGGAAAGTCGGTGTTTCCCGTAAGTTCAAATGGCTCCATGGGAGAATCAAGGGGAGCAATCAGGACAAGGCGATTTTTTACAAAGGGGCTGACCTCTTCGGTGATCCCGAGATCTTTCGTGAAATCCATCCACTTTTTTGAGGCCGAGATATAGACATCGGCTTCGGCTCCCTGCTCCAGCTGGTGGGCAAGGGTCCCACTTGATGCCGGGTTACTTTCTACGGCAATGCCTGTTGCTTCGGTAAAAAGGTCCGCAATGTCGTTTACCAGGTCGGTGGTGCTTGCTGCGTTAAAGACCACAACAGGGGACGTTTCCGCTGCAGATGGTTTGGCGGATTCCTTCTGGCCTCCCGCCGACAGAAGCATGGTTACTCCCACGAGGAGAACCAAGAGAGATAATGCCTTTTTTTTCATACAAAACTCCTTTTTTTCTGTGTCATTATAAGATTATGCAGATACCGTGCCATAAAATGCACACAACTTGTGTTATATCATAGAGGTTTTTGAGTGTCTACCATTGTATATTATTATATATAAAGGTATTCTCTTTTCTTTGTCGCTTCAGTTCCTTTGGGGTTTGCTTTTTTTACTATGGCAAGTGGTTTTGCCGGCGATGGTAAAGGAATAGATCGGATTATGCATACATAAATGTATTGGTTTTTCGACAATGTTACCTGTATGTAAAATATTGGCACGTGGGGCGGACGATAGCGGATGAGATGGCCCCAAAACACTTTATGTAGAAAAAGGCGATGAAGCGAAAGATATGGGCTAAAGCCAAATCATCGAATATTTCCTACATTAATGTACTCATTCTGTCTGTTTTTGATGTTCTATTTGTGATAGTGATTTTCTAATTTATTATTATATATAAAGATACTATTGTCATAAAATGTGGTTCGGTTTTTGCTTATCATTTCTATGGCATATATTATCGACACAACGTTGAGAGATGGCGAACAAGCTCCTGGTATTGTCTTTACGACGGATGAACGCAAGCGTATTGCCGAGATGCTTGTGAAAACGGGAGTGGATGAAATCGAGGCAGGGATGCCGATTGTCGGGGATGAGGAGATAGCCTTCTTGCGTTGGTGCTGCGACTTGCCGCTTCCCGTCTCCTGCTGGTGTCGCGCTCATGTGAATGATATCGAGGCGGCAAAATGTACCGGCCTCTCTATCGTGCATATCAGTTTTCCTGTTTCCGATCGCCTCCTTTCTGTTTTCAATAAAGATGTTGTATGGCTTTCTGAAGCCATGGAGTCGATGTTTGAACTGTGCCAAAATGATTTTGAACGGGTGCATATAGGATTTATGGATGCAAGTCGTGCCGATCCTTTTTTTGTTAAGCAACTCTTGGATCGGGCCGCTGCTATAGGCTATCGTCGGGCCCGAATAGCCGATTCGGCCGGTGTTATGATGCCCTCTGACGTTATACACGCGTGTGCGCTTTTTTCCGCCTCTTCCATTCCTGTTGAATTTCACCCGCACAACGATTTCGGTATGGCAAGTGCAAATGGGATCACTGCCCTCGATCACGGCATTGATGCGGTCAGTGCGACCGTTTTGGGGATAGGAGAGCGGGCTGGTAATGCCAGAATCGAGGAACTGGCCATGGTCTTATCGACCAGAGGAGGGACGGGGAGACATCCGTTTGACATGAACGCTATCGAAAAACTGAGTCGCTATGTTGCAAAGATCGGCAGAAGGCCCATCCCTGTTGACAGACCCATTGTGGGAAAACATGTCTTCAGCCATGAGTCGGGCATTCATGTAGCCGCAACTATAAAGGACCCCGAGGCCTTTCTTCCTCTGCTCCCCGAGAAGTATGGCATAGGCAGGGTGGAGATCAAAACCGGCAGATTGTCGGGATCAAAGGGAATTCAGTATGTGCTGAGAAACATGTCGGTTGAAATCGATCTGGCTACGGCTCATTCGCTTTTGCCGATGATCCGTAGAATTGCGGAAGAGAAGGGGAGAAATCTCGACCCTTCCGAAGTGGAAGCAATCTATCATGAATACATCATCAACATGCAGAGCGTGTGAGGTTAAGAGTAATACCGCTCTTAGATTCCTTTTTGAGATGAGTAACTCCATCCTGAAAGAGGATGTCATCTCTGAAATTCTTCAGGAAGTCCTGCGGATTATGTCGGGTCATATGGGACTGGTTCGAGGAACGATAAGTATCTTCAACAGAAAAAGCGGAAAGATATCGATCGAGGAGGGATTTGGAATTTCTCCTGAGGAACAAGCCCGGGGTATCTATGATCCGGGGGAGGGGATTACCGGAAAGGTGATCGAGAGCGGAAAACCGGCGCTCGTACCCGATATTTCGCTGGAACCTCATTTCCTTAATCGTACTCGGGTGCGCCGGGATATCGGAAAAAAACAGATAGGCTTTATTTGTGTCCCCATTAAGGGCGGAAAGGAGGTGATAGGTACCCTCAATGCGGAGCGTTTCATCGATGAGGTGACGGATCTGGAGGAGGATCTTTGCCTCATGCAGATTATCGCCGCCATGATCTCTCAGGCTGTCCAGCTGTATCAGGCCCATCACGAGGAAAACCAGGTTCTACAGGAGGAGAATAAGCGCCTTCAGCGGGAACTGCTGGAAAAGTTCACCAGCAGCAGGATCATAGGTACATCGAAGGTGATGCGCCGGGTCTTTGATTATGTGCACAAAATTGCAGATTCGATGGCGACGGTTCTGATCCTGGGGGAAAGCGGAGTGGGAAAGGAACTGGTTGCCAAGGAAATCCACTATGCAAGCGGTAGGAAGAATATGCCCTTCATAACGCTAAACTGCGCTGCACTTCCGGAATCCATCATAGAAAGCGAATTGTTTGGCCATGAAAAGGGAGCCTTTACCGGGGCTGTTCGCGACAGAAAAGGTCGTTTTGAACGTGCCCAGGGCGGCACCATCTTTCTCGATGAGATAGGTGAGCTGAGTCCCAATGTCCAGACAAAGCTTCTGAGGGTGCTTCAGGAACGGGAGTTCGAACGGGTTGGGGGAAGCAAAACCATTCGCTGTGATGTACGGGTGATAACGGCCACTAATAAAGACCTCGAAACAGCCATGAAAAACGGCAGCTTTCGGGAAGATCTCTACTATCGACTCAATATCATTCCCATCACCGTTCCGCCCCTGCGGGAGAGAAAATCCGATATTCCCCTTTTGGTAAATCACTTTATCGATAAGTTCAGCAGGATGAACCATAAAAAGGTCACGAGAATATCTACTCCGGCCATCGATATGCTTTTTTCCTACCATTGGCCGGGGAATATTCGCGAGCTCGAAAACTGTATCGAACATGCGGTGATTCTGGCCGATAACCAGGTGATACACGGATATCATCTTCCTCCAACCCTTCAGATGCGCCTTCCTGAGTTGAAAGGTCGCCAGGAGGCCGGAAGCCTCCAGCATCAGCTTGATGCCCTTGAGTATGAATTGCTTGTCGAGGCATTAAAGTCTTCAAAGGGAAATCTCTCGGATGCGGCGAAGGAACTTGGGCTTACCAACCGTATGATCGGTGTTCGTATGAAGAAGTACGGATTGGATTACAAGAAATTTCGAAGTTATAAAAAGATGAAGTAATGTACATTTTGGTAAAAAGTGAGATGTAAGAACGATTTCTTTACAATAATGTGTAAAAGTATAGTGTTCCGAATATTGGTGGTCATAACGCCGTTCCCGATTAGAACGTCCGAATTTACTATTTCCCAAATATATTTATTTGTAATTGTATATTATATATAAATTTATATCATTTCCTGTTGGTGGGGGGGATACTTGACGTCCATATATCACCAATATTCTGAACACTAGCACAACTTGGCACGGCTCCTGCATATCTCTTTGTAGCCGCACTGCGGCAGATGACGAACTGGAGGAAGATCAGATGAGGAAAGTGGCAATTTACGGAAAGGGGGGTATCGGCAAGTCGACGACGACGCAGAATACCGTTGCGGGTCTTGCCGAGGCCGGAAAAAAGGTAATGGTGGTAGGCTGTGACCCAAAGGCCGATTCTACACGGCTCCTGCTCCATGGGCTGGCGCAGAAGACGGTCCTCGATACCCTGCGGGAAGAGGGCGAGGATGTGGAGCTTGAAGATATCCTCAAAGCCGGTTATCTGAACACCACGTGTGTGGAATCGGGAGGGCCTGAACCCGGGGTCGGCTGCGCCGGCAGGGGCATCATCACTTCCATTAATCTCCTTGAGCAGCTTGGTGCTTATGAACAGGATGATACTCCCCTCGATTACACCTTCTACGATGTCCTTGGCGATGTTGTCTGCGGGGGCTTTGCCATGCCGATTCGCGAGGGCAAGGCCGAGGAAATTTACATCGTTGTGTCCGGGGAAATGATGGCAATGTATGCGGCAAACAACATTTGTAAGGGGATCGTGAAATACGCCGATGCAGGAGGCGTTCGACTTGGCGGGCTTATCTGCAATTCGAGAAATGTGGACAACGAACAGGAGATGATCGAAGAGCTGGCCAAACTGCTGGGAACGCAGATGCTCCATTTCGTTCCCAGAGACAACATGGTGCAGCGGGCGGAAATCAACCGAAAGACCGTCATCGACTACGCTCCCTCCCATGTCCAGGCCGATGAATATCGAACTTTGGCGAAAAAAATGGATGGAAACGATATGTTTGTCGTTCCCAAGCCTCTTGCCATTGATGCGCTGGAAAAACTTTTGATCGAATTCGGAATTGCCAATTAAGGAGAAGCAGATGGTTATGATACGAGCCATCCTGAGGCCTGAACGGGTTCAGGATGTTATAGAAGGGCTTCTGGATGCAGGTTATCCGGCGCTTACGCGCATCAATGTTGCAGGACGTGGGCAGCAACGGGGAATCAAGGTCGGAGAGGTCATGTACGACGAGCTGCCTAAAGAGATGTTACTGGTTGTGGTTCCGGAAAGCGAAAAAGAGATCGTGCTCAGGGTGATGCTCAAACTCGGGAAAACGCCCCCCAGCGGCGTGTACGGGGATGGAAAAATATTTATCACCCCGGTTGAAGAGACCTACACAATAAGTTCCGGCTTTAAGGAAGAGTGATGAAAGAGATACTGGCTGTTATTCGGATAAATAAGATGAATGAAACCAAGAAGGCCCTAAGCGATGCAGGCTTTTCGGGATTCACCGCAGCCGGCAAGGTTCTCGGCCGTGGAAAAGGTCTTGTTGACTATCAGCTGATTAAGGGCGCCCAGGATGGCTACCAGGAGGCGATATCCCAACTTGGGCACGGCCCCAGGCTGATACCGAAGCGAATCCTGACACTGGTTGTTCGGGATGAAAAAAAGGAGCTGGCCGTTCAAACGATTATGAAGACAAACAAGACCGGTAACCCCGGAGACGGAAAGATTTTTATCCTTCCAGTTGCAGAGAGTATCCGGGTGCGGACCGAAGAAAAGGGCGATACGACCCTTGATTAAAGGAAGAGAACATGAGTGAGAAGGGAAAAATGAAGGCGGATATTTTTCGCGACACGATCATGGAAAAGTACCCGCCAAAGGTACTGAAGAAACGGAAAAAACAGTTCATTGTTCGAGAGGCCGATCCCGAACAGAGCATACAGGCCAATGTCAGGACCGTACCGGGAATTATCACCCAGCGTGGATGCTGCTATGCCGGTTGTAAGGGGGTTGTTCTTGGGCCGACGCGGGACATCATTAATATTACCCATGGCCCCATCGGCTGTGGTTTCTACTCATGGCTGACCCGAAGAAACCAGACAAGGCCGGGCGATAACGGTGAAAACTACATGACCTACTGTTTTTCCACCGATATGCAGGACCAGAACATTGTTTTTGGGGGTGAAAAACTTCTTCGTCAGGCGGTACAGGAGGCCTACGACATCTTCCATCCCAAGGCCATCGCCATTTTTTCCACCTGTCCTGTAGGACTGATCGGTGATGATGTCCATGTTATTGCCAGGGAGATGAAGGAACAGTTTGGGGACTGTAACGTCTTTGCCTTTTCCTGTGAAGGCTACAAGGGGGTCAGCCAGTCGGCCGGGCATCACATCGCAAACAACCAAATTTTCAAGCATGTGGTCGGTACCTCGGAAGAGGGCAGAACGGGAAGGTACAAGATAAACCTGCTTGGTGAGTATAACATCGGTGGCGATGCCTTTGTCATCGAGGAACTCCTTGAGAAGTGCGGAATCACTCTCGTTTCCACCTACAGCGGCAACTCTTCCATTGATCAGTTTGCAAGCTCACATACCGCGGATCTGAACTGCATTATGTGTCACCGTTCGATTAACTACGTGGCGGGGATGATGGAAACCAAGTACGGAATTCCCTGGATCAAGGTGAACTTCATCGGAGCCGAGGCCACTGCAAAATCACTTAGAAAGATTGCCGCTTATTTTGAAGAACCTGAGCTGGAGAAGCGGGTGGAAGAGGTTATTGCCGAAGAGATTGTCGGTGTGGAGGCCGTGCTCGAAGAGATTAGGCCGAGAACCGAAGGTAAGACCACCATGCTCTTTGTCGGAGGTTCCAGAGCTCATCATTACCAGGAGTTATTCAAGGAATTGGGAATGGAAGTCCTTGCCGCGGGGTATGAGTTCGGCCACCGGGACGACTACGAAGGCCGGCGGGTCCTTCCTTCCATCAAGGTGGATGCCGACAGCCGGAACATCGAGGAGTTAAAGGTCGAACAGGATACGGAGCGTTATCGCCCAAGAAAGGATGAGTCGAGTAGGGAGGAGTTGGAACAGCAGGGCCTTTCATTTAGCAGTTATGAAGGGCTCATGCCTGAGATGGAAAACGGAAGTTTTGTCGTCGATGATATCAGCCACTATGAGATGGAACGGTTGATTCTTGAGTATAGGCCCGATGTGTTTTGTGCAGGCATCAAGGAGAAGTTTTGTGTACAGAAAATGGGCGTCCCGATGAAGCAGCTTCATAGCTACGACTATGGCGGCCCCTATGCCGGTTTTGCCGGTGCCATCAACTGGTATCGTGAGATAGACCGTATGGTCGGAAGTAAGGTGTGGGGATTAATTGGTGCCCCGTGGGAAAAAAACCGAACCCTGCACGGCAGATTTGTCGCAACAACATAGAGGAGGATGAGGATGTTACTACGACACACAAACGCAGAGGTGGCCGAACGCTCGGCCCTTACCATCAATCCCTCAAAGACCTGTCAGCCCATCGGTGCCATGTACGCATCTTTGGGAATCCACGGCTGTCTGCCCCACAGCCACGGCTCCCAGGGCTGTTGCGCCTACCACCGTTCGGCCCTTACACGACACTACAAGGAGCCGGTCATGGCGGGAACAAGCTCCTTTACCGAGGGCGCCTCGGTCTTCGGTGGGCAGGCAAACCTCATATCGGCCCTTATCACCATCTTCAACGTCTACAATCCCGATGTCGTTGCGGTGCATACAACCTGCCTCTCCGAAACTATCGGGGATGATGTGGGACAGATTGTAAAAAAGGCGATCGACGACGGAAAGGTGCCCGAGGGGAAAAGGATCATCCACGCAAGCACCCCTTCCTATGTAGGCTCCCATGTTACCGGCTTCTCATCCATGTGCGCATCGATTGCTCGTTCTTTCTGCAAGCCTTCGGAGGAGAAGATCAACCAGATCAACCTTCTTCCCGGTTGGGTCGATCCTGCGGATATGCGGGAGATAAAGCGGATACTGCGGGCAATGAAGATCCCCTCAGTGGTGTTTCCCGATACTTCAGGGGTTCTTGATGCGCCGATGACCGGCGTCCATGAAACTTTTCCAAAGGGAGGGACCACCGTCGAAGAACTGGAGTCCACAGGAAAAAGTTTCCATACCTTTGCCTTAGGTTCCTTTGCCTCTGAAGCGGCTGCCAGGGAACTAAAGAAGATTGCCGCAGTACCCTTTGATGTGATGGACCTTCCCATCGGTATCAGGGCCACCGACCGCTTTCTTATGAAGCTCTCCGAGCTGACCGGCTATCCTGTTCCCGACTCTCTTACCGATGAGAGGGGGCGGGTAGTGGATCTGATCACCGACATGCAGCAGTACCTTGCGGGAAAAAAGGTCGCCCTGTTTGGGGATCCCGATCAGCTTATCAGTCTGACGGAGTTCCTGCTGGACATGGACCTCAAACCCATCCACATCGTCAGCGGCACTCCGGGGAAGAAATTTGCCAAACGGATGGAGTCTATGCTCGACGAGGTGCTCCCCGGTGCACAGTACCGAAACGGGGCCAGGGCCGATCTCTTTCTCTTACATCAGTGGATCAAGAATGAACGGGTGGACCTTCTGATTGGTAACAGTTACGGGAAGTACATTGCACGGGACGAGGATATTCCCTTCATGCGGATGGGGTTTCCCATTTACGACCGGATCGGCCACCAATATTTCCCCAGTATAGGCTATGCCGGAGCAATGAGAATCGCGGAGAGGATTCTCGACCTCTTTATGGATCGTCAGGACAGAGATTGTCCTGAGGAACGTTTCGAACTTGTTATGTAAAAGGTGGGACAAAATGGCGGACACGCTTATCGAAGAGAGACGAAGACAGGTATTTACCAAGGGAAAGGATGATTTTGCCATTTGCGGTGATAAGGTATCGGCCGCCGGCTCGGTGAGCCAACGGGCTTGTGTCTTCTGCGGCTCCCGGGTCGTGCTCTATCCTATTGCCGATGCCCTTCATCTTGTCCATGGTCCCATCGGCTGCGCCGCGTATACCTGGGATATTCGCGGGGCCTTGAGTTCGGGACCGGAGTTGCATCGTAAAAGTTTCTCCACCGATCTACGGGAAAAAGATGTCATCTTCGGAGGCGAGAAAAAGCTCTATACGGCCATGAAGCGCCTGATTGCCGAGTATGGTCCCAAGGCCGTCTTTGTCTACAGTACCTGCATCGTCGGGATCATCGGGGATGATGTAGAGGCTGTCTGCCGCCGAACCGCAGACGAAGAGGGCATCCCTGTGATTCCGGTACACTCGGAAGGCTTTAAGGGTACAAAGAAGGATGGCTATAAGGCCGCCTGCAAGGCTCTTGGGCGGCTTATAGGTACCAGCCCCCTGGTCAGGCCTGATGGAAACGGGCTTGCACGGCCGGTGATAAACATCCTAGGCGAGTTCAATCTGGCAGGAGAGGCGTGGATCATCAAGGAGTACTACGAAAAAATGGGGGTGGAGGTGGGCGCCACCCTTACCGGAGACGGTCGTGTCGAGCAGCTGCAGCGGGCACACGGTGCCCAACTCAATGTCGTTCAGTGCTCAGGCTCCCTAAAATATCTGGCTCAGGATATGGAGCAACGGTACGGAATTCCTTTTAAACAGGTTTCTTATTTCGGGATTGAAGATACGGCGGCGGCTCTCTATACGGTGGCCGAGTATTTCACCGATCCCCTGATAATGGCTAATACGAAGGAGCTGGTTCGCCGTGAACTTGAGGCCGTGTATCCCATCATCCACGGATACAAAAAGGTGCTGGAAGGGAAAAAGGCGGCGATCTACGTCGGCGGTGCCTTCAAGGCCTTAAGCCTTTTGCGATCGTTGAAGTATCTCGGTATCCAGGTTGTTCTGATGGGTTCCCAGACCGGAAGCAGCGAAGAGTATGAGGAGATGAAGGAGCTTGCCGATCCCGGGACCGTGATTGTGGATGACTCAAATCCTTCCGAGTTATCGAGGTTCATTCAGGAGTTGGATGTCGATCTCTTTATCGGCGGGGTTAAGGAGCGGCCGGTGGCCTACAAACTGGGAATCGGATTTTGCGATCACAACCATGAACGAAAAATCGCCTTGGCAGGTTTTACCGGAATGCTCAATTTTGCGAAGGAAGTCTACAACACGGTGACCAGCAGGTCGTGGAAGGTCATAAAAGAGGCCAAGGAGAATGATCCATGGGAAAGAGTAGCGAGAGCATAACAAAAGAAGGGGAGGCCCCTGTCCGGGAAGCGCCGGGGATGGTGGTGAATCCCTGCAAGGCGTGTGCTCCTCTGGGGGCCTCCATCGCCTTACGGGGTATAAGGAATTCGATGTGCATTCTCCACGGCTCTCAGGGCTGTGCCACCTACATACGTCGTTTCCTTATCGGTCATTTCAGGGAGCCTGTCGATATTGCCTCTTCATCCTTTGATGAAAGCAGCGCCGTGTTCGGGGGGAGGAGCAACCTGATCCGCGGGGTGAAGAATATCATAGGACAGTACAAACCTGAGGTGATCGGCATTGCCACCACCTGTCTTGCCGAAACCATCGGCGAGGATGTCGGGATGTATCTCAAGGATTTTCCCGCCGACGAGGGGGTGACCTACATCCATACCGAGACGGCTGCCTATAAAGGGACCCATGTAGACGGTTTTATGAAGATGTGTGCGGCAATTGCCGCACAGGCTGCTCCTCCCCGGAAACGTGCCGCGGCGGGTGCCCATACCTGCGGACAAGGAGAGGTGGGAAAAGGTTCCTTGCGTATCAACCTTTTCCCCTGGATGGTCAGTCCCGAAGACATCAGACACCTGAAGTGGGTGCTCGGTGAAATGGGTGTACAGGCGACACTTCTGCCGGATTATAGCCGGAGCTTCGACGGTGGGGCCTGGAAGGAGTATCACAGGCTTCCCGAAGGAGGAACCTCAATAGATGCGGTCCGCCGGATGGGGGAGGCCGAACACTCTATCGAGTTCGGCCTTATCTCTTCGCACAAGTGCTCTCCTGCCGCGATTGTGAAACAAAAGGCTGGTGTGCCCTATACCAACCTCCCTCTTCCCATCGGGCTGAAAAACAGCGACGCATGTATCAATGCATTAATTGATGTGAGCCGGGAGAACGGACATGAGCCGCGTTTTTCTCCCATGCTCAAGGACCAGCGGGAACGACTCCTTGATGCATATGCCGATGCGCATAAGTACTTTGCCGGCTTAAGGGCCGCGGTCTATGGGGAGGGTGACTTTGTTGCGGGGATCTGCTCTCTCCTGTGTGAATTGGGGATCGAACCGGTGATTTGTCTCAGCGGAGAGAAGCTTAACAGCCATGCAGAGGCGATGATAAGCCGGATCTGCACGGACTTTGCCTTTGACGAGCCCCTTATCAGATTCGATGCCGATTTCTCCGGCCTGGAAGCAATCCTTGATGAGGTGCACGCCGATCTCATGATTGGTGGAAGCAAGGGGTACAAGGTATCCCGCCGTCTTGGCATTCCTCTTGTTCGGGCCGGTTTTCCGATTCAGGACCGCCTCGGGGGACAGCGACTACTGCATATAGGCTATGCAGGGGCCTTGCGGATGACCGATCAGATCGCCAATACCATGATAGCGAAACGACAGGATGAATCCCCCGTCGGGTATATGAGTATGTAGAGCCCCGTAAAAAGGAGATATGCGATGAACGAGATGCTGTTGAAAGGGCATCCCTGTTTTGATAAAGAGGCGGCCGGGCATATTGCCCGGGTCCATCTGCCTGTTGCCCCAAAGTGCAATATCCAGTGCAAATATTGCAGCCGTAAATATGACTGTATCAACGAAGGCCGTCCTGGAGTCTCTTCTGCCGTCCTGAGTCCGGCCCAGGCAACCCTCTATCTTGAAAAGATTTCCCAGGTGGTAAAACCGGGGGTTGTCGGTATCGCAGGACCGGGAGATGCCTTTGCAGAGCCGGAAAAGACCCTTGAAACCCTGGACCGTTGCAGGCGTCTTTTCCCTGAGATGCTTTTTTGTCTTTCAACAAACGGATTAAACGCCCCCGATTATGTTGATGCCGTTGCCTCCCTCGGAGTGACCCATGTAACCGTGACCATTAATGCCCTCGACCCGCGGGTGGCCACATCGATATATAGTTGGGTGCGGTGTAAAAAACGCAATTATCGCGGTTTGGATGCGGCGGAGATCCTTCTTGAACGCCAGATCGAGACGGTAAGACGCCTCAAGGAGCGGGGGCTGATCGTAAAGATCAACACTCTGCTCATCCCCGGCATCAACGAGGGCGAGATCCCCTCCGTGGCAAGAAAGGCCTGTGAGCTTGGTTGCGATCTCATGAATATCATTCCACTGATCCCTGTGAAGGGGACCGAGTTTGCCGACCTGAAGGAGCCTTCCTGCAAGATTGTGGAGGAGATGCGCAGCTCCGCCGGAACATACATCAGGCAGTCACGCCACTGCAAGCGATGCAGGGCCGATGCGGCTGGGCTTTTGGGAGATGATATGCGGCAGGAGATAAGCGAGCTGCTTAGAGATGCTGCGAACACCAGCGACGGGTTTTCAGAATCGCGCAGCAAAATTGCCTTTGTCTCCCGGGAGGGTGTACTGGTGAATACACACCTCGGCGAGGCGGAAGAGGTTTTTATCGCAGAGTATGTGGATGGAGAAGCGGTTATATGTGAGCGCAGACCTGCCCCCGCCCGCGGCGGCGGAGATGCACGGTGGAAGGAGCTTGCGCGGCTTCTTGATGATTGTGCCTACCTCCTGGTCGGGGGCGTAGGCGAGAGACCTGGTTCCGTACTTGCCGCTTCCGGGCTAAAGGTCCTGGTCATCGAAGGTGTTGCAAGTGAGGCAGCCTTTAAGCTTTTTCACAATGCCGACATTTCCTATTTGAAAAAACGGCAGGTATGTGCTGCCGGTAAAACCTGTGTGGGTGCCGGCACCGGCTGCACATGATATATAAAGGAGGAAAGTATGACAAAACCGGAGAAGCAAATACTTGTCTGCGGCAGTTTCAGGGCCTCGGGGGAAAGCCAGGGGGGCTGTGAAAAGAAAGGGGCCATCGGTCTTGTTCCCTACATTCAGGAGGAACTTGCCGATCGAGGCATGGACGGGGTTTCCGTTGCCATGACCTCGTGCCTGAATATGTGCGACAGGGGGCCTGTCATGGCGATATTTCCTGACAACATCTGGTACGGAGGTGTGGACTCCGAGGATGTTGTCGATCAAATTCTCGATGCCCTTGAAGGGGGCCGGACGGTGGAGGAGCTCCTGTTGACCTGAACAGAAGGGCTCTCCCTGAGTGTTACGAATATTGGTGGTCTACAACATACAATTCTTTTTCTTATCGTCAATTGCAAAGATACACATAGAGAAATCAAGCAAGGAGGAAAAACCAAGGATTTTCCCTGCAAAAAGAACAAATTACCACCAGGATTCGGAACACTAGGTAAACGTTACATATGGCAGATTGATAAAGAAGTAGGGAGTGTTTCTCAGAGCAGTTCTTGCTGCCCTGTCAAATAGGTATGCTCCAATCTTAGAAGTTGATCCTTGACCTCAAGGCCCCCTCCGTAGCCAACCAATGAGCCGTCCGCTCCGATCACCCTGTGGCATGGAACGACGATAATGATGGGATTCTTGTTGTTTGCCAGTCCCACGGCGCGAAAGCCCTTGGGAGAGCCTACAACCTCGGCAATCTGTTTGTAGCTCCTTGTTTCGCCGTAGGGAATATCGAGCAAAGCCTTCCAAACACGCTTTTGAAACATTGTACCCTGAGGGGCAAGGGGAAGATCGAAACTTCTCCGCGTTCCTTCAAAATATTCTTTCAGCTCTTTGTAGGCTTCTTGTACGAGAATTGTTTCCTTTTCTTCTCCTTCGCTATGGGCCTTTCTTCCGGAAACAATCGATATTTCGACAATGGCATCTTCCAAAGTAGCGATACGAAGAGTTCCTATCGAAAAATCATACAGATAATAGCTTCTCATTGTTTCTCCTTTAGCGGTCGAAAAGTGTAGGCAATTTGTTGCGTAATCCTATGTAGCCGCTGAAACGGTACTCATCGTTTATTGCCATGGAGATCTGAGCTTCACCGATGATCGTATTGACAATGATCCCAACCGCTGCACCACTATAGTATAGAGGATCTTCTCCCAGGTCGGTCCAATCCTCTTTCCATGACATTCCTCCACTTGCCGCAAGCTGTGCATAGATTTCATTGCCGAAGCCCAGGGGCAGGCTGCCGATTTGGCGACGGACTCTCAATCCTGTTGCAAAAAGATTTTCCGAGCGAATTTCCTGGCGATAATAGCCATCCAGGCTTCCCGTTCCACCCATGGCTGGCAGATCCACGGAGCGGGGTGTACCGTGAAGCAAATTCTTGCTCAATGCCCATGGATTGATCACCCACCGTGACGAGGGAGATAAGAAGGCATTGCCCTCGGCATCTATTCTGACAATGTCGTTCCATCCCTCTTCCGCACCATAATCGACTTCAAGGGATGAATAGATTCCCCGTTTCGGGGTAAGAATGCGATCAAGTGTATCTATCGAGAGGCTTCCGTTTATACCGTAATGGCTCCATCCTTCCTGTTCGAATAAACTGTCGCCTATAAAGCGATCCAGATAACGGTATTCCCCGTAGGGTCTAATTATGATACCGGCGTGTCCTCGAAAGGGGAGGAGTATTGCGCAGTCACCTCCGAAACGCTGTAGGCTGTAGATTGCCGATACCTCGTCATCGTCGTAAAAATAGTGGGGATCCTGATGAATATATCCTCCTATGCTTATAAGTGTATTCCAGAATAGGGCTCTCGCCAAACCTGCTTTAAAGGAGGGCATCTCAGATATCCATGTTTGCACCAAGGCTGCAGAGCGTAGATCATCGGTAATAAATGAAATGTAGGCTGCCGTCATTTGGGCGTATGAGGCACTACGTTTCGTCACTGTACCTTCTATATTCAGACCAAGGCTCAGGAGAGATCTAGGAATTTGCTGTGCTTCCTCATCGATGATGAGCTGGTAACCATTATCCTTTGGTAAAAGGCGATACCAGATGTGGGCATAGGAACCATCGTCATAGAGGGCGTAGATCTTCTCCCTCAACTTGCTTCTCCCGATCTCCTCGGAGATATTCAGATCAAGGTATTCCTTTAAGCGATTTTCTCTTTCCTCCGATAGCTCTCCATTGATGGTTATGGAGGTGATGTGCAATTTTTGTTCAATATTCGCAGGCGATTTCGGGACCCTCCTTTTGCTTCCCTGAAGGGCCGCAATCCCCCGCAATTCAGGAAAGAGGGGCTCTGCCGCTTCATAGCCCGCAGCCACAAGTTCGCTTCCTCGTTCAAAGTCGGCAGCCGTAAAGCCCTGAAGATCAGGAGCAATAATAAGATCTGCTGCGGAAAGGCTCTCTTGTATCCGTTCCCTGATACGAATCTGGTCGGCTTGCGAGCTCACCGCAGCGATGGTTGTAAGCTCTTCGATATCATTTTTTAATCCCCCAAGAGGAACTACGATGATAATATCGGCTCCCATAGCCTTTGCAACCTGGGTAGGTGTGTTGTCTGCCCAACCTCCATCGATGAGGTACCGTCCCTTGTATTCAATTGGGGTGAAGATTCCTGGGACAGCCATGGATGCCCGTATCACCGTTTTGAGATCCCCTTTATCATAGACGACCCGCTCTCCGGTCACAAGATCCGCTGCAACGGCCCTGAATTTTCGGGGAAGGGTATCGAAGTCAAGTTCTGCCGGATACTTTTCCAGAAGACGATCAAGGAGTTCTACAACATGCTGAGCATGAAAGGCCCCGGCCGTTGTGGCCTTTTGTGAAGGGGTGAGTGCAATAGAAAAATGGTAACTGGAATAGAAAGCCTTTTGCCAGTACGGCAACTTACTCCGGTCGTGTTTATCGAAAAAGGTGTCCTTCCAGTCATTCGTCGTGACCAACGTTTCCATCGCTTTTGCGTCATAGCCTGCCGCATAAAGGGCACCTACAATACTTCCGATACTGGCGCCTATGACAATGTCGGGGTCGACTCCGGCCTCTTCAATGGCTCTAATAACGCCGATATGGGCAAAGCCAAGAGCACCTCCACCGGCTAAGACAAGGGCAACACTTGGGGAATCGCCATCATTCGTCTGCCGTATCTGACTTTGAGCCGCGGCATGGAACATAAACGTGCAAAGAAGGAGGGCGAGTATGAATGGCCTTTTCATGTATCATATTGTAGGTATTTTCTCTTCTATGTCTATCCTTTTTGCTTTTTGCGCAGATTCAAGGGCTATGAGGGGTGATGATCACCAATATTCGTAACACTAAACAAGAAAAGCCTTGCACCTTCTCTGACTCCGACGGTACACTCAATATGCTGATAGAATATACAATAGTGAAAAATATCTCAAATGAGGAGAAAAACGGTGGAAGAAGTGTCTCGAGTGGAACAACGCAAACGAGCAACGCGCGACCGTATTCTAAAAATCTGCGAAGAATTATTTATCCTTGAGAACGACTACGATAATGTAACCATGCGGGAGATCGCCCGTAGGGCTAAAGTGAGTGTCGGTGCCCTCTATCTTCATTTCAAAACCAAAGAAGATATTCTGGCAACGTTAATTGCCAGGTTTACGACAAAGCAGCGGGAGGATTTGGAAGCCTCTGTTCCCCCAAATGGCAACGGTGCACAACAGCTCGATAAACTACTTAACTTTTTCGACCAGCTGTGCAGTAATCCGCGGTTTGTTTTATACAGTCAGCTGCCCTTGCTTCATTTACGAAATGGCCACGCGATTGCAAATGCCATCCGACAAACCATTATTGATGATATGACCAGTTTTGTGGATTTTGTGACTGAAATTTTCCGCGAGGGAAAGGCCGATGGGTCTCTCAATTTTGATGTCGACCCCCATTTGGCGGCGGTTACCCTTGTCGATGCAAGTCTTTCCCTCATGCTTGGTATTACAATGCGAAGGACGTTTGGTAGTCTGCTTGCCTTTCCCTCCGGCGAATATAATGTTGGATCCATCTTTTCCGTTTTTCGAACCTTTCTGTCAAAGGCCATATTTCATTCTCATCATAAATCAACAGAAACAGGTTGACGAAGAAAAGTTTTTTTTTTACCTTCTCACTGAACGTTGTTCATAAATGAACGTTGTTCAATAGGAGATGGTTCATGAAGATAAAACGGACATTCTTTGGCCTCGTAATGTGTATTGTGCTTAGTGCGTGCTCCGGAGGAAAGCAGGATGGGGCTGTGGAGCAAAGTATTACGCAGATATACAAGGAAGAGGGATACCCTGTTCATGTTCGAGCAATTGAACCGGAAAATTTCTCGGTCTATCTGAAATTTCCGGCAGAATTCAAGGCAAGAACTCAGTCGACTGCATATGCCAGCATAAGTGAAGTGGTTCGAACTATTCGGTTCAAGGTAGGCGACTATGTGAAACGGGATCAGGTTGTGCTGTCCTTTTCTCAGGATAATTCGGCATATCAACAGGCCAAACTCTCTTTTGAGAATGCCAGGGCCGCCTATAACAGGACGAATAAACTCTATGCCGATGCCGGTGTTTCTCAGCAAGAGTACGATAATGCCAAGACCCAGTATGAACTTGCAAGGGAAGCGTTCAAATCAGCCGGAAAAATGGTTGAGGTTGAGTCTCCCATCAGTGGATTCATCACCCAGATAGACGTGAGAGCGTCTGCCAATGTTTCTCCTGGCGATCCTCTTTTTACCGTTTCGAATTTGGACGGCTACGAGGCCACCTTTTATGTCACTCCTTTGGATATCGATCAGATCAAGGTGGGCGCAAAGGCTGTTATTGCCACTCAAACCGAGACATTGAGTGGGCATATCTCAGAAGTGGCCCTCAATATGGATCCTCGGAAAAAAGCTTTTCTCGTAAAGGCATCTTTTGATGGTCAACCTAGAAGCTTGGTTAGTGGAATGAGTGTTGATATCTCTGTTGAGACATATACCACCGATACTGCCGTTATCGTTCAGCGAAGCGAACTCAACCATTCCGGAGACCAATGGTCAGCCTTTGTCGCCGATGGCAATAAGGCTGAGCGTAGAAAGCTTACCATCGGCCATGAGCGTAATCTTGAGCTGGAGGTCATCGACGGCTTGTCTCCAGGCGATCTGTTTGTTTCCGAGGGTGGCGACAAGCTTACCGACGGAGCACTACTCAAGATCATCGATGCCGACGAAGGCAAATAGGGAGTAGCTTATGCACATAGTTGATCTCTCCATTAAGCGTCCCGTCACCATACTGATGGTGATCTTCGCCCTCATTCTGTTTGGAGTGATGGCTTATATGTCGATGCCGATCAGTCTTTTTCCGAATGTAACGATTCCTTACATTACAATTCAGACTGTATATGCGGGAGCAAGTCCCGATGTCATCGAGACCCAGATCACGAAGAAAATCGAGGATCAAGTCGCTTCGGTCAGTCAGCTTAAAACACTAACCTCCTATTCGATGGATAGTGTTTCGGCCGTTATCGCGGAGTTTGAGATCAGTAAGGACGAAAATATCGCATTACAGGAAATAAAGGATAAGGTCGAGGTGATTCTCTCTGATCTTCCCGATGATGCGGAACGGCCTAAGATTTCAAAGGTTGATATTGCAAGTGCCATGCCGGTAATGAATATCGTTCTTGAAGGCGATATGGAGCCTTCGGCGCTCTATACATTCGGAAGCACCACGGTCAGCGATCGTTTTGCGCAGGTCGCCGGTGTCTCTTCCGTCGACCTTTCCGGGGGGCAAAAGCGGGAAATCAGGGTTGAGTTTGACCGATCCACGGTCTTTTCCCACATGGTTCCTCTTTCACAGGTTGCCGGAATCTTAGGGGCGGCAAGTGTTGATATTCCCGGTGGAAATTTCCAGTTGGAGGACCAGGATATTCCCGCCCGGCTGGAGGGAGAATTTGATGATTTGGATCAGATTCGAAATCTTGACATTCCCACGGGAACAGGGACCTTCAAACTGCGTCAGCTTGCCGATGTGAAAGATTCAAGTGAGGATGTTCGGGTACGGACGGTTTTGCTTGATCAGAAGGCAGGTACAAGGGAAGATAACGCAATATTGCTTGGTGTGGTGAAAAATCCCAGCGCCAATACCGTTGATGTTGTCGATGGCGTTACTGAACAAATCAAGGAAATTGAGGCTTCGTATCCGGGTATACGTCTTAAAATTGTAAAGGAAGATGCAAGCTATGTTCGTGAGTCGGTAGCCGGAACCTTGACGAACGTCTATTTGGGGATTATTTTTACCGGCCTTGTTCTTCTCTTCTTCCTTCATGATCTTCGTTCTACCCTGATTGTCGTCTTGGCCATGCCCTTTTCGATCATCGCCACCTTTCTCGTCATGAAAGCGGCGGGCATAAGTCTGAATATGTTGTCCCTTATGGGAATTTCCTGCTCCATTGGTACCCTGGTATCCAATTCGGTCGTTGTACTTGAAAATATCTTTCGACACAAAGAACTTGGACATGACCGTATTAATTCCGCATCCTTAGGTGCGAAAGAGGTTACCGTGGCCGTGTTCGCCTCTACCATGACCAATGTCGCGGTATTTGTACCCATGGGCTCCATGTCGGGAATGATGGGCAAGATTCTTGCCAACTTCGCTTACACCATTGTAATTGCTACGTTGTTTTCTTTTTTCGTTTCATTTACCTTAACGCCGATGATGGCATCCCGAATTCTTCCGGAAAAGGCCAAGAAGGAGCTTCCCATAAGTAAGGCTCTGGAGGCTATGTTCCGAAGGTGGGAAAAGGCCTACGGCAGGATACTTGGTGGAATGCTGAAGAATAAGGGACGCAGCGCGTTAGTCGTGTTTCTTATTATTGCCTTGTTCGGCTTTAGCATGCATTTAGGAGGGAATCTTAAATTTGAAAATATACCGCAGTCTGACGGTGGTAAAATCCAGGTGGATGTCGATCTGCCTCAGGGACAGCGCCTGGAGTCCACAGCATCGATACTGGAGGAAATTGAAGGGCGTCTCAGCCGCCACCCCGAAATCGAATCGATATTAACGACCTTGGGAACCCAGGGAATCATGGATGAGGATGTGAGCCTTGCGCAGATGACCGTCTATCTGGTTCCAAAATCAGAACGTAGCCAGGACAGTTCCGCTATGGCCTCCATGGTTGCCCGTGAACTTACCGATATTCCCGGTGTAACTATTAGGGTCATGCCTATCAGTGAGACCCAAAGTAGTAGTGTCGGAGGTTCGGTTGTCGATCTCTATCTCAAGGGGCCTGATCTCACCATTCTCCAGGAAAGCGCTGAAAAGATTAAATCCGTGATGGAATCGATCGAAGGTGTGACCAATGTCACCCTAAGTTCAAAGTCCGGCAAGCCTGAGCTGATTTTTCGGCCGAAACGCAAGCAGATCTCCGAAGACGGTATTTCTGTACAGCAGGTGGCTATTTCCTTGCGGGCAGCCGTAGACGGCATCGTTGCAACTAGCTACAAAGACGAAGGTGAGGAATACGATATCCTGGTTACGATGAAAGATAGCGAGTTTACGGATATCGACGACCTTAAGAATATTCCCATTGCTTCGGCAGTCGGCGTCTATCCCCTTTCGCGGTATGCGAATGTCTCCTTCGGAGAGGGAAATAGTAAAATCATGCGTTATAATCGGTTGCGCACAATAGAGATTACTGCCGACAACCTCCCCGGTTATGCCGGAGGTTCACTGGTAAACGAGATCATGGCTGCTATCGAACAAGTTGATCTTCCTCCCGGCTACACTATCGACCAAGGCGGCAGTACCGAAATGCTCAGTGAAACCGTTCATGATCTTATTGTGGTCTTTTTTATTGCCGTTATCCTGACCTATATGCTTTTGGCGGCAATCCTCGAAAGTTTTGTTCAGCCCTTGTTCATTCTTTCCACCGTTCCGCTCTCCATGATCGGTATCGTTTTGATTTGTCTTGCTACCGGGACCGTGCTCAATGTTGTGGCTATGCTCGGTATCATTATGTTGGTCGGTATCGTAGTGAATAATGGAATTCTTATCCTTGATTATTACAATCAGCTCAAGGCAAAAGGAAAAAGTACCCACGATGCCTTGGTGGAAGCCTCTGTCGTGAAGCTGAAGCCCGTTTTAATGAGCAATATCTCGATAGTACTTGGTATGCTCCCCATGGCACTGGGGATCGGAGGAGCAGGTGCCGAAATGCGTCAGCCCATGGGAATTGTCATTGTCGGTGGCATTGTCTCTGCCATGTTCCTGACCCTGTTCCTTCTGCCCTCCCTTGAGTTTTTGGCCCCTCACCGATCCGGTGCTTCGTCATCGCCCCTTCCTGCATCAACAGAAAAGAGAGGAGACTAATGAGGATGAGACGCATGTTTTTGTCTATATTAATGATACTAATGCTGGTCGGGGGATCTCTGCCGCTTTTTGCCTTCGATTATGATCTTGCCTCCTATTTGGAGAAGGTCGAAGCCGATAATCGTGATCTTGAGCTCTCCAGACAGCGGGTTGCTTCGGCACTGGAGAGTATCAAACAGACTCGCTCTGCCCTTTTGCCTACCATTGCGGTTGCCGGTGGTTACACGCGGAACTTTACCGACATTGAGCAGCCGACAGCCGTCGGCGCCGATACTACTGCGGCGCCGAGCCCTTTTTCTCCCTTTATCTATGAGGATGTCGATACCAATTACGATAACGAAATGACAATTGCCGCAAGTCTCAGTCAGAAGATCATCGATCCGGAGGCAACGGCCCGCTATGCGCAGGCAAGGAGAAACAGCCTCATACAAACGAATGTCAACGACTATACCAGAAAAAGCATCCTGACGGCGGCCAAAAAATTGTATGCCCAAACCCAGCTTGCCTTTGCCGTTGCCCAGGTGAGGGAAGAGTCGGAGAAGACCTCCAAAGAGGTGTACGACAATATTGAGAAAAAGTACAAGGCGGGCGTTGCAACGGAGCTTGATTTGAGAATGGCGGAGGTGGACTGGAAAAATGCCGTTACCCAGACAGCGGAAGCAAACAAGAATGCACAACTTGCCCTGATGACTCTGAAGACCCTTGCCGGTATTCCACAGGAGGAAGAGGTGCATTTGATTGAGAAGATCGATGTGCTTCCCGATCTGCCGGAAATTCCTGAGCTCGGGATTGTGCTTTCCTCGCGCTCCGATTATCAGGCCCAAGTCTTAAGCCGTGATATTGCCGATATTGCCTACAAATCGGCTCTTGCCTCGTATCTGCCGAGTATCAGCGGCACGCTGACCTATGCATATGGCGGTTACGGAAACGATTCTCTGAATGGTGATTATGATTTTACCAGTGTACAGCTGGGAGTGACGGTTTCCCTCCCGATTTTTACCGGAGGCTATCGCCAGTCCCTTGTGGAAAGTGCAAGGATCCAGCAGACAAATTCCTCGGTTGAGATTATGAAAAGCCAGGATCAGATTGAGCAGGATCTTTCTTCCCTGCATTTGCAGATGGTGGAGGCGAGGAGAAGACTTGATTCCGCTCATGCCCTGGTGGAAGCCTCAAGTCGGGCTGCATCACTTGCCCGGACTGCGCTCTCCAGCGGCTTGGGAACCCAGCTTGACGTATCCCGGGCTACTTCGAATCTTGCCCAGGCTCAGGTAGGCCTGCAAAACGCCATCTATACCTATCGTGCTCTCTATTACGATTGGCAGCTTGCAACCGGCAATTGAATCTTTATGCTTGTCTGTTTTGAAAAGCGTATTGTTCTTACTTTACCGGGGAAGGAGGTAGCGCCTTTCCCGGTACTATCGGCGTGATTCTACCTGGACGCGCAGACGCCGCTTGATGTTGTCGATATGCTCCATGCAGGATACCTGGGCGACTTCCCGGCTTCCGCTTGCAATGGCATCAACAATGGCCTCGTGCTCATCGGCGATGACCCGTGGATCAAGATAATCATCCTGACTTAATCGAATTTCTTCACGCATAAAAGCCCTGAGGGTCGAATATATCGAGGTGAATATCTCGTTCCCACCGCTTTTGATTATGATATTATGGAATTCGTAGTCGGCATCGATTCGGGATTCTTCCCGTGGTGTGCTGCCCGTTGCTCTCATCTGCCCGATGAGCCCTCGGAGTTGTTCCAGTGTGGCAATTGCTTCCTGGTGACCGGCCGCAACGCTTTCGGAAAGCCTGAGGGTACTCCACAACTCCAGTGCGCCGCGGATATCAATGAGTTCATGCAGTTCATGAGAGCCAAGCAATACCGACCAGGTAAGGGCCTCTGTCGAGATTGAGGTGTGATCACAAAGGTAGGTACCTCGTGCGGTCCTCGATTCGAGGATTCCGAGGTAATTGAAGATTTTGATCGCCTCCCGAATAGAGGAACGTCCAATGCCAAATTGCTCCGCCAACTGCTGTTCGGTCGGAATCTTGTCTCCCGGCCGATATGCGCCACTGGCTATCATCCGGCGAATGTGCTCCATTACCTGAGCTACTACTGTTCGTTGTCGTATTTTGTCATCGCCGTCATTCATGATATTTGTATGATAATCGAATCTAGTATTTTTGGCCACAGCTTTTCTCCCGATGCCGAGATTTTTGTAGACATTTTTGGATTAGTATAATATCATAATTTCAGACAAAGTTGAAATCTTGAATGAAAGGAGTTTCCGGCATGCTGCAGGAAAGCGAGCACGAAGCGTTGAAACGGAAGGCTTTGGAAATTAGAAAGCTGACCATTGATGAAATTGGATACCTTGGGGTCGGTCATATCGGCGGGGCGATGTCCGTCGTCGAGGTGCTCACCCTTTTGTATGGAAAATGGCTGAGGATCGATCCCGCCGATCCGAAAAAGGAAGAGAGGGACAGAGTTGTCCTTTCCAAGGGCCATGCAGGACCCGCCCTTTATGCCGTGTTGGCCGATAAGGGCTATTTCCCTATGGAATGGCTTCATACCCTGAATAAGGGGGGGACACGGCTGCCGAGCCATTGTGATATGAAGTTGACCCCGGGAATCGACTTTTCCACCGGTAGCCTCGGACAGGGTTCCAGTGCGGCCGTAGGGATTGCCCTCGGTCAAAAACTGCGTAAGCAGGAGTCGAGGACCTTCCTCATTCTTGGTGATGGTGAGAGCCAGGAGGGGCAGGTGTGGGAGGCCGCGATGTTTGCAGCTCATTACCACCTTGACAACCTCATCGCCTTTACCGACTACAATAAGCAGCAGCTTGACGGTATGACCGGTGATATTATGAGTATAGATGACATCACCACAAAATATAACGGATTTGGCTGGCATGTTCAGCGTGTGGACGGTCACTGCTTTCCTTCCATCAATAGGGCAATCGAGCGGGCCGTGGAAGAGAAGGGAAGACCCCACATGATCGTCCTGGACACCCTGAAGAGTAAGGGCTTTATTCCCGGGGAAGGGGTCCTTTCTAATCATAATATGAGCTTTTCCTATGAAACGGCAAAAGAAGCGATCGCCGAACTCGAGCGGCGGGAAGGAGCTGCAAAATGAAACCCTTTGACGAGTATAAAGATATGCGGGCGGTCTATGCCGATACCTTAGTCGAGCTTGCAGCAGAAGATCCCAATATTCTTGTTCTTGAGGCCGATCTCATGGCTGCCAGTGGGACCAAGGCCTTTCGAGATGCCTATCCCGATCGTCTTCTGAATGCAGGTATTGCCGAAGCAAATATGGTTGGTGTGGCATCCGGGCTTTCATCTATGGGCTTTATTCCCTTTGCAAACACCTTTGCCTCTTTTGCCGGACGCAGAGATTTTGATCAGTTTTTCCTCTCTGCCAATTATGCCGGACAGAACGTCAAACTTGTCGGTAGTGACCCCGGTATTACCGCCCAATTTAACGGTGGGACCCATATGCCTTTTGAAGATATCGTTCTTATGCGTGCGGTTCCAGGCCTTGTCCTTGTTGAGCCCTCTGATGCCGTTTCCATGCATGCAATTACAAGGCTCCTTGCCGAACACAAGGGGTCGACATATATGCGGCTTCAGAGAAAGGGTGCGGTAACCCGGTATAAAGCCGATCAAAAGTTCGAGCTGGGAAAGGGAATCGTCCTCAGCGAAGGGGATGATGCGGCGATCTTTGCAAGCGGTATGGTGATGGTAAATGAGGCGGTAGAGGCGGCCAAGCTGTTGAAAGAAAAGGGTATTTCTGCTGCCGTGATCGATATCCATACGATCAAGCCTCTTGATGCGGATCTCGTTTTGGAGATGGCCGAACATACCGGTGCCATTGTAACGGCCGAAAACGGCCAGCGCTCCGGAGGGCTCGGTGCCGCAGTTGCCGAACTTATCGGTGAGAATATTCCCACCCCTGTGGTCAGGGTGGGAGTCAAAGACCTTTTCGGTGAGGTTGGTACTCTCGACTATTTGAAAAAGAGGTTTGAGCTTACTGCGGAAGATATTGTCTCTGCAGTGGAGCGGGCCCTCTTTCTAAAAAAGAAACATTAATCGCTTTGTGGAAGGCTCCGGTGGTCGGGAGCGCAACCCCGTCTCGGGGCCTTCCTTCCCTTCGCTTATTATTCCATATTTATATTCAGTAGGAGTGCAAACGTTTTCAGATTCTAATACATCATGAAGAAAGCTTTTTTTCATAGTATTTCCTACGCTTGCCGGAAAGAGTAGGGCTACAGCCTCACGTTTATTAAAATTATGCATTGACAATCAAAAAAAATGGAGGGATAATTTTAACGAAATGACAACGTTTGCAAATATATTTATTGCTTGAAGTTGGGAGTCGAAAAAATGGGAAGGTTTTTTCTTGTTGCAGATGTGGATAAGAAAGCAAAAGAAGGTGAGAGGAGCTATATATGGATAAGATAAAGATTGGTTCCGTCGGCCTGGGGCGATTGGGACTTAGGCACGCTGAAAATCTTGCGTCCAAGATTATGGGTGCACAGTTGATAGCACTCTGCGACGTTGATGATCGAAAGCTTAACGATACGGCGGATCGCTTGGGTGTTGCTCATCGGTTTTCCGATTTTGAAGCAATGCTGAAACTTCCGGAACTTGATGCAGTACTCATTGCCTCTCCTTCGGCTCTTCATACCGGACAGATCTCTTCCGCTTTAGCCGCTGGCAAGCATGTATTTACGGAAAAACCCTTGGGGGTTACCGTAGAGGAGTGCAAGGCAGCCGAAAAGGCTGTCGAGAAATATCCCGACAGGGTCTTTATGATTGGCTTTATGCGCCGTTTCGACGACTCTTACATGTACGCCCATGAGAAGGTGATTTCTGGGCAGATTGGTCGTCCGATTCTTTTTCGTTCATACAGCCAGGACCCTGAAAAGTTTATCGACGGGGCTATAGCCTTTGCTCCCCATAGCGGGGGGGAATTTCTCGACATGGCGGTTCACGATATCGATCTTGCCCGTTGGTTCCTGCAGGATGAGCCGGAAAGTGTTTATGCTATCGGCGGCTGTTATGCTCATCCTGAGTTTGCACAATATAAGGACGGCGATAATGTCTCCTGCCTGATGAAATTCCGCAACGAGGCAATGGCCTTCCTTTTTGCCGGGAGAACCGCCCCCCACGGTTATAATGTGGAAACCGAGATCATCGGAACGAAGGGAACCTTGCGAATTGCATCTGTCCCCCAGAAAAACCTCGTGGAGGTTCTCGATTCCCATGGCGTGCGCAGGGAGTGCAGTGAAAATTTTCTTGAGCGATTTTCCGCAAGCTATGTAAACGAGGTGCAGGAGTTTGTCGACTCAATTCGCTATAGACGAAAACCGGCGGTAACGGTGTATGATGGTACAAAGGTGAGCGAAATCGCCTACAGATGCAAAGAGGCATTTGAACGTGGCACTATGTTGAGGTTTTAAATGGAAGATTCGCAGGTTACCATCAAGGACATTGCAAAAATAGCCGGGGTCAGTTTTTCTACGGTTTCCCGTTCCCTGAACAATAGTCCGCTGGTTGCGGAAAAGACAAGACGTCGAATTTCCGAGATAGCAGATGAACTCGGCTTCGAGTTCAATGCTTCGGCCCGTGGATTGATCACGAAACAGGTGGGAACCGTAGGAATCATTCTTCCCGACCAGTATACCGAAGTGGCGGTAAATGTCTATCACGGCATGTTGATGAATAGCCTGCGGACGATTCTCGAAAAGAAGGATGTCGATCTTATCGTTTCCTACGAAAAAAATCATTTCACCGGGAAGAACAATACTGTGCGCCTGGTGACTCGAAATAAGGTCGACGGGCTTATTATTCTCGTAGAAACCATTCAGAAGGAGACTCTCGACTTTCTCGAATCGAAAAACATTCCCTTTGTCTGTACCCATTATCCCCCTATCGAGATACTCAAGGATCAGGATGTCGTGTATACCGATCATCTGGCCGGGGGGCGGATGATCGCCGAGTACTTTCTTGAAAGCGGCAGAAATTCTTTTTTGATTCTTGCCCAGGATATTGATCCCCTTGAGTTTAAGATGCGGGAGGATGGGTTTAGAGATACGGTAGAGCGGGCAGGTAAACCGGTAAAAAGGTTGACCTGTAAAAAGGGATTCGACACGGCATACCTTGCCGTGAAGCATTCCCCGGATCTCCTCGATGGTGTGGATGCGCTTTTTGCAATGAACGACATCATGGCCCTGGGGGCAATGAAGGGGCTCAAGGAGCTTGGTTTCAGAATCCCTGAGGATATTGCGGTGGTCGGTTACGATGACATTGATTTTGCCAAATATAGTGATCCACCGCTCTCTTCCATCCACCAGCCGAGGGAAGAGCTTGCCGTTCTCTCTTGTGAACGACTCTTTTTTCAGATGGAGAAGCAGAAATCAGGCATGCCGATGATGAAAAAGCGTATCACCATTCAACCCGTACTCATTGTAAGGGAATCATCGTAAGAGAAGGATCGAACCAAAACTATGATAGTAAAGAACGAACATGAAAAGCATTATGGGTATACCCCAATTACCGAACGAAAAGGGAAGCATCAGGAACTGCTTCTCGATTTTGGAATCCTGCGGCTAAGGGCAGGAGAGAGTTGGAGCGATAGTTCCGATACCGAACGGGCCCTCCTCCTTATTGAAGGAGAGGTCGTGTTTGAATGGGAAGGAAAAAGCTTCCATGCAACGCGAAACTCCTGCTTTGACGAAACTCCGATTGTGCTCCATCTCCCTCGTTCGGTTAAGGCCTCTGTGATCGCAAAGAAGGAGAGCGAGATTGCCCTCGAGATGTGCGAGAATCCCCAGGCTTTCGAGCCCAAGCTTTACGACAAGGGAGATACGCGAAGCGATATCTTCGGCGGCGGAACCTTGAACGAAACCTCGATTCGAACCGTCAGAACCGTCTTCGACGGTGAGATCGCTCCCTATTCAAATATGGTGATGGGGGAAGTAATAAACCATCCCGGGAAATGGTCGAGCTATCCTCCCCATGATCATCCTCAGCCAGAGATCTACTATTACCATTTCTTCCCGAAACAGGGATTCGGTGTTTCACTTCTGGAAGACGACGCCTTTATCGTGAAAGACGGAGACACCAGTCTGATCCATCCCGATAAAACCCACTCTCAGGTGGCGGCCCCCGGCTATGCCATGTATTACATCTGGATGATCCCTCACCTTCCCAATGACCGCTGGCTGCCGACCACTCGATACTATCGCCAGGAGCATCAGTGGCTTTTGGAAAAAGATGTGAAAATCTGGCCTGAACGAAAAAAAACGGAGGATAAAGCATGAAAACTGTTAGACTTACGGTTGGACAAGCGATTGTTCGTTTTCTTGACAACCAGTATATTTCAACGGATGGAAAGGAAGAGAAGTACGTAAACGGCGTTTTCGGTATCTTCGGCCACGGTTGTGTCGTCGGCCTCGGTGAGGCCCTTCAGGAACCGAATCACGGTCTGAAATTCTACCAGGGGCACAACGAGCAGGGGATGACCCATGCCGCAATCGCCTATGCGAAGCAGAACAACAGGCGAAAGATCATGGCGGTAACCAGTTCCATCGGCCCCGGAGCCCTCAATATGGTGACCGCCGCGGCCCTTGCCAGCGTCAACAGGATTCCCGTGCTTCTGATGCCCGGTGATGCTTTTGCCTGCCGCCAGCCCGATCCCGTCCTTCAGCAGGTGGAGCAGTTTCACGATTATACCGTCACGGCCAATGATGCCTTCAAAGCGGTCTGCCGCTATTGGGACCGTGTAAGCCGGCCCGAGCAGCTTATGACTGCCCTTATGAACGCCTTCCGTGTCCTTACCGATCCGGCACAGACCGGGGCCGTCTGTCTGGCCTTGCCCCAGGATGTCCAGGCCGAGGCATGGGACTATCCGGAATCCTTCTTCCGCAAACGTGTTCATTATATAGAGCGGAGAACCCTCTCTCCCGAAGCCCTCGACCGTGCGGCCAAGATTATCGCCGGTAAAAAGAAACCCCTGGCCATCTGCGGCGGCGGTGTACGCTATTCGGAGGCCGGGAAGGCCCTGGCCGATTTCTGTAGCCGTTTGGGGATTCCCTTCGGGGAGACTCAGGCCGGAAAATCGGCGGTTGTGTGGGACCACGAGATGAATCTCGGCGGTATCGGCGCAACCGGAGGCTTGGCGGCAAACCAGCTTGCGCCCCAGGCTGATCTTATCATTGCCGTGGGAACCAGGCTCTCCGACTTTACCACCTCCAGTAAATGGCTTTTCAAGAATCCCGATGCGGAATTCCTTTCTCTGAATGTTAACTCCTTCGATGCCCTGAAGATGGATGCCCATGCCTTTATCTGCGATGCCAGGGAAGGTTTGACCGCCCTGGAAGGTTCCTTGGCAAAAAAAGGCTACCATGCCGATTGGGGAAGTGCGGTTGCCGATGCAAAAGCGGCCTGGAAAACGGAAGTGGACAAGCTCTATGCAGCGGAGCTTCCCGGCAATAGTTATTCCCAGCTGCGTGCCCTCGGCCTCCTAAACGAGGAGCTCTTGGACGATGATGCGATCGTCGTTGGTGCCTCCGGCAGTCTGCCCGGCGACCTTCAGCGGGTATGGCGTCCCAAAAAGCGTGAAACCTATCACATGGAATACGGCTTCTCCTGCATGGGGTATGAGGTTTCCGGCTCCTTCGGTGTGAAACTTGCAGCCCCCGAGCGGGAAGTCTACGCCATGACCGGTGATGGAAGCTTTGTTATGCTTCATTCGGAGCTTCTGACATCCATTCAGGAAGGACAGAAGATCAATGTTCTGCTCTTCGACAACAACGGTTTCGGTTGTATCGATAACCTCCAGCGGAGCCAGGGCATCCCCAAGTTCGGCTGTGAGCTGAAATTCCGCAATCCGGAAACCGGACGGCTTGACGAAGGGGGCAAGCCCGTACCCGTCGATTATGCCAAGATAGCCGAAGGTTACGGCTGCAAGGTGTGGACGGTGCATAATTCCGAAGAGCTCCGCAAGGCCATGAGCGAGGCGAAGAAGAGCACCGTTTCGACCCTTATCGATATCAAAGTCGATTTTGATTCGATGTCCGGTGACTATGAGAGTTGGTGGAGGGTCGGGACTCCCGAGGTTTCCCTGAAGCAGTCGGTCCTCGATGCCCATGAGCGACTGATAAAAGAGATAGCCAAAGCACGGCAATTTTAGTGCCGATGCGATTATATGTATAAGGACGGTTGAGTATGGACAGCAAAAAAGTCCGGCTGGGAATCGCTCCCATCGCCTGGACAAACGATGACCTTCCGGAGTTAGGAGGTGAAAACACCTTCGAACAGTGTGTCAGTGAAATGGCCCTGGCAGGTTTTACCGGTTCGGAGGTTGGAAACAAGTATCCTAAAGATCCGGCTGTACTAAAAGAATACCTCGACATACGGGGAATCAGCATCTGTAATCAGTGGTTTAGCTCCTTTCTTGCTTCAAAACCCTATGCCGAGGTTGAAGCGCTTTTCAGAGAGCAACTGGATTTTCTTGGAAAGATGGGTGCCCGGGTGATTGGTCCGTCGGAACAAACCCGGTCCTGTCAGGGGCAGCCGTTGCCGATTTTCTCCAAGAAGGCTGTGTTTTCCTCAGAGGAATGGAAGCAATTGACCGACGGCATGAACCGCCTCGGTCATGTTGCCAAGGAAGAAGGGTTTCGCATGGCCTTTCACCATCACATGGGAACCGGCGTCCAGACCATTGAAGAAACCGAGCGCTTCCTCAACGACACGAACCCCGAATATGTCTGGCTTCTCTACGATTCCGGCCACTTCGCGTTTTCCGGCGAGGACCCTGTAGCTGCACTGCGGAAATTCATCGGTCGGGTAGGCCATGTCCACCTCAAAGACGTACGTCCCCAAACATATGCAGAGGTGAAAAAGAAGGACCTCTCCTTCCTTGATGCGGTTCGGCTTGGGGTGTTTACCATTCCCGGCGACGGCAGTGTCGATTTCCCGTCGATCTTTTCAATTCTCGAGGAGAACGACTATCAGGGCTGGATGGTTGTTGAGGCGGAACAGGATCCTGCCAAAGCCAACCCCTTTGTTTATGCAAAAAATGCACGAAGTTATATTCGAAAGCATACCGGACTTTAGAGCAGGAGTAGTATATGAAAGCAAAATTGAACTTAGGAATCATCGGTGCCGGCCGTATCGGCAAGGTCCATATCGAAAGTATTACCACCGGCTTTACCGATGTCCGGATCAAAGCGGTTGCAGATCCCTATCTGAACGATGAAACCCGTCAATGGGCCCTCGATCGAGGTGTTGAAGCGTGCTACAAGGATGTGGATAAGATCATCGGTGATGATGAAATCGATGCCGTTCTCATCTGTTCTTCCACAGATACCCATTCCCGCTATACCATGGAAGCGGCCAGGGCCGGAAAACACATTTTTTGTGAAAAGCCCCTGGACCATGACCTCGGAAGGATCGAAGAGGCCCTAAAGGTGGTCAAAGAGTGCGGCGTCAAGTTTCAGATAGGTTTCAACCGCCGTTTCGACCACAACTTCCGTTCCCTTCATCAGGCCGTCGTAGACGGTAAGGTCGGAGATGTCCATATGGTCAGAATCTCCAGCCGCGACCCCGAACCCCCCAGCCTTGACTACGTGAAGGTTTCCGGTGGACTTTTTCTTGATATGATGATTCATGATTTCGATATGGTACGCTTTCTCAGCGGAAGCGAAGTCGAAGAGGTCTTCGCCGCCGGCGCTGTCCTTGTCGACCCTGCTATCGGTAAGGCCGGAGATATCGATACCGCTATCGTCACCATGAAACTGGCAAACGGGGCACTGGCGGTTATCGACAACTCCCGTAAGGCCGTTTACGGTTACGACCAGCGTGCCGAGGTCTTCGGTAGCGGGGGTGCGGCATCCGTGGGTAACGACAGCCCCTCCACCCTTTCGGTAAGCGGCAGCAACGGAGTCGTCGGAGAGAAGCCCCACTTCTTTTTTCTCGAACGCTATATCGACGCCTATCGCAATGAGATCGGTGAATTCATTAAGGCGGTGGTGGAAGACAAACCCACTCCCTTAGGACCTGAAGATGCCTTGATGCCTATTCGTATCGCTCTCGCTGCAAAGCGCTCCCTTGAAACCGGTAAACCCGAGAAGGTACGGTAAGGAGCAATATCCTTTCGGCGTGTAATGTTCATGTTCCGCATCGGTACGGTGCGTACCGGTGCGGCCTTTCCTCCTATTCGTAACGCCAGCCCTTGTTCTCCTTGACCTGCAGGAAAAAGATTACGATATTTTCCTTCAGGAGAAACCTCATGAATGAAAGACCAAAATCGTTTTCAGAGCTCATCCGAAGCTCCGACATCCCCGTCTTAGTGGATTTTTATGCCGATTGGTGCGGTCCCTGTAAGATGGTCAGTCCCGTCGTCGCCCAAATCGCCGGAGAACTGAAGGGGCGTGTACTTACCGTCAAAATCAATATCGATAAAAAACCCGCGCTTGCCACTCAATGGCAGATATCTTCGGTCCCTACCATTATGCTCTTTTCTGGCGCTCAGCCCGTCATGCGTCTTTCCGGTGCCTATCCGTATGAAAGCCTCAAAGCGGAAATTCTCAAGCATCTTTAATTTTTTTATAGTGTTCGGAATCCTGGTGGTCAAAGCCTCTCAATTATTTTTCTTGCCGCTAATTACAAGAGTATAGATCCATAAAATCAAGTAATCCTGGAGGCCGAAGGATTTTTCCAGGAAAAACGGCATGAAACCACCAGGATTCCGGACAGTACGTAATTTTCTTTGGGGGGGAAAGCCTTCCCCCTGGGCGAAGCTTCCCTTCGGCAAAGTGCCGAAGGGTGATCTTCGCCACACCCCCTTCTTTTTCCGTTGACTATTGCGATGCTTCCTTGTAGAAGTAAAGAGTATGGAAAACACACTGTGGGCTCATCGGAAACTTATTGATGGTCGTCCCCTTTATTGGCACTGTTCCGAAAAGGTGCTTTGTTTTGTAAAAGAGGGGGACGAGTTGTTGTTGGGGATATCGCCTGTAGAAGATGAATCTGAGGTTTTGCCATGGGGTTTCACCCTGCTCTCGGCAGGTTTCGATGTGGAAGTGGCGATATGGCACCGTTTTATCGTCGGTAAGGAGCAGCAAATAGAGCTTAGCCCTTGCTTGCCGGACCGGCCTATCGTCGTCATCCCTGTTGTCGGAAGAGAATTGCCTCCGGGGCGAAAGGGGGAGTTCTTTTTTTCGGTTCCAATGTGGGCCGCTCTTTATACCGGAACAGGGGCTACAAGGGTGCTGCTTACCGAATTCCCCTGTAAGACACTCACCTCAACCTGGTTCGGCGACATGGCAACCGGCGAACTTTGCTATGGTTTGTCGGCCGATCTTCATACCATCGGGAGGGAAGAGGATGGGGAGCGTATCGACCCCTTTGAAGCCGAGGTTCGTTTGTATCTTCGCAATACATCACAGACAATGCTTGATTTCTCCCGGATCTGTATCCACGTTGAGCATCTATCTCTCTACCGCGAACATGATCGATTTTTTACGAATGAGGTGTTTGTCATCTTTTCCGGGCCGGATCAGGTTAGTCAGGTCCGTTTTGCAAAGCGGGGCCCAAAAAGTGATGCAGAACACGGTCTTGTAAAGGAAAAGGTGACGCCCCCGCGTATCGAACCCGAAACGAGTATCATTAAGCGTAGTTTCTCCTTTTTGAAATCTCTCACGGAGATATGATATGACCGGTATCGACTTTGATCAGTTTCTTGCATATTTTACCGCCGATAAGGTGATGCATGTGCTTCGGATCTTCCTTTTTGCCCTTGCCTTTTACCTGTTGGTCCGTATGAGCGCAGTCATCGTTCGCCGGACCCTGACGAAAAATGCTTCGGAGCAATCGAAGGTTCTTATACACAAGATGATTATCTACACCGGTGTGGCTGTCATCCTTATTGTTGTGCTAGACAGTTTTGGGGTAAACCTCTCGGCACTTCTCGGGGCGGCCGGCGTTCTTGGTGTTGCCCTTGGTATCGCCAGTCAGAAAAGCCTTGGAAATGTCATAAGCGGCCTCTTTTTAGTCTCCGATAGAACCTTCGAGGTAGGGGATGCCGTCAAAATAGGCTCCTTTGTCGGTGTGGTTCATTCCCTGGATCTTCTTTCGGTGAAGCTCAGAACCTTCGACAACACCTTCATCCGTATCCCGAACGATCAGATTATTTCCACTGAGATAACCAACATCACCAGGTTTCCAATACGGCGAATGGATTTCAACCTCAGGGTTGCCTATTCTGCCGATATAGAACTCGCTCGCGATCTTCTTCTTGATATAGCCGAAAAGAATCCCCTTTGCCTTCGTGAACCCGAGCCCTTTTTCCTCTGTAAGGAGTTTAGCTCTTCAGGCATTGAGTTTCTTTTTGCAATTTGGTTTGAAAAAAGCAGCTATGTCGCGGTCAAGAACAGTGTCTTTCTTTCTATCCGTCAAGCATTTGCAGAACACGATATTGAGATTCCCGTTATGCAGGTCAAGGTGTGGTATCCCGAAACAGAGGGGAGAGAGACTGTTCTTTAGTCTGTATTGATTTGTACGTACAAATATTGACTTGCCATGATACCGCTTATATACTGCACATATGGAACGATTCTTTTCCCACCCGATACTCGACGTGAAGGAAGACCGGAAACCGATAACCTTTTTTTTCGAAGGCATTCCCCTGAATGCCTTCGATGGCGAGCCGATTGCGGTTGCTCTTGCTGCGGCCGGGATCCTTGATGTACGCTATAGCCGCCGTTTTTCTCAGCCTCGGGGAATCTTCTGTGGCATTGGTCAGTGCCAGGAGTGTTCGATGCTTGTCGATGGTGTTCCCAATGTCAGGACCTGCGTTACACCGGTTCGGGAAGGTATGCATGTTTCAAGGCAAAAGGGGCTTGGTGAGGTTATGAATGACGGTAGATCATAAGCTTCCTGAGCAATGTGATATTCTGATTGTAGGAGGCGGCCCTGCCGGCCTTGCCGCTGCAATCGAAGCTGCCGGGCGGGGCCTTCATGTGGTACTGGTTGATGAGAATCCGGGTTTTGGTGGGCAGCTTATCAGACAAATTCATAAATTTTTTGGTTCCTCTTTCCATTATGCCGGGGTTCGGGGCTTTTGTATTGCCGATATGCTATCTCGTGAGGCCTCGGAAGCTGGCTGCCTGATGGTTCCCGAATGCAGGGTCTTGGGGCTTCTTCGTGACGGAAGGGTAGCCCTTAGCCTTCGGGGAGCGGCATCGGCCCTTCGTGCAAAGCGGATCCTTCTTGCCGTGGGAGGGAAAGAGCATGGTCTGCCTTTTCCCGGCTGGACGCTTCCGGGTGTGATGACTGCCGGGGCCGCTCAGACCCTCTGCAACCTGCACCACCTGCTTCCCGGCCGCCACGTACTTATGGTGGGAAGCGGCAATGTCGGTCTGATTGTCTCGTACCAGCTTATGCAGGCAGGCGCCTGTATAGCTGCTATCGTCGATACCGCCGATCGGATCGGCGGATATGCCGTTCATGCGGCAAAACTCCAGCGAGCCGGTGTTCCTTTCATTCTCGGTGCTCAGATTCAGGAAGCTATTGGCTTGAAATCTGTTCAGCGGGTGAACATAGGTATCAGGTCCACAGGGGAGCACCTTTCTATTGACGCCGATGCAGTACTTCTTGCGACAGGCTTGAGTCCTCGGACCGAATTAGCATCCATGTTCGGCTGTGAATTGACCTATGAGCCCCGCCTGGGGGGCCATTTCCCCCGTCATGATGATACTATGCGTAGCTCCGTTTCACACGTATTTGTCGCCGGTGACTCGGCGGGGGTGGAAGAGGCTGCTACGGCGATCGAGGAGGGAAGGCTTGCCGCTCTTTCCATGGCCTTTGATATTGGAGGGGCTCATTGCGGAGACGAAAAAGCGCGAGATGAGATAAGAAGCAGACTCAAGGCCTTTCGCAATAGAAAAGCCTCTTCTGGAAAGGAAAAACAAAACTGTTCGGCTGCTGCCACCTCCCTTGGGCTCCTACGTTACCCCGTATTCGAATGTGCGGAAAACATTGCCTGTAATCCATGCGCCGATGCCTGCCCTGCAGGGGCCATCACAGTGGAAACGATTACCTCTCTCCCTGTTGTGGATTATAGTCGCTGCACCGGATGCATGCGTTGCCTTTCCGTTTGCCCGGGCCAAGCCGTTTTCATGGTCGACAGACGTGGGAGCCTTACGCTTGCGTGGGAATATCTTCCTGTCCCTTCTGTAGGACAGAAGGTTATACTCTGCGGACCTAGCGGCGAAGCCCTTGGTACGGGAGAAATTACCGCCTGCCGCAGAGATGTCGGGGACAAGACCATGCTGGTCACCCTTTCCATGGATCCCTCACTTGTCGATCGTGTTCGCAGCTTCAGGAGGTGTGATGATGAATAAAGGCCTCGATACCATTATCTGTCGTTGTGAGGAAATCACCCTTACAGAGGTACTTGAGGCCATCGATGCAGGCTGCAGCACGATTTCTGCGGTGAAACGCTATACACGTGCCGGCATGGGCCCCTGTCAGGGAAGAGGTTGTGCTCGTGCAATAGCGCAGCTGATCGCACAACGGACAGGGAATAACCGAGCCGAACTGCGACCCGATAGAGCCCGGTTCCCCATTGTTCCGACCGAAATATCGGCTTTCTCTTCGATAAGGGAAGAGCCTTTGGAAAAAGCGGAAACGATGGTGTTCCCTCAGCGTAAAACCTGCACCTCCTCCCTCCCGATTGATACAAAGGAATCGTATGATGTAATCGTCATCGGCGGAGGCTACCATGGACTCTCCATTGCACGGCAGCTTGCAGAAGCAGGGGTTAAGACAATCCTGCTTGAACGAAGAGAGATCGGATCAGGTTCTTCAGGTGCGAATTTCGGCTTTGTGCAGCTGCAGGACTCCAATACCGGCATAAGTTTTGAGCTCAACAGACGTGGTTTTGAACGCATGGGCCAAATGGAAAACGAATTGTCCGCAGATCTGGAGTACCGGAAGGTCGGGTCCCTGATTTTTGCCCAAACCGATGAGCAGATGGCGGCGCTTGAGGCCTTGTATCGGGAAAAGCATGCGCTCGGTCTCGATGTGCGCTGTATTTCTCCCAGGGATATCACTTCACTTGAACCCTATATGAATGTAAAGAGCATCAAGGGGGCAAGCTGGCATCTCCAGGCGCAGATTAATCCCTTCCGCTATCTTTTCGCCATGGTAAAAAAGGGAAAAGAGGCGGGACTTACCATCCGTGAGAATACGATTGTGAGAGAGATCCTTGTCTCCGATGCCTCTTGTAAAGGGATTGTGCTGGCAAATGGCGAATGCATCCGAAGCAACGTTGTTGTCGTTGCCGCAGGTGCCCATACGGGAACGCTTTGTTCAACCTGTGGCTTAGAGGTTCCGATAGAGTATGTGATTGGTGAAGCCTTTGTTTCCGAACCCGTTCAGCCGCACATTATGAACTTCATCTCCTCTGCTTCGTTTTTTGCCACCGCTCACGATTCTACAGGGGCTGCGGCAAGCTTCACGGCCGGGCAAACGGCATCGGGAAATGTATTGATTGGAGAAACAAGTGAGCCGGGACCGAGTAATCCCGAAGATGCCCTTCTTCTTACCAGTGCGGCCCATTGTGTTCGTATTCCGCGTATGCTTGAGGAGCTGTATCCGGCTTTGAAGCGACTTACTGTTCTTCGCAGCTGGGCAACCTGTAGCCCCTCGGCCCCCGGCTTTGAGCCCTTTCTTGGAGCGACGGAGATCGAGGGGCTTTTTCTCGCCGCCGGTTTTAAGAGCTCCGTTGTCATTTCCTCCGCTGTCGGTCAGATTCTTACCGATCTCATCGTCCGGGGAAGGACATGGTGTGATATTTCCTGTTTCAATCGGGGACGGGTCAAATGGTCAGGAGCATCGAAAGATCGATTCGATCGGGATGAAAATAGATCGTATTGAAGCATATACGATGATCGGAAAGGTCGTAGAAGATTTCCTCCCAGACCACCATTGAGCGGTTTTGCTCTATCCCGAATCGATCGGCTACTGCTTCATCGACGGTACTGGAAAGCCATGTTGTGGTGTATGTGATGTGAACGCGGCAATGCCGTTCCAAAAATGCCGAAAGTTTTTGCTCGTTTCCCTCAAGGCTCGGTGGCGTTCGTAGATATGCATGTGGCAATTCGACATCACAGATGATGACAGGACCTCTGCTGTCAAGATAGATCCAATCGAATGCCGTTACTTCCATGTCATCTACCTCGGGCATTCTCCTGAGCATTCGCTGTGAGGCCCTCTGGTTGCGCAAATTGCGCTTGAGCAGTTGCGGCTTCTCCCCCGAATCGGCGATAAGCTTGAGAAAGTCGCTGTTGATGTCGATCCTCATCGGCAGTTTCGTTACCGCAGGGTGGCCGAAGTTTCCTTTTCCCTGCCAGCGGGTAATGTATCCCTCACGAATTAGCGAGGCCATAGCCTCCCTGACGGTTGCCCGGCTGGTTCCCAATTTTTCGGACAACGCTTCTTCCGTTTCAAGTCGATTATTGCCGGCTTGCATGTTTTGAATCGCTTTTAGAAGATACTCGCGAATTTTCAGGTAGAGGGGGGGGCTTTTGGTCTGTCTCTTATTCATAGCAGACTCCTTTTCCATGAACACAGTGTGATGGGAAAGGAAGAAACCGTCAATGGGAAAAAATGTTATGGTTGACAGCTCATCAGACCTATAGTATCATGATTTCATGAGAAAAACTCAATCAATAAGAGTAGAGGCATCCCCTCTTTATGTAAAAACGAAGGAAGCCTTGATCGAGCTCATCCTCAGTCGTAATTTTTCGGGGAATCGGCTTCCGTCTGAGACGACCCTTTGTGAGATGTTAGGGGTTGGGAGAACGACCCTGAGGGAAGCGCTGATGGCGTTGAATCGTGAAGGCGTCATCACCAAAAAACATGGCTTGGGTAACCTTATCCACAGGACTACCCTTAATGCAAAGATGCGGATCGATACGATTCATGGCTTTCGAAAGCTCCTTGAAGATGGGGGCTATCGGGTTTCCTGTAAAAGGACCTCTCCCCGATGGGTCACTTCAATTGAGGTTGAAGGAATTGATTGCAGTAACTGTTTTGAGGAACGCTTTCTTCTTGTAGAAAATCGTTACTTCGCAGACGGACATCCTGCAATTTATGGCCATAACTATCTGTGCGGAAGCTTTGTTCGGGAGAGTGAAGCACAGGAGATTCTTTCTTATCAGGGCAGTTTCTATGATTTACTGGGGCAATTCCTTACCGAAGAAGTTGCTAATTCCATCAATACCTTTCGTCCTGCTATCGCAACGGCTCCTTTGGCGGAGATTCTTGACGTTGGGGTAGGGGATCCCCTGATTCAGTGGCAGGAAAGTTTTATAGGAATTTTCGACCATATTGTATGCAGAAGTCTCATATCGTTTAATCCTGCTTACGTCGATCTTACCTTACTACGAAAATGGACATAAAGGAGTTCCTTAAGTGGGAAACATCAAGGATTTGAGAGATTTTTTATCGGCTCTGAAAGATGCCGGACAACTTGCGGAGATTGAGCGGGAGGTTGATCCCGTTCATGAAATCGGGAGTGTAATTGCCACACTTGAAAAGGAACGTGGACCTGCCGCCCTCTTTCGCAGGGTCAAGGGCCATACCGTTCCTGTTGCCGGGGGATTGCTTTCCGATTATGCCAAAATTGCTGTTGCACTTGAATGTGGACAATCGGATGTAACCGACAGGATGGAAGCCGTTCTCGATCATCCCATTGCACCCCGGGAGGTAAAAAACGCCGTTTGTCAGGAAGTGGTGCTGACGGGAGATGAGGTCGATCTTGGAAAGATCCCTATTCCTGTGCATGCTCCCGGTGACGGCGGCGCCTTCATCACTGCGGGAGTCACCGTGGGCCGTGATATAGAGACGGGTATGCAGAACCTGAGTTTTCAGCGGATGCACATCAAAGGGCCGCGAAAGATGGGGATCATGATTAATGAGTGGCGTCATCTTCGTGATTTCTTGAAGAAGGCGGAAAAGAAAGGGCAGGCTCTTCCCATCGCGGTTGCCATTGGTGTTGATCCTGTAGTAATGATGGCGGCCGGGTTTCGTTACGATGGCGATGAGGCGGAAATCGCCGGTGGTTTACGGGGAACGGCCCTGGAGCGGGTTACGTGCATCACCAGTGATATCATGGTTCCCGCCTGGAGTGAGTACATCATCGAAGGTGAAATCCTGCCGGGCGTGAGGGAAGAAGAGGGTCCCCTGGCGGAATTTACCGGGCATTATGGACTCTTGTGGAAAAGTCCCGTCGTCGAGGTCAAGGCTGTTACCCATAGGCGTGATCCCATTTGGCAAACCCTCAACGGTGGAAGCTTTGAGCACATCAATCTCGGTAATGTTTTGCCCCGTGAACCTCTTCTCCGCAGACATACCAGGTATGTTTCGAAAAACGTCAAAGCGGTACATATCCCGCCGTATGGTTCCGGTTTTCTTGCACTTGTACAACTCGAGAAAAGTAACGAAGGGGAGCCGAAAAATGTTGCTTTGGCTGCAATGACTGCATATGTAAACATTAAAAATGTGATTGTCGTTGATAGCGATGTCGATATATATAATCCGGCCGAAGTACTCTGGGCTGTCAATAACAGAGTTAATCCTCGGGAGGATGTCTTTGTAATACCGAACAGTCAGGGACACGAGCTTGATCCCTGCAGCGACGAGACCGGCGTCCAGAATAAGATGGGAATCGATGCAACGCTACCCGCTAACCGAAAGACCCTGAAAAGGGCGGTGTATCCTTCGGTTGACCTATTTCGCTATATGAGCGAGTAGCTACTGTTTGGAATCCTGGTGATACATACAGAGAATCTCCTCGCCGTCTTTTCATATGCTTGTCCGAATAGTGACAAAACTTTCCCGTAGCGTGTGCAATTCATAGTTTCCTTTTTTATACTACAAAGTGATGGCGACTCACGATGACTGTCAGGAGCTCTTACTTGCCAGAGAACGGGAGCTCGATCTCCTGCGGAAGATCATCTCTAGTATTTTCTCATCTCCAGACTATTTTGTCGCTCTGGAACGAGTGCTTGGCGAGGTAGTCAGAGCAACCGGATGGAAATTCGGAGAGGCATGGATCCTTTCCGAAGATGAATCGGCACTTGTCAATAGCAGGATCTACTACACCGAGGAGCCGTCGCTCAGCGGTTTTTTTGAAGAAAGTCTCGTATATTCGTTTCCTTACGGAGTCGGTCTTCCGGGAAAAGCGCTTGAACGAAGAGAGGCCGTTTGGTTTCAGGATGTAAGCACCAATAAGGAGTTCCTCCGTGCAGCCATTGCTGCTCGCTACGGATTAAAGGCCGGGTTCTCGATACCGGTATTTAGTGGTGAGCGCGTATGGGGCGTGCTTGTTTTTTTTGCCTATGAGGCTAGACGGCAGGAACCGGGGATGATTCGGCTTGTTTCCGCCGTTGCAGCTCCTTTGGGAGAGGTTATCCAGCGGAAAGAACTTGAATATCGGCTGCGACAGGAACAGGAACGCTCACGTCAGCTCGAGACTGCAAAGAATTTTTTCTTTCAGAACATCAGTCATGAACTACGAACTCCGATGAACGGAATCCTTGGGCTTACACAGCTTCTTACCGATGAGATAGAAAATCCGGAGCAGCGGGAACTTCTTGGTTTGATAACCGATTCGGGCAATCGATTGCTTCATATCTTTGAGAAAATGTTGCATCTACTTCAGCTGAACCGTCCGGTGAGCGATGAAATCAACACCGAGGGGAATATTCTTGTGGTTGACCCTCTTATTGATGAAGTGGTACAGCGATATCGGATGAGCGCGATTAAAAAGAAACTCTCTTTTGAATTCATTATGGGGGCTTCTCAGGCCCAAATCACGGGAAATGCGGACTTTTTTCGACAGGCGGTTGATTATCTTCTCGAGAATGCATTCAAATTTACGTGCAGCGGTGGCATTAAGGTTGTAACCGGCCTCGTTGGGAGGGGGCAAAAACGGCGTGTCTATATCAACGTTGTTGATACGGGAATCGGGATAGCACCTGCAAAGCAGCGGCTTATCTTCGAAGATTTCCGACAGGCAGATGAGGGGATCGACAGGCCCTTCGAAGGAATCGGCCTTGGCCTTTCTTTGGTAAAACGGATTGTCGACATGATGGATGGGGATATTGAGCTTCAAAGTGAAGAGGGGGCAGGCTCCTCCTTTACCATCTTTTTTCCACTTGTTGCTGGTCTGCACGAGTATCATGGCATGCTCGCACCTCGGCAGGGGGGCTATCGGAGTGATGCCGAAGGGGAAAAGCGGATACTCCTTGTAGAAGATAATTTCATCAACCTTTTGGTTATCGAGAAGCATCTGGAACATGATTTTGCGGTTACGCGTGCTTCTTCTGGCGAGAAAGCCCTTGAGGCGGCACAGAAAAAGCGGTTTGATCTGGTTTTGATGGATATCAATCTGGGGCGTGGCATCGACGGTATCGAAACGACCAGGCAACTGAGGTTAATGGAGCCGTATCAGTCGACTCCCATCATTGCCGTCACCGGTTATGCAATGGATAAGGATCGTGAGTCGCTGCTTGGCATCGGTTTTAACGAATATATTGCAAAGCCTTTCTCAATGGAGATGCTGGATACGGTCATTACCAAGGTTCTTTAATGCCTATTCTTCAAGGGGAAAGAGGATTGTCACTACCGCTCCATTACTGTTCGATATATCGATCTCTCCACCTATCTGTGCGACAAGGGTAAGTATCAGTTGCATCCCCAATGAAGTACTTTTGTGAGGGTCGAATGTATCGGAAAAACCCAATCCCCTATCGGAAATGATAAGCATGGCTTTTTCTGCTTCGACGAAGAAGGTGATGTTTATGTTGACATGGCCATTGATATCTTTTCCATATTTTACGCTATTTATGATTAGTTCGTTTGTTATCAAGGAAATTGTTATAGCCCTTTCGAGAGAAAGGGGGCAGGACACTGCATCTACTTTGATTGTTACGTTATCGTATGAATAACCGCCGAGGATCGAAAGCCGTTCGAGAAATGAACGCATGTCGATTGCCTTAAGAGAATGAGACTGGTACATCATCTCATGTATACTGGACATTGCCCTGATACGGTGCTCTATTTGCCGGGAAAAGGTTTCGATATCTCTGCTGTTCTCTTTTTCAAGATGAATGATGCTAAGAATGAGTTGGAGGTTGTTTTTGACTCGGTGATGTACCTCCCTCAGCAGCATTTCCCGTTCTTCGATCGCCTCGGAAAGCTTCTTTTCGTTTCGATCTCGTTCGTCGTTTCGCTCTTCTAGGGCTTCGGCCATGCCATCAATCGCTTTGGATACCATACCGATTTCCGAGTCCTCTTCAAGGTGCGTCCTTGCAGACAGCTTTCCGTTTCTTATATCGGTAACTGTTTTTGCCATGCGCAGCAATTTTGAGCCTATGGTAACATAGCCGATAAAAGCAGCCATGATCATGCTGAAGATTGCGACGACTGCCATAAGGAGCAGGTTGCGTATCAGTATCCTTGTGGCAGGATGACGGGCGCTTTGTTCCGGTATGCCGATGACAATATTCAGGTAGGGTTCCTTTCCCTCTTCGGTCTTGATACGCCGAAATGCATAATACCTGCTCATGCCATCGGATCCCGTCATTACCATTGTGCCTGATTCACTGCCAGAGCCGATAATCTTCCATATATCGGCTTTAATTGGTTTCCCAATGGGATTGGTTGATTTTTCGGGATAGAAAAATATGCGAATCCCGTATCGGTCGGTAATACCAAGAAAAGATTCTTCCGGCAGGTCGAAACTCTTGAAAAATTCACGATAGGTACTGAGACGATAGATTGCGGAGAGTACTCCTATGATATTTCCTTCATTGTCCTTGATCGGTACGGCAAAAGGAAAGGCCGCTTCATTGTTTATTTGGGCGATGATAAATTCTCCGGCGGTAAAACTTTCTCCACCAATAGCCCGTTGTATGTGGTCCCTTTCGCTAAGATCGGTCCCAGGCTCGAGCTTTGCGGACACGGTCACAATACCCGTTGTGTCTGTCACGGTGATGTTGACATATTCCGGATTTTCTTCGAGGACCTGCCTGAGAATACGTTCCTGCCTGCCCTTTTCTCCTTCCGTAAATGCCGGAAGGAGTGCAAGGGTCGATAGTGTGTGATGGACGGTTTCCATTATGGTATTCTGAACCATTGCCAGGGTTTCTACTTGCCGCACCGCTTTTGCCCGCACCTCTTGTTCAAGGACAGATCCATATTCGATTCCGGTAAAGATAATGATGGCAAGAGAGGGGATCAATGCAATCGCGACGATGAGTAAAAGCAACTTCCTAAAGGATGAAGCAAATATTCGTTTCACCATATATTTTTTATTATAGTTCGGTTCGTTCATGAAAAAAATGCCTATCCTCTAGCTTTCGCGGCTCGCGGATCATATCGTAAGCCTTTGATTGTCGGCATAAAGCCAAAGGTCTCCATATCGTTGGCGAAGGGACTTTGGTCGGCCGGGAATGCATTGATGGTTTCGACCACAAGAGAGTGTGTCGGACGAATATCTCTCTGTGCGAGGTCTTTAAAGATCCCCAGGTAGCGCTGAATCTCTGGTGCTCCCGGAGGGGCCTTCAATGTCATCGATCGTCCGCTATGTTCGAGGGTGAGGACAAGGCGAGACCCGTGAAATACAAGAAAGTTGGAACGCTTCCTCGATGGACGTTCATAGGGCAACTCCTCTATGGACAGACCACAGGGGGAGGCTGGATCGACGGCATTCATCCAGAAGACTTCATCAAGTTCCCTTCCCTGCCAGGAACGTAATTCCTGGATCGTTTGACTCAGAACAAATTGTATACCGCCGAGGCCTCGAAAAAAGTATCCGCCGATCATCTCTCCCGAGAGTTCCATCCTCCTGAGGCTTGGGAGCAACTCTTTCCACTGAAACGACTCTGTTTCCCGATCGAGCAGGGGCTTGGCAAGCACTCCGTAACGGTCGCTAAGCGTGAAAATTTTCTCCCGTACCCTTTCTTCCCGATCGAGGGGATCTTCTTTTCTCTTTTTTCCACCAAGAAGATACCAATTACCGGCAAGCGGTCTGGAATTTCTCCATTGGTGGTAGGCTCCGTGAGAGCGGTAACGAGGCCTGTTCTCGGAGAGCGGAGCGGCCTTGAAATGTGTATTAATACCGTTTCGCAATGCTGCAAAGGAGTCGTTGGCAATCTGTGTTTCCCATACCAGTTCCCAGAGCCGTTGCGTAAGTTCTGCCGAATCGAGTCCACTGGCTTCTTTTAGGTCGAAAAAGGTATAGCGTCCTCTACCTCCATCGACTGGAAATGGGAGAGGCGTTTTTCTTTCTGCCGCCTCAGAATTTGAAAACAGCTCCGTCTGTTCGGGGTAGGCAAGGAATATCTGTTTTTTCCCTGCGCCGAACCATGATAATTCATGACTTTGGGAGATGGCATCGATCCATTCATGGTAGTATGGAGACATTCTTGCCGGCAGGATCCAGTCTTCAAGTGCTTCGGCAGGAAGCCTGTATCCAAGAAGCGAATCGATTCTGCTCGCAAGCTCATCAGTCCCCGTACCCCGGTCAAGCATTCCCTGATGTGAGGCCATAAAGGGCACTATCAGGGATGATGCCATCGGTTTCACAAAGCGACGTTGCTTGTACCGTCGCATTCTCAAGAGACGCTCAAGGTTTTCCTTGTCGCAAAGCTGCTGCCCGGGGACATCGAGGCATATTCGTGCCTTTACAAGATCGCCCCTCGATAATAATTTGGCGATTGCTTCATTCCGCTGGTCGGCCGGGACAGGGGCAATCATGTCGATTTCCTCTGCGGTCAGCGGACCGTAAAACCGGAATAGTTCCGAAAGTGCCGCAGTCATGGTCTCGGGATGTATCAGACGTTTATATTGATGCTCATGGCAGCGGTGGGTAACCAATCCTCTTTCCGAATAGAGCAGTCGCAGCTTTCCGTCGATCGAGTTGAGAATTTCATCCCTGTCCATCCCACTCTCCGCGGCAACGGCATCGATGAGCCGCTGGTATTGATCTTCCGGAATGATGACTCGCTCGTCAATCCAGCGCAACAGTTCCTGCGGATCGGCAGGAGCATAGCCTTCTGCGGTTCTCTGGAGTTTCTCATTGAGTTCTCGAACCAAAGAGGGATCGATGGGCGCGAGTCGATCGGGGCCGTTGAGCAGATGGTCAATGAACTCATCCTCCAATCCGCTTTTACCCGAGGCTTCCGGTGTGTCGTCGGCATACATAAAGAGATTAATCTGCCGCCAAACCAGTCCATCGCAAAATGGAGAAGGAATTGCCGTTCGCACCTCACATATTTCGGTTACACCGTCGGCAAGCTCTTCCAGTACCATGGCAAGGTTGGCAAGGTCAAAGTAATCCTGCAGACAACTCCGCCATGTTTCGATCATGATAGGGAAATCTGCAAGCTCGAAGACCGCCTGAAGCAATTTACGCGACCGCAGTCGCGTAAACCAGAGCGGCATTCGTTTTCCGAAGCTTTGACGAGGCAGCAACAAAGCTCTTCCCGCATTCTCTCTGAAAAAGGCCCCGAACAATGCACTATTTTCAAGCCGTTCTCTGATTGTTTCTTCCAAGGGAAGGGTTGCAAGCATGGGGAGATACGGGGCCATTCTTGCATCATCAGGCACGATGATAAGGATTGCATCGTTTGAAGCGATGGTTCTCGGTGTGTAACCGAAACGATTCTTCCAGAACCCCTCGATCAGAAGTGCAAGGGGCCTGTTGACCGCCGCCCCCCAGAAGGTGTGAAGCACAATCCGCTGCAAGCCTTCCGGCCCAAAGGATTCGGCGATATGTTCGACAATGATGCGATGTTCTCCCGGCAAGGGAGCTCCTGTCTGTTCTCTTTGACGGGTAAGAAAGCGCAGAAGGCGGGTGGCAGAAGTCTCATCAAGCCCCCATTCCTCCTTGGTAGTCCCTTTTGTCTGAACGTGATCAAAGAGTCGGAGGATTGCCCGCGAAAAGGTGAAGTCACGACTGCGATCTTCAGCCCTCCAGAATGGAATGATATTCGGAGGAGCATTGGTCGGCATAACAACGACGTTGTTGTGATCGATGCTTCTAATCTCCCAGGTCTGAGTACCCAGTTCAAATCGATCTCCCACCGATCGCTCCCAGACAAACTCCTCGTCAAGGGTACCGATATTGTTCATGCCGTCGGCAAGCTTCATATTGTATTGCCCCCGATCGGGGATGGTTCCGCCTGAGAGATAGAGAAGATAGCGGAGTCCTTTTGCGGGGGAGAGTAGTCCTTTTGATTCGTCCAGAAAGAGTCGGGGCCGCAGCTCCCGAATTCTGGTTCCCTCATATTTTCCAGTCAGCATTTCGACGACAAGATCAAAAAGGCGCCGAGGCAGGTTTGCAAAAGGTTCGGCTGTTCTGATGCTGTTGAAAAGTGATTCAACGGTTCTGTCTTTTATCGCCGTCAGCGAAAGGATGATTTGCGCGAGAATATCAAGGGGATTGCGCATTGGCCGCAGGCTTTCGATTTCATGGTTTTGCATGGTCTCGATCATGGCTGCGCTTGACGCAATATCGATACCGTGACTGGGAAAGAGGATTGCCCGGCTGACCGCATCGACCTGATGACCGGCACGACCTGCTTTTTGGATCGCCGACGAGATGGTAAAGGGTGTTTGAATAAGCACGACGAGGTCGAGTTCTCCGACATCGATGCCGAGCTCGAGGGAGTTTGTGGCAATGATCGCTTTCAACTCACCCCGCTTGAGGCGTGATTCCACCGTCAGCCTGATCTCCTTTGAGAGGCTGCCGTGATGGGCGTAGGCGATGCGCTTTCCCGCAATCTCGTTCATCAGGCGTGCAATTTTCTCGACAAGACGACGGCTGTTTGCAAAGACGAGGGTGGAACGATATCTTTCGGTTAGGCGGAAGATTTCGGCGGCCATTCCCCGCCATATCGAATCCTGCTGTGCCCCCTGGGAAAGCATCCCGCTTCCCGTGTCGGGCAGCAGTTCGGGACTGCGGACGGAGAGGTCGTATCGTTTTGTAAGGGGGGCAGTGCAGATTCGTACCGGCCGCTGTCGGTGTTCTATGTTGCTTTCCCGACCGATCATCCGGTACCCACCGATGAAGGCGGCTACCGCTTCAGCCGGGCGGACCGTTGCCGTCAGGGCTATTCGCTGGAATTCTCCCCACTCAAGGGCTGCCTGCTCCACCATCGACATAAGCAGTACTCCTCGCTTGGTTCCGTAAAGCGAATGGATTTCATCAAGAATGACACAAGAGAGGGAGCCGAAAAGGGTCCTGCCTCCCTCCGAGAGCATCATGATGGTAAAAGATTCGGGAGTGGTTATCAGGATTTCCGGCTGGTGGCGGAGCATGCTCCGTCGTTCGCTTTGGGGGGTATCCCCGCTGCGGGTCATGACGCGAATATCGGGAAAGCGCTCCCCTTGCTCACGGAACCTGAGGCGTAAGGCCTCGATTGGAACTATGAGGTTTTTTTGAACATCGCTGCCGAGGGCTTTGAGGGGAGAGATGTAAAGTACGGAGAGTCTATCCTCCGGAAGCCGCCCTGTTACCAAGCCGTCGATGGCCCAGAGAAATGCGGTTAAGGTTTTTCCGCTCCCTGTGGGGGCCGTGATGAGACAATGATCCCCGGCCGCGATAGCCGGCCAGCTTTGCCTCTGAATCGGGGTTGGCGAGGGATAGGTATCCCGGAACCATCGGGCTATGAGCGGGTGAAACAGAGACAATCCCTCTATCCCCTTGGGGGTACCAAGCTGAGACATAGAAGCAGTATAGTGATTATTCTTCTCAGACAAAAGACGGAAGACACGATACCCTGATCTTGGCCGTCAAATAGTGATCTTTATTGTCGTTCCTTCATCATGCTGGGAAGCACGTTATATATGCCCGCAAGAAGACCTGCCAAGCTCTGTTCTTTGGGTACGGCATGAATGAAGAAGTTGTTATTGTCACGATAGCAACAGAAGTGGAGAAGATCCTCAATCCCCTCGCTACTCTCAAGAAGAGCTTTCATCATCGGTTCCAATTTGGGATTATCCCAGAGCAGGATGAATTGCCTGCCCTCGATTTCGAACTCCTCGCGTTTTAATGTTTCAATTCCCGCGATATCGACCCGCATCTTCGGAAAGTAGCGTTTGGCAATGATATGTGCCTCACCCTTTAGTTGCCGGGTGGTAAAGATGTGGAGATAGAAACGATCGTATCTCGTAATAAGGAAGGAAAAGGGGAGGTACAACAGCGAATGACGGGGAAGGAGCGTGAAGGTCCCCTTTGCCTGGCTAAAGGGCTCTTCAAGCTGGTAGGTGAAGTTGTGACCGAGTACGCCGCCGATATTTACATATGTCGTATCCTTCGGTTTTAACAGCCTTTCACACACCTCTCCGATCATAACGCTCAACTGTTTATTTCGCTTTCTGCCGTGCAGGTATCCCATGCTCGTTGCAAAGGCCAGGGCTATGAGAAGGTAGATGTAGGAGTTCATTGCGGAATTTCCTTCCTTTGTATATGGGCTATGAGGTCGTCGATATAGATTTGGCCAAGCTGCTGCCTGGAGGTGATTCCTCCGGCGATTGAGATGAATTTAAAAATGGGAAATTCGGCGAAGGTTCGCTCTATCGCCTCATGAGGATCATCCAGTGAAAGTACTTTATTGAGACAAAGACTGTTGAGGGTGATATGAAGCCTTCCCAACTCGGTTCGTATCCGTTCCGATTCGGCAATACTCAATTTGTCGTCGTTGATGACAACCGACACATAGCTCTCCTCGGTAAAAAGACGATAAAGCTTTTCAAGTCGCGAGGAAATGGCTCCCAGCTGCAGTGAGACCTTATCGTCTTCTTTTTTACGTGCCCCCTTCAGGCTTGCCGCATCGGGGTTGAGCCTGGTAAGGGTCTGCCGTTTTTTGAGTATTTTTTCCCGCATGGCACTCAACTCTCCAACCCATAATCGTGTGATGGATGGCATAGCGAGAAAGCGCAGGGTGAGGGCAGTGGGCGGCGTATCGAAGACGATATAATCGTACGTATCATGCCATTTATCGTAGAGGCTTTCTATGGCCCAAAGTATGGCGTACTCTTCGGTTCCGGGAGAGTATTTCAGGATATTGATATAGGAATCAAGATTGATGGTAAGGTTATAGTTGTAATTTGAGATGATCTCGTCTCGACTGCTTTTCAGGTAGTACTGAACCCAATGCTGGAGGTCGATCTCTATGGCGTCGAGCCCCTCAATAACCGAGCTCCTCTTGTCGGAAAGTTCCATCTCATAGATATCACCGAGATTATGAGCCGGATCCAGACTGATAATGAGGATGCGGTAGCCGTTCAGGGCGAGCCGGTAGGCGGCGGTCGAAGAGATTGTAGATTTTCCAACCCCTCCCTTTCCCAGAAAAAAAAGCATCCGCTTCATCAGTCGATCTCCAACATGCCGAGGAGGTTCCCAAGGGGATCTTGTGCAAGATCGGCTCTGGAGATCATCAACTTGATCTCCTCTTCCATGTAGGGCATCAATTCGAAGGCCATGGCTGTGGGGGGAGTGGGCAGGCCCACAAAGCTGCCGAAAAGCAGCATGACGAAGATGTTTTCCAGCTCCTTTAATTCAAACTCGAGCATGCTGGTTGCCTTGTCCCGCTGGACTTGACCCGCGACACCCCATATCTGCCGAAGGAGACGAACAAAGCGGCCGAGTAATGTCTTCATGGGAAAACCTCTTGCTCTTGGAACCATTCGGCCTGTGGGTTGTGAGAAACCACACAGGCCGATACGGATGAAAAAATGATAAGACGGGCGGGCTTTAGGCCTTCACTGCTTTATCTTTTCCGAAATTCTTAAAAAAGGTCACGACCATAGCGATGTTGATGATGATCATGATGATATTCATGAGCCCGACCAAGGTCCCTGTGATAAGGTTCTTGATGTTCGCAGGATCTGCAAAGTGGGCGGGAACGATCGCGATCTGGTACCAAATGATGGCGGCGGTGACGGTTATCCAGAGAAAAACCGCGGGAATAAATACCAAATTGGTATATTTCTCGTTCAGCTCCTTTTTCACCCACATTGCCACGGTCAGCATGACGATAGAAGCAATGAGCTGGTTTGCGCCGGAAAATGCGGGCCAAAGGATGGTGTAGTTTCCGCTCCAGGCAAGGCCGATACCGAAGAATGCAACGACAAGGGAACCTACCCATTTGTTGTTGAAAAACTTATAAAGGCCGGGACGCTTCTCCTTTGCGGGAAGCGAGAGTTCACTGACAATGTATCGTCCCAGACGGTTTGTCGTATCAAGGGTGGTGAGGGCAAAGGAACTTACCCAAATGGCGGCAAACAGCTTCATAAATTTTGCCGTGAAAAAGGGCATCGCAGATGCCACCATTGCCCCGTAGCTCGCAGTAAACCGTGCCAAGGGCGGGGTGGCGAGGACCTTTCCTTCGCCGAGGGCCTGCACACCGAAAGCAGCAATGGCGATAACGGAAATCGTGGCAAGGAAGCCTTCGGTCAGCATCGCACCGTAACCGACAAAGAGGCCGTCTTTTTCATCACGAAGCTGCTTACTGCTGGTACCGGAGGCAATGAGTGCGTGAAAACCGGAGAGGGCACCGCAGGCGATAACAAGGGGAACGGTAGGCCAAAAGGGCGATGGCTTACCACCGATAACCTTGGCGCTGAAGCTTGTAAAAACAGGTACGGAATCAAAACCTTTTGCCGACAAGATTGCACCGATTGCACCGGTAATCAGCCCGAAATAGAGGAGAAAACTGTTCAGGTAGTCTCTTGGCTGAAGAAGAATATTCACCGGCAGGGAACTGGCGATGATGATGTAGATAAAAATAACCAAAAACCAGACATCCTTACTTGCCGAGATACCAACATGTTTACCAATGACAAATGAGGCAATAAGTAAAACGATGCCGATAAGGGTACTTATGATCATCGGCAACTTTGTCCGATACATCAGAATTCCGAGCACAATGGCGGAGGCGCAAAAAAGAAAGAAGGTTGATGCTACAGCCCCATCTCCTGCAAACTGTCCTGCTACGATATCACCGAACGCTGCAACAACAAGAAAGCATAGGAAAAGGATAAACCAGCCGAAAGATTTTCCTGCCTTTTTGCCAATCAGTTCCTGAGCAACGAACTGTACCGAGCGTCCGTCATACCTAACAGAGGCAGTCAGCGCAAGATAGTCATGAATAGCACCGATGAAGATGTTCCCAAACCATATCCACAGAAGGCCGGGAAGCCATCCCCAGGCAATGGCAATTGCGGGACCAACGATGGGACCTGCTCCTGCGATGGATGCAAAGTGATGGCCGAAAAGGACATATTTGCTTGTCGGAATATAGTCCACGCCATCCGAGAGCCTCTGCGAAGGGGCTGCAGGTGCTTCTTGAGATTTGAGCAACTTCGTTTGAAGCCCTTTACCGAATGAGAAATAGAAAATCAGGTAGATCGCCAAGGCAACTACAAGAACCAGAGTTGTCATAGCTCCTCCTCTATAAGTAGATTATTGTCCCATATACTAATTCGAAGGTCTGAAGAATGCAACACTTATCGTCGGAAAGTGTTATCACTCTCTAGGGAATTTCCTTTTGAAAAAACGAGGTGAATCTCCCCATGCATTAAGGCCAACGCTTCTTCCCGTAGATGCAATGCGCCCCGCAAGACAGGCCTCACATGCCTCTTTTCGTTCGTTCATGCACGGCTTATTCTCGTAGAGCCTGTAGGCCTCCCGTACGCGAAGGGGGGTAATATTGGGCATGGTTACGTTTGCCCCGAAGCGAAGGCCCCGTTCTCTTCCGTCCGGCACAAGGGCCTGAAGAGCGGTGGTTGCGGCAATATTTGCATCGGGCAATGCAAGCCGTGTTGCCGCAATCATAAGGAGCGAAAGATGCAGCAACGCTTCCTTCTCCATCATTCCCTGTACTGCCATGGGCGTATCCGGATGGGTAATATACGGCCCCATGCCGATCATATCAACATCGATTTCCCGGAAAAAGAGGATATCGCGTGCGAGCATATCGATGCTCTGGCCGGGAATGCCTATCATCACCCCGGTGCCAACCTGAAAGCCAGCCTTCCGCAGGTCGTGCAGAGCCTGGAGCCGGGTCTCAAAACGCTGTTCAGGGGGATGGATGGCCGAAAAGAGCTCGGGGTTGCTGGTTTCGATTCTCAAAAGATATCGATGCGCTCCCGCATTGTAGAATCGGCGATAGGTCTCAAGGGTTTGCTCCCCCACACTTAGGGTAATGCCCACTCCGTCCGGAAGTTCCGTACTGCGGGAACGTTCCTTTATGGTCTTGACGATTCTTTCCACAAGCTCGATGAAGGCTTCGTCTCTCCTCTCTCCGGACTGGAGTACCACCGATCCGTAACCCCTTTCCGCACACCAGAGGGCCGATTCGACGATCTCCTCCTCATCGAGAAGGTAGCGGCTGGAGACATGGGTATTACTTCTGCGTATGCCGCAGTAGCGACAATTCTGGGTGCATATGTTTGAGAATTCTACAATGCCTCGGTAGTAGACGAGGTTCCCAACCTCTCGTTCCATCACCTCCATTGCCCTATATCGAACCTGATCCACCAGGGCCTTTTCACGATAAGGGATAGAGAGAATTGCCCGAAGCGCTTTTTCGCTGGGTATGGCTCCATGACGAAGCGTATGTATGTATTCTTCTTGTGCGAAATCCGCGGCGGAGACGTCAATCGATGTGTGCATCATACCGCGTTACTTTTTTGCCAGACTCGATTTCACCGAAACACCCTCTATGGCACCCAGCTTTCCGGTGAGGCTTCCAAGGGCATCTGTGGTTGTATCGACGATCAGGGTGATGACCGATAGCCCCTTTTCCCGATACGGAACACCGGTTCTGCAGACAATCTGATCTCCGAAATCGGTTAAAAGCTCCTGGACCTTTCCTGCTGTCTCGTTTCTGTTTTCGATGATGATACCGATAAAGCCAAGCCGTTTTTCCATCCGAGTGCCTCCCTCCTGCAACAGGGAAGGAAGGCGCAGGCAGATCGTATCTATAAGCGTCTCCCTTGGTTTCGGTCTTACCCTTGCCGCAGGTTGATATTTCAGTACATACTTTACCGTGTGAATAATCTTTTGTATAGATTGAATACCGCTTCCGAAAAGGATGGTAAAGGAGTCGGCCATGGATCAAAGAACAGAAATAGCGGGAGAACCCTCTTTTGGGCTGAAGAATAGCTTTGTAGAACTATTTGTTACCGAACGAGGGGCCCAGATGGCGCCGGTACGTTTTTTTCCAAAGGATGCTAACCCGGTTCAGCCCTATCACCTGAGCCCCTGGCAGGGAGAATCGCACGATCAGACGGCAGATCAGCCTGCGGTGCTTCGTCCCCTTCGGGGGGATTTTTTCTGCATGCCCTTTGGGGACAACGACGAGCTGCCGGACGGGATCGGTGAGCATCATCCCCCTCACGGGGAAAGCGCCGGCTTAAAATGGAACCTTGTGTCCCGACAGGAGTCTGCCGATGGACGGTCCACCTTGGAGCTTGAGCTTAGCACTTCCGTCCGACCAGGCTCGATTCGGGCGACGTGGCAGCTGACGGGAGGCGACAGTTGTATCTACACCAGGCATCGCATCGCCGGGAACAGGGGGCCTGTCACACTCGGCCACCATGCCACTCTAACGGGACAAAACGGGCAGCTGCAGATAAAAAGCTCTCCTCTCCTTTTTGGGATGACCAACGCCTATCAGCCCCCCTTCAGTCATGATCGAGAGTATTATTCCCTTGCTACCGGTGCCTTCTTTGACGACCTGTCGCATGTCCCGACGATCTGGAAAGATCCAGCCTTTACCGATTGTTCTCACTTTCCCGCCCGGGAAGGGTTTGTCGACATCCTGCAGCTCTGTCAGCGGCCGAGCGAAGAACCCGGCTGGATGACCGCCCTCTGCCGTGAGGGGGGCTATCTCTGGTTTTCTTTCAAGAATCTTCGGCTTCTTCCCTCCACCGTCATGTGGATGGAAAACCGGGGGCGTCACATGGCCCCCTGGAGCGGCCGGAATGTTTGTATCGGCTTGGAAGATGTGTGCGCTTATCTTGCTCAGGGCCTTGATGCTTCGGCCGCTGATAATCCGCTGAGCCGACGAGGCCTTGCAACCACCCTTTTCCTTGAGGGGCAAGAGGCGCTTTCTGTTTCCTATATACAAGGGGTGCTCCGGCTGTGTGATGGCTTTGATGAAGTCGATACAGTCCTCTTTTCCCCCGAGGGTGCCACCTTTCTTGCAACATCGGGGAAGCGACTCTTTTCTCCGGTCCGCTGGCGTTTTTTATTTGGTGAGGATCTTTGATTTCCTTACTGTCACGAATATTGGTGGTGAAAGGGCATAATGCTCTTTCGGCTTACCCTGCTTCGCAGACGATGTGCTGTGGGGGAAGATCCGGCTGACGGATCACATCGAGAAGAAGTTTCGATGCCGCTTCTCCCATCTTTTTGTGGGGATGGGGAATATCCTCCATGGACGCCTCGGCCCACCGGGGAGTTTCGCCAAATCGAATGATCCTTGCATCGAAGCGGTACGTTCGCAGGATCCAGGAAAGCTTATCCGCCAGACCGCTGGTCGTGACGAAAAAGGTGTCGGCCGGCGAAGCGCTTCTCATCACTTCCACTGTCTGCTTCTCGAGATCATCACTTTCGGGATTGAGAGAAAAGATGGGAATGATCGTTTCTGCCATTCCCTTTGCTCGTACCGCTTCCCGGTAACCGGCAAGTCGGGCATCGATGGATGATGCAGCAAGGGCAAGGGAAACGCAGCACACATTCCTGGCACCCTGACGTATCGCTTTGCTGACCGCGTTTCTCGCAGCTTTCCGGTCGTTCTGGAGAACCGTATGGGTTTCAAGGCCCTCGATGGTGCGATCGACGACGACGAAGGGATACCCTTGCCTCAGCAAGCCCTCAATATGGGATCCGTCGTAAGGCGTTTCTCCATGGAAGGGCATGGTCGGGATGAGAATGATACCATCGACTCCCTGCCACACCATCTTTTCGATCACGGAACATTCCCGTTTGTTGTCGAAGCGACTGGTCGAGATCATGAGGGAATATCCCTGCTCGTAAAGCACCGATTCGATACCCCGAATAATGTTGTTCATAAAGGATTCGAAAACATCGGGGAAAACCGCTCCGATAATATCGCTTCGACCACGATTAAGCGCCTTTGCAAAATAGTTGGGCTTATAGGAGGTCTTTTTAACGTAATCCAGGACCATCTGCTGGGTTTCCCGACTGATGCGGTATTCATCGCCTCTTCCCTGGAGCACCAGAGATACGGTAGTGCGCGAGAGCCCGAGGTGCTCGGCCACCTCCTTCATGGTCCTTGTCGATTTAGCCATTATGGATGAAATTATCACTTGTCAGCCGCAGTTACAAGTGCTAAACTACGTTAGCTATGGAGGAACAATATGAAACGAAGTGAAATAAATGCAATCATCGAAGGGGCGCAAGCCTTTTTTAGTGAACAGGGGTTCCATCTGCCCGAATGGGCATTCTGGAACCCTGAACAGTGGGCCGCACATAAAAACGGATGTAAGGAAATTTTCGACTGTAAGCTTGGCTGGGATATCACCGATTTCGGTTCAGGGCGATTTGAGACCAGGGGACTGACCCTGTTTACCCTGAGAAACGGTCTTGAAGGGAGTTATGCAAAGCCCTATGCGGAGAAAATCATGGTGGTTGGTGAGGAACAGGAGACTCCCTTTCACTTTCACTGGAATAAGATGGAGGATATCATCAACAGGGGAGGTGGGAAGCTTGCCTTTGAACTCTATATGTCGGATGCACAGGACGGCTTCTCCACGCAGAGCGTTACCGTATCCGTCGATGGTGTACAGCGGGTCCTGGAAGCCGGCGAGCGACTTGTTCTTGATCCCGGATCGAGTCTGAGCCTTCCCCAGCGCCTATATCATCGCTTTTTCGCCGTAAAGGGATACGGAAAGGTCATGTGCGGAGAGGTCAGCATGGTAAACGACGACGACAGCGACAATCGTTTCAAGGAGGAACTTGGACGCTTTCCTGCCATTGAGGAGGATGTACCTCCTACGCGGCTTATGGTTGGTGATTACCGGAGATTTGCATGAGAATTACGGCTACGGGGTGCTGCCTGATCGATGTTCTCTATCGGGAGATATCCTATGCCGGAGATGCCTTTCGCCGCCTTCTTTCCCGGGTCCCGGGAGACGGCGGCCTCATTCCCGGAGGCCTCGTTCTCGCCAATGACCTCGAGGCCTTTGCAGGCCGCCCCTTTCCCGAACTTTTATACGAAATAAGCGGTGGTACGGAAGCCACGGCCGTGAATCTGGGAGGACCCGCCATTGTCGCCCTGGTTCATGCGGCACAGCTTCTCGAGAAGCAGGGGGTGGAGAGTCGATTCTACGGTATTGTCGGTGATGATCCCCTTGCCGGACAGATCGAGTCCTTTATCGGAGAAACACCGGTACAGGCGTTTTTCCAATACATGGATAAGAGTCCTTCGCCTTCTACCGTCGTCCTGGCCGACCCTTACGCCCTGGAAGGGAAGGGGGAGCGTAGCTTTGTCCATACCATCGGAGCGGCGGAACATCTTGCCGTGGAACGGTTTCCTGACGATTTTTATGATACCGATATCCTTCTTATCGGAGGTTCGGCCCTTGTTCCTCCGCTTCACGCCGCTCTTACCCCGCTTCTTAAAAGGGCGAAAGAGCACGGAGCCCTGACCATTGTGGGGACGGTGTATGATTTCCGAAGCCAAAAGCGTGACCCAAAGGGAATATGGCCTCTGGGAGATCGGGACAGCTATCGGTTTATCGATCTTTTGGTCTGTGATGAAGAAGAGGCTCTTCGCCTGAGTGCCACGACACGTATCGAAGATGCCGCGAACCGCTTTATCGACTGGAGGGTCGGTGCTTTGGTCATCACCCGGGGGGCAAGGGATTATCTTCTTTGGTCGGGGGGAGAGCGATTTCTTTCCCACGAGATGGCCATGCTGCCCGTCAGCCGCTGGGTCGACGATCGACTTGCCGCAGATCCTTCATTGAAAGGGGACACCACCGGATGTGGAGATAACTTCCTTGGTGGCCTTGTCGCCTCGTCTGCAATGCAGCTTCCCGAAAAACCTTCGCTACGTGAGGCTGCCGCCTGGGCCGCCGCCAGCGGAGGCTTTGCCTGTTTCTACCACGGAGGCACCTATCACCAAAAGATGAGAGGGGAAAAACGGCGGCTTTTGGAGCCTATTGTCTCCTCATATCGAAGGCAGATCGGAGAGTGAAGCTCTTCCCTCGATGGGGTAAACTAGCTATCCTCAGGAAAAAAAGGTAGAGGGAGGATGCTATGCGCGAAACTGTGGGGGGAAATAGTCTTGATTCCCTTTTGAGCGAGCCTGTTCCTCGTCTTGTTCGGACCATCGGCATACCGGCTGCCGTAGGCTTTCTCTTCAATACCGGATTCAATGTCGTTGATACCTGGTATGCGGGAATGCTCTCTACAAGTACCCTTGCGGCCTTAAGCCTCTCCTTTCCCCTCTTTTTTATTATCATTGCCTTTACCGAAGGTTTTTCCGTCGGGGTCACCGCTGTTGTCGGAAACGAATATGGTGCCGGGCGCGAGTCCTCCGGCCGCTTTGTCTCCGCCCAGGTCTTTTCCCTGGGAATTATTCTTTCATTGTTGCTCACGCTTGTGGGGGAGCTTGCCGCCCCACCACTTTTCCGTCTGCTTGGTGCAGACGGGGACTATCTTTCCAAGGCCCTGGCCTATATGCGAATCATCTTTGCAGGTGCTTTGTTTTTCCTCTTTAATGGTGCGATAAACGGCATTTTGCGTGCTCACGGCGATACCAAAAGCTATCGCAATGTCCTGATTGCCGGTTTCCTTTTGAACCTTCTTCTCGACCCTCTTTTCATCTTCGGCTGGCTTGGTATTCCCCGGATGGGCATTCGCGGGGTTGCCTTTGCGACGATCCTGGTTCAGGCCCTTGGTATGTCCTACATGCTGTATCGTCTGCAAAAGTATAGACGCTTCGCTGGGGCACATCGACATGACTTTCTTCCCCGTCCCTCGGCATGGCTCCAGTTACTCGGACAAGGGGTGCCGGCTACTTTGAACTCTCTCACCGTGGGGGTCGGGATTTTCGTCATTACCTGGTTTCTCGGGCAATTCGGCGAAAGGGCCGTTGCGGCCTATGGGGCCGCAGTGAGGATCGAGCAGATTGCTCTGCTCCCTACGATTGGAATTTCTACGGCGGTCTTGAGTATTTCGGCGCGCAATAGCGGTGCCGCTCTTTTCCATAGGGTGAAAGAGACCGAGATATCGGCGCTTAAATACGGCCTTGTTCTTCTCGTTCCAGCTGCCTTTTTCCTTTTGGCCGCACCGGTGCTTGTCGGATTTTTCAGCGGCGACCAAGAGGTCATTGCTATTGGGGCCCGTTATCTGCGTATCGATTCCCTGACCCTTTACGCTTATGTTGTTCTTTCGGTCCATGTCTCCCTGCTTCAGGGCCTGAAAAGACCGCGTTTTGCCATCGCCATAGGACTCTTTAGACAGCTGCTTGTACCTGTCCCTCTTTTCTGGCTCCTTTCTAAGACCGCAGGCCTTGGGGTAACCGGGGTCTTCTGGGGAATCTTTGCGGTAACCTGGATGGCGGCACTGATCGCGGCCCTTTACTGTCGGCATATACTTTCTGAATATGCCTAATTTACATATGCGGAAAAATGGTTTCCTATCGGCGGCCTCTTTCACTAAACGGCCTTGGTGTATTCATGTGTGATTCATATTTTTTGCTTTGGCAAAATTCGTACAACAACAAAAGCAGCACCTACCATTATTAAAATATAATAGAAAATTATCAGGAGGGAAACGGAAGAGACTATTTCCTCATTCTTCGGGAAATAGATCGTTGCAAGAGGAATTCCCATTCCCATTGTTTTCTGCGTTCCTGTAAAGATGGAACAGACTTGGTCCTTCCGTGAAAATTTACAACCAACGGTCAAGAGTGATACCAGCAGTAAAAGTAATGAACAAAAGGCAAATACGCCAATCAGGGGTATCGAAAGCAAATGGAAGTATTCAAGAAGATCTCCTTTACAAAAGGTTGCCGCCAATTTCATATAGAGAATAAAGAATATCCCATAATAGGTAACAATTCCCGGAATACGGCCCAATAACACATGCCTCTGGCGCAAAAACTGTCCGATAGCAAAGGGGATAATCATTTTCTGACATAAATTCTCCACTACCTGTGAGAAAGGGATAACAGAGATAAATTGAGTTGCCAGTAACGTAGAAAGTAACAAGGGGGTAAGGAGCAGCCCCAAAAATTGCGAAACAATTGAATTATACAATGCTCCAACAGTATTACCTCCGTATTCCTTCGTCAGCATAATGCAAGACGTTATGGTGGTGGGTAAACAACCGAGAAACAACAGACCTATAGCATATTCCAAATGGGAATATCGCATGACAGCATGAAAAATACCATAAGCCAGTATAGGTGAAAGGCCAAACAAGGAAAATTGCGAAAAAAGGATAAGTTTCCAGTTCCTTAATCCTACCAACAATTGCCGGGAGTCTGTTGTCATCCCCATTCCGACATACATAAGCATGATCGTAACCGTAGCGAACATTTCATGCGAGTTCAGCATTCCGCCAAAATCACGCAGAAACCACGTAATAAAAAGTGTAATAGCCAACACAAGGAAAAAATTAATATGTCGATCCATGTAATATCCACCTTACTTTCTTGCCAAAAAAATCACACAGGACTCATTTTCAGGGGTTTTTATTATTTGTGTTAAATAAAAATACTTTCTTTTGAAATATTGGGTAGAAAATATTTCCTCCGTAATATTGTTGCAAAATCAGACGGAAAACAATCGATACAGAGGATAAGCCCTCTGTATCGACTTCAAACATATTCAAAAGAAATACAATCCGTTTTTTACATAAAACACAATTACAGGAATAAAAGGCAACCTCATCCTAAATAATCAAGCCAAGGCTTTTGCCTATCTATCATAATGTCTACTAATTCGGGAAGACACCGACACTGGTCAACGACAGGATTGGCCATCAATGCTTGAATGACATATTCTTTCCGACTAGTCAGCACAGCTTCAGCAATCAGGTCATACACACCACAATAATTACGAAGCAGTGCCGCAAAGCCTTTGGGATAGGCAGGGAATTTTACCCCTTTTATTCCCGATGCCGAAACGATGCCTGGTACTTCAACGGCAATCCATGAAGGAAGTTCAGGTATCAGATCCTCGTTAAGAATATTGACAGCCGGTTCTTCATAAGAAGCAGCCCCCTTTAAAAGCGCCTCAAGTATATATACCAATCGTTCGTGTGTTTCCGTACCGATTTTCGGTTCATTTCGAGAGAGCATTATTTGGTAGAACTCGTAGAAATCCTTGATACCTTTGTGATCAGCGATTTCCCAGGCCCAAGAAATGTATTCCCCAATATGGCTGTCACCTGTAATCGGCAATAAACGATATCGTTCCAAAATGGTTTTAAAAAGCGTGCGATCAGCCCAAGACTTGGAACTGCGGGTACCGGCAAGCAACGATCGCCTGTCGCTTCCCTCTGTTTGTTCAACAGATCCTCCCTTTTGTACATACGAAAGCAGATCGGAATATCCAGGTTCCCGTTCAAAAAAAGCAGGAGCCCTCTCAAGGATATCAGGATAGGCATCTTTGCCCGTCGACCGATAGGAGGCTTCAAGCAGAACACTGAAATGATTCAAACCTGCAGCCCGGAGAGCAATATCTTCGTAGGGGGTATCCAGAATTATCGGCACATAACGTTTCAACGAAGCTATTTCGTGGCACATTCCGATGAATTTAAGTTGAGGATACTTTCGCAACACTGCTGTCGTTATTGCTGTCATCGGATTGGAATAATTGAATACATAGGCATTAGGACAAAATTGCATTACATCATCACAAATTTCCACAATCACCGGAGTGATGCGAAGAGAATGGAACACCCCACCAGCTCCACCGTTCTCCCCATAAACCTGATGAATTCCATATTGCTGTGGGATGGTCCAATCTTGATTCCAAAGAGGAAATCGTTTACCGACCTCAATGGAGATGACCACGACATCGGCATCCCGCAGGGCTTCTTTCCTGTCAGTGTATGCCTGGACCCAAAATGGTTTGCCACTTTCCTCCAGGAAAGATGTTGCAATCTTTTGTACATGAGCCAGTGCTTTCTCGTCGATATCGACGATGTCAATTTCGCTTCCTTCCAGAGCCTGGCTCTGAAACAAATCACCCAAGGTACCCAATCCGAATTGAGCACTTCCCGCTCCAATCAACACAATTTTCATGATAAAGCTCCTTTCTAACTCAATAGAAATTATTGTTTTATTGCACCAGAAGTTAATCCTGCAACGAGTTTTTTCTGAAATACAATCACAAGGATTAACAAAGGTAGCGTAATAACGACAGATGCAGCCATGATTTCGCCAAAAGGATATTGTCGGGAAACGGTTCCGCTGAACATGGCAATGGCAACGGGAATAGTTCTCGATTTTGGGGAAACCGAAGAAAACGTCAGTGCAAATAGATATTCGTTCCAAGCAGCAATGAAGGCAAGCAAGCCTGTAGTAACAGCAGCGGGTATCGTAAGTGGAAGTAAAATATCAAAAAAACTTTGAAATGGCGTAGCTCCATCAACATAAGCCGCCTCAAGGAGCGATGATGGAAGTTGCCGATAATATGATGTCATGACCCAAACAGTAAAAGGTAGTGTAAACAGAAAATAAGATAAAATCATGCTTTGTATTGCTGATATATGCAGAAACCGTATTACGGAATATAACCCACTAAGAACCGAGACTCGAGGAAACATTGTCATGGTAAGAATGAGATACAGGATAATCTTTTTCCCCCGAAAATACAATTTTCCAAGAGCATAGGCTGAAAAAGAACCAAGGAGCAAGGAAACCAGTGTCACTACTCCGGCAACAATAATGGAATTTGCAATGCTATGAAGGAAAAGGGTGTTCTTCAATACTGCCTGATAATTGATTGAGGAAGGCAGGAACTTCATTGAAATATGATCCAAGGGAACCAGTGTAGCAGGAGTCATCATCAATTGATTTTCTGTTTTCATTGATGTATTTACCATCCAGTAGAACGGAAAAAATACAAGCAAAATAAAACAGAAAAGGAAAATGCAAAAAAACGTATTATGAATTATCTGGTTCTTCTTAATCATTTTTGCTTATTCCTCCTGCTAACTTGACATAAATAAGTGAAACTAAAAAGACCAGAAGAAAGATAAGAATACTGGAAGCCGATGAATATCCCATAGCTTTACTATCAATCAGCTGATAATATGTATAGGAAGCCAAGGAAAAACGTTTTTGGGCAAAGATTATTTGGAAAAGATCAAAAACCCGTAATGCATCAAGCGTACGGAAAATCATGGCCACCATAAGGGCATTTTTTACCAGAGGAAGCGTCACGCAAAAAAAGGTCCGACCGGCTCCTGCTCCATCTACCTTTACTGCTTCATATAGTTCCTTGGGGATTGCTTGTAATCCGGCAATAAGAAGCAGGGTCATAAATGGAGTAGTTTTCCATTTATGAATTCAATTTGATTGGTATACCAGTGTAATGGATGCCATCCATATAGTGTTAACAATTGGGAGGTAGCAAAATGCACCATGAAAAAAGTGGTAGTCATTACAAAGATATTATCGAACACATAAAAGATTTGATTGCAACAGGAGTTTATTCTGCAGGAGATAAATTCCCTTCCGAACGAAGCCTGGCAGAAAAATTTAACGTCAGCAGGGTCCCTGTTCGGGAAGCCCTGAAGGTTCTGGAATATATCGGTATCTTAAAAAATGTTCCTAACGATGGGCTGTATGTACATAACCTCGACATATCCCATATCATAGAAAACCTCAGTTTCGGCTTATCAATACAGTCTCAAAGTGTTTTATCTCTTTTTGAGGTACGTATTTCCCTGGAATCGACGGCCTGTTATTATGCGGCAATACGACGAACAGGTGAAGACATTACACAAATTCGTTTGACGCTGAAAAAGATGCGGGATCTTTTGAAAGAGGCTAAAATCAAGGATGCCGATTATGAGATGCTTCGGTTATACTCCCATGAATTTCATGCACTTCTGGTACGCTCAGCACACAATGAAATACTGACGGGTATCTATTGCTCTCTGTTCAGTCTCCTGGAATTGTCAAAGCAATATACCATAAGAAGAGAATTTGATTCCTATGACTCATTGCTGGCCCATGAGGCGATTTTCAATAAAATTCTTTCGAAAGATAGCAACGGAGCCCGTGATGATATGATAGGACATTTGGTGTGTGCGCGCCGTAAATTGGAGGAAGCAGTTTTGGCAGATACCGAAAACGTACATGACATTTCTGATACAGCTACATAAAATACAACTTGAGCAAGGCTCTTTTTTTGTTTCATCGAACAACAATACAGAAAAAACCATTGGTTTCCCAATTCATTATCAACTGGAAATCCATCGCATCGGCAAAAGGAATGCCGTAACGGCACTATTATCCATGGTACACGATCCTGATGGTGATTGCCGTGGTCAAATACTTATTGGCGAGCAATAGTTTCATGCATTATCAGCGGTTAAAAGGAATGTTCCGAATCCTGGTGATGTTACGCTTTCCCCTGTATTTGCCTTTTGGCACCGTAATTACTACCTTGAAAGTATGAAACATGATACACGTAAGGGAATCATCTACGGGGCATTGGCAGCCGATTCTTTAAGTCTCGGCAGCCATTGGATCTACAATGTCGATGCCATTGCCAAGCGGATCGGTCGGCCACGTGACTTGAGTGATCCGCTGGTGAAAACCTTTCATCCGAATAGAAAGCGGGGTGAGTTTACCCATTACGGTGATCAAACCCTGTGGCTTCTTGAATCGATTGCCGATAAGGGCGGTTACGACCAAGAGGCCTTTTTTCAGCTTTGGAAAGAGAAGATGGCCATCTATGACGGCTATATGGACCATGCCAGCAAAGATACCCTCTCTGGCGGGAAGGCCAGCTCGATGGATGACTTGGGCGGGGCCGGACGGACCGCCGCCCTTGCACTGCTTTTTACCGATCCGGCCGCTTTGGCGGATGCCGCGGCTTCCCAGGCTTCGCTGACCCACGACCATCCCCTGGTACGGGATGTCGCCCGATTTTTTTCCCGTCTTCTTTTCCATGGAGATCAGCCCATGGAAGATGCCATCATAAGCGTGCTGGAAGAGCAGGTCTGGGAGAGCGGAGATCTTCTTCCCTCTCTGGTAAAGGCCGGTATGGAAACCGCAGGTGAGGAAACAATTGCGGTAATCGGCCGCTTCGGCCAGATGTGCAGCGCCGAACGAGCCCTTCCCGGGACAATCCACCTGCTTGTTTCGTATCCAGATGACTATGAAGAGGCGATGATTTCCAATGTTGCAGCAGGGGGCGATTCTGCCGCCAGGGGCCTGCTTGCCGGAATGATCCTTGGCGCGCGTTCCGGCTTCTCGTCTATCCCCGTCCGTTGGACGGGAGCCCTGGCAGCCGCCGATCGCATCGATGATGCAGTCGACCGCATAGCTTCCCTTTGAGCTGTTATGGGAGCCGCTATGGTTTTTCCCTTAGCTCGTTGTAGCGGAAGCAATGTGTCAGATGGTCGTTGATAACGCCGATGGCCTGAAGATGGGCATATATGGTCACTGCTCCTACGAATTTGAAGCCGCGCTTTTTTAGGTCGGCAGAAACCCTCTCCGCCAGTTCATCTTGTACCGGCATCTGGTCCATGGTCGTCAGCCGATGGTCCACCACCTTACCGTCGGTGAAGGACCAGATGTAGCGGTCAAAACTTCCCCATTCTTTTTTGATGTGAAGAAAGGCCGATGCGTTGGAGATTGCAGCTTCGATTTTTCTTCGGTTTCTGATGATTCCGGCATTATCCATCAGCCTTGCTGTATCTTCTTCGCCGAAGCGTGAAACCTTCTCTACGTCAAATCCAGCAAAGGCTTTGCGAAAGGCCTCCCGCTTGTTGAGGATGGTCTGCCAACTCAGTCCCGCCTGCATGGTTTCGAGGAGCAAAAACTCAAAATGCTTCTTCTCATCATGGAGGGGAACTCCCCATTCCGTGTCGTGATAGCTTTGCATAAGGGCATTTCCCATGCACCAGGGACAGCGATTATCTGCTTGCTCTTTCATGCGCTAAGTATACCTGCGCACTTGGATGGAGGATAGTGGTGTACGGATAATCATCGATAACGGTCGTCAATCCTCCGGTGAAGCACCCATGGCGATCAGAGACATCTGGACCTTTCCCGCATCTTCTTCCGAAGCAAGAATCAACAGCTGATCACCGGGAAGGATCTCCGTTTTCGGTTTTGGGATGAACTCTTTTTCGCCCCGCATGATGCCGATGAGCACCGTTCCCTCGGGCCAGTCGATATGGGCCACTTGTTTATGTTCCAGAAAGGAATCAATGGAGACTGGAATTTCAAGGATAACCTTACGGCGCTCATTGCCGACGAAAATTCCCGGATTTCGGTGTATGAGGCGGTCAAGCAGCACATCATATACGGGTCTTGACTTTATGAAGCTGCCGACAAGGTAGGTACTCATGCAGACACCTACCAGACCGAGGAGGTGATTAAAATTTCCACTCATCTCAAGGATGAGGATTGCTCCTGTTACCGGGGCCCTAACGATGGCGGTAAAATTTGCCGCCATCCCCATAATCATGAAATTCATGTTGTGGGAAGAATCTATAAGACCGAAGGCCTGTAAAAGCCCCCCGTATATCTGTCCTACCAGCGCGCCGATGAGCAGCAGGGGTAAAAAGATACCTCCGGGGTTTCCCGAACCGTAACATAGTGTGGTGAAGAGAAACTTGAGGCACAGGAGAACCGATAGGAAAAGGAGGGTCTTGTTATCGTAGCAGAGGCTTTCGATTAAATGATGTCCTCCTCCCGTCACATCGAAGCAGTAGAGCCCCAGAAGCACGGAGAGCAGAAGGGGCAGGACCGGTCGCAATATCACGGGGATACGCAGCCTCACGTAGAAATCCTGAAAAAAGTAGAGGGCCTTCTTAAAAAGATGGCCGACAAAGGCGATGACAATGCCCAGAATAATGGCAAAATGAAAGTATTCCTGGGGAATGACGTTGATTGCGTGGAAATCGAAAATGGGCCTGAGTCCGAAGAAGTGACTTGCGACAAAGTCCGCAGCGGTTGACGAGGCCATGGAACAGACCAGCAAGAGCGGCGAAAAGCTTTTGTGCATCTCTTCAAGGACGAAGATGACACCGGCAAGGGGAGCGTTGAAGGCAGCCGACAAACCTGCTGCAGCCCCGCTGGTAATAAGATATTTACGTTCCAGATTGGGGGTTTTTGAGTGGTGAAGCATACTCAATCCTACGTAGGAACCGAGTTGCACACAGGGGCCTTCCCTTCCGAGGGAGAGCCCTGCACCGATACCGACGATACCTCCGAAAAACTTCAAAAAGAGTTCGGGGAACCAGGAGAGGCGGATTTGTCGGTTAAGGGCCCCTTTCACCTGTGGAATACCGCTTCCTCGAATGAGCGGGTATCGTTTTATCGTATATCCTATGAGCAAACCTGCTATAACAAGAAGAAATACCCAGCCCAACTGAATAGGAAGGGGCTTCTCAGGCAATGCTTCGTATAAGCTTTTTCGTATATCATGGGCAGCGGTGAGGCCGATGCGCAGGGCCACGACAAGGAAACCGGTTACCACGCCGACTATGATACTCTTTGCAAAGAGTACCGGCCGAAATGAGTACCAGAAGTTTAAGGTGGGCAGGATACTTTCGTTATCGGTAATGTTTCGTGATGCTACTGACATTCTTCTTTACACTCTGCGCAATCTTCTCATGGATTACAATTTTTTGCAAATGGCTCTGAGGCCCTGGTCCTAAGGATGACGCTATTCTGTCGGGCATCAGCGCAAGGGACGGAGCGGAAATCCCGCAGCCCCGGCAGGGAGCGGCGGGCGATCGGGAGTGAGCCCGTCTGCCGCTCCCGCCCCGGACGGGGCGAGGAATTGCAGCGGAGGAGCGGTCCCCGAAGGGGATGCGCCCCCCAAAAAAAATCAGGTCATATCGGTGCGAAGGTCGTCGTGGACCTTCTGCTCCTTGTAGGAACGGGGAAGAATGATGTTGAGGAATATAGCGGAAAGTCCGCCGGTGGTGATTGCCGAACCGAAGATGGTTTTTGCCAGGGGAGGAAAGTGCCCCAGGGCGTCGGGAACGAGGATCACACCGAGGCCGAGCCCGAAGCTTATGGCCATGATAAGGATCCCCCGACGGTTGATGACGTTGGTGCCGATCAGCTTGATGCCGCTGGCTGCAACGGTCCCGAACATGATGATGGTGGCTCCTCCGAGAACAGGGGAGGGAATGAGGCTGAAGATTCCGCCGATGATGGGGAAGGCCCCGAATATGACAAGCAGAGCGGCGATAAAGTAGCCAATGTAGCGACTCGCCACACCGGTAAGCTGGATGATGCCGTTGTTCTGACTGAAGGTGGTATTGGGAAAGCTGTTGAACAGGGCCGCTATCGCGGAGTTCACTCCATCGCCGAGGACCCCGCCGCTGATGGTTTTAATGTACTGTTTTCCCTCAATGGGTTGATTTGATACCAGACTGGTTGCGGTGAGGTCTCCGATGGACTCCACGGTGGTGATCAGGTAGAGGAGCGCCATGGGGATGAAATAGTCGAAACGAAATTTGAAAAAGCCGTATTTGAAGGGTATCGGCACGTTGACCAGGGATAATCCGTCGAGCTTGGTAAAATCGATACGCCCCATGAAGGCCGCAACGACATAGCCGACGGCAAGGCCGATAACGATGGCTCCCATGCGAAGCCATTGGTTTTTGCTGCGGTTCAGGATGATGATGGTTACCAGAACGATTGCAGCCAGACCGAGGTTCTGCCAGCTTCCAAAGGCGTCGGTTCCTACCGCGGCCGATCCCCCTGCGATATCGGTGAACCCAACCTTGACCAGGGAGAGCCCGATCATGGTGACGATGATACCGCTGACCAGAGGGGTAATGATTTTCTGGAGGAACTTGAGAAATCGAGAAAAGACCATTTCGATGAAACTGCCGAAGAAGCAGATGCCGAAGATGGTGGCAAGGGCGGCTTCGTTGCTGCCGCCATCTCCCTTGACCGCCATGCCGATGGCGATGATGGTCCCGAGAAAGGTGAAGCTTGTGCCCTGTATGGAGAGAAGTCCGCTCCCGACAGGGCCGAACTTCTTGGCCTGGATGAAGGTTGCGATGCCAGAGACGACCAGGGCCATGGAAATGATGTAGCTGGTCATCTGGATGGGCAGCCCCAAAACACCGCAGATGATGGTCGGCGGGGTAATAATACTGACAAAGATGGCAAGAAGGTGTTGCAGTGCCGCGAAGAGTGATTGCAAAAAGGAAGGACGATCGTTTAGACCGTAGATGATCTCTACGGCACTGCCTGCTGCCCCGTTTTGCGGGGGTGTTTGAACGGAGGTATCGCTCATGAGGTCTCCTTTTCGGACGCTCCTTTGGTTTTTTTGTGCGGTATGTTTCGGCCCGGTAAAGGAGCACCGAGCAGTTCCGGGAAATACAACAATCCGCAACGCGAGCGACCAAATATTATGCAACAGTATACAACACTATATTGAGTTGTAAAGAAAAACTTAACGAAAATGACCCCGCGGTTTCCTATAATTGATATGGATTTTTTTCTGATACATTCCCCGCTTTTATTTGCATTAGGGCCTATTGTGTTGTAATATGTTGCAAATCCCTCTCCTTTGGGATATGTATTCAAGGAGTTATTATGCCAGTTTCCGGAACGACGGTTTTCAGAAACGATGCCGTTTCCAAGGTGACCGGACGGGCCAAGTATACCGACGATCTGAAATTCTACGGTATGGCCCATGCGGTTGTCGTTTATACCGGCTATGTACGAGCCGAGCATCTTCGCGTCGATGTTGATGCGGCGTCGGCCTCACCCGGGGTTCTCGGAGTTTTTACCGCAGCCGATATTCCCGGACAGATCTGCTTCGGCCAGATCAACCGCGATTATGCCATGCTTGCCCAGGAGCGCATCCTTTGCGAGGGAGACGTCATTGCCCTGGTTGTTGCCGAAACCCGGGCGGCGGCCCTTGCCGCTGCGCCCTTGGTAAAGGAGCAGGCAGATGAGCTTCCTCCCGTTACCGATCCCTTTGAGGCTCTCAAGCCCGATGCTCCGATCCTTCGTCCAGGTTCTGCAGGAAATACCAACCGTATCAACCATGGACGGGTCAGGAAGGGGGATGCGGAGGCTGTTTTGCAGGGGTGTGATCTTGTTCTCGATGAGGAGTTTTCCACCCAGTTTATCGAGCACGCCTATATGGAGCCCGAGGCGGGGATTGCGGTGCCTCGTCCCGATGGTGTTATCGAGATATACGGCAGCATGCAGCATCCCTATTCAACCAGACGTTTTGTGTCGGCCATGCTTGGTGAGCCCCTTGCCAATGTTGAGGTCTATATGACGCCTATGGGGGGAGGCTTCGGAGGAAAGGACGATACCGCCGCCATTGTGTGCGCCAGGGCTGCTTTGGCGGCACGGAAATTGAATCGACCGGTGAAACTGACCTACGATCGCAGCTGGTCTATGAAAGAGAGTTACAAACGCCATCCCTATCATCTCCATTATCGTGTGGGCTTTGATAAGCGGGGAAAGCTTCGGGGCGCCGATATTGATATGGTAAGCGACTCGGGGGCCTATACCAGCGTAACCCCCTGGGTGAACTGGCGTAGCACCGCCCAATGCTGTGGCCCCTATACTGCCGATGCGGTACGCATGGATATCGTTGCCGCGACCACCAACAACGTCTTTACCGGTGCCATGCGGGGATTCGGCGCTCCTCAGGTCAACTTTGCCGTTGAGCAGCTTATGGACATGGCCGCAGAAAAGCTGGGGCTCTCTCCTGTGGAAATTCGTCGCATCAACATGGTCAAGCAGGGGGATGCAACCATAACGGGGCAGGTGCTTGATAACCACACCGTCAGTCTTGAGGCGGTCATGGATCGTCTTCTTGCCGAGTCTTCCTACAGGGAAAAGTACCCCTCCTGTTCCCGGGGCAAGGGTGAAGGGGATGAGCTCTACGGTATTGGCTTTTCCATCAGCTATCGGGGCGCAAGCCTCGGGGCGGAGGGAATGGATTATTGTTCCTCCATTATCAATTGCCAGATGGACGGTTCGATCCTCCTGGAGGCAGCCATCCATGAAAACGGGCAGGGGGCCGAATCGGTCCAGATGATGATCCTCAGCGAAGAACTTGGGGTTCCCCTTTCGAGGATTCGCTATAAGCGACCCTCCACCAGCAATATTCCCGATGGCGGAACCACCGTAGCGACCCGTGGAACCATCATGGGAGGCGGCGCCGTGGCTATCGCTGCCCGGAATCTAAAGAAGCTGATTGCCGAGACCCTTGCCGAAGAGCTGGGTGGCGACCCTTCTGAGGTCGTTTTCGAAAACGATACGGTCAGCGTTCCTTTGGGGAAGAGCTTCAGCTGGGAAGAGGCCATGAAGGCGATGCATCTTCATCGGGTCTACCCCTACGCTTTCGGCACCTTTCAGGCGCCCCATGTTTCCTGGGACGAAGAGCTTGGGCAGGGTGATGCCTACTTTACCTTTGTTTACAGCGCCCAGGCTGCCGAGCTGACGGTAAGCCGCAAAACCGGTAAGATAAAGCTCCTTTCTTTAACCGCGGTCCACGATATCGGTCGGGCGATCAACAGGGCCATGGTTTTGGGGCAAATGTACGGCGGTATCGCTCAGGCTGTAGGGCAGGCCTTGAGCGAAGATCTTGCGGTGCGGGAAGGCCGAATCGGCAATCTCAATCTTGATAAGTACAAAATCCCCAGGGCGAAGGATCTGCCCGAGATTAAGGGGATCATTGTGGAGAATCCCGATCCCACCTCGCCCACGGGGGCTAAGGGAATTGGCGAGCCTGCCCTTGAATTGATGGCCCCGGCCATTGCCAATGCAGTCTACAACGCAACGGGACTTCGCTTCCACAACCTTCCTATCACGATAACCCCGGAGGACTTGAAATGAGCAGCAGTGATGAACGCGTAATAACGGTCAACGGGGTGGTTCGAAGCGTTGCCAGGGAAGATCTCGATCTCAGCCTTTTAGAGTATCTTCGGGAACGGCTTGACCTTACCGGAGTCAAAAACGGCTGTGGGGTCGGGGCCTGTGGAGCCTGTACCGTAGTAATCGACGGCCAGGGAAAACGCAGTTGCCGTACCAAGCTTTCGTCGGTCTTAGGAAAGAATGTAATCACCGTCGAGGGGCTTGAAGGGCCGGACGGAAGCCTTCATCCGATCCAGCAGTCCTTTATCGACTGCGGTGCAATCCAGTGCGGTTTCTGTACGCCGGGTATGGTGATGAGTGCCTATGCGCTTTTACTTCGGGAGAAACGGCCGAGCCGGGATAGAATTCGCAAGGCAATGAGCGGAAACCTCTGCCGCTGCACCGGCTACCAGCAGATCATCGATGCGGTGGAGATGGCCGCAAAGCGAATGTACCCGGGAGGGCTGTAGGTTCCCTCTTCGGGCACATTCCCTCTCGTCTCAGCCCTCGAAAAGCCAGGTGGAAAGGTAGCGCTCGCCGGTGTCTGGCAACAGTGCCACAATCAGCTTTCCCGCATGTTCCTTCTCATCGGCAAGTCTCGCTGCCGCTGCCGCAGCAGCCCCTGAGCTGATACCAACCAAAAGTCCTGCCTTTTTTGCAAGCAGCCTGGCACTCTTTCCTGCCTCCTCATCGGAGATGGTGATGATCCTGTCTATGACCGACATATCCACCACCGAGGGAACGAAGCCGGCCCCGATGCCCTGAATTTTATGCGGGCCTGCACTTCCTCCGGAAAGAACCGGAGAGCCTTCGGGTTCCACGGCGACAACGGATATTTTCGGATTCTTTGCCTTAAGGGCGCTTCCCGTACCGGTAACAGTTCCTCCGGTTCCAACTCCGGCGACAAAGAGATCGACCTTGCCGTCGGTATCGCGCCATATCTCCTGGGCGGTGGTCCTTCGATGTGCCTCCGGGTTGGCCGGGTTATCGAACTGCCCCGGAATAAAGGCGTTTTCCCTGCTTGATGCAATCTTCTCTGCCTCTTCAATGGCCCCCTTCATGCCTTTCGCCGCCGGGGTCAGCACAAGTTCTGCACCCAGGGCCGCAAGGAGTTTGCGTCGTTCCATGCTCATGCTTTCGGGCATGGTGAGAATGATATGGTAACCCTTTACCGCAGCAACTCCAGCAAGTCCGACACCGGTGTTGCCGCTGGTAGGTTCGACGATGATTCCTCCCGGCCTCAGGCTGCCGTCGGCTTCTGCCTGCTCTATCATGGCAAGGGCGATCCGCTCCTTCACACAGCCGAGGGGATTTGCCGACTCAAGTTTGACGGCGATCCGCGTGCCCTGGGCCGCTGCCTGTGGAGAGAGGAGTACATCCGCATATACCAGGGGGGTGTTCCCGATAAGTTCCGTCATGTTTTTTGCTATCTTCATTTTAGACCTCCTTCAAAGCCTGGTTTATATCGTCGATGATATCGTCTTGATGTTCAATCCCTATGGAAAGCCGAATAAGCTCAGGTTTTACTCCGGCGGCAATCTGCTCCTGATCGCTGAGTTGCGCGTGGGTGGTGCTTCCCGGATGGATGGCAAGGCTCTTTGCGTCTCCGACGTTGGCAAGGTGGCTGAAGAGTTTCAGCTTCTCAATGAAACGTTTACCAGCCTCCTTACCTCCCTTTACGCCGAATACAACCATACCGCCGTAGCCCCCGCTCAAGACCCTGTCGGCGACCTCTTTCGAGGGATCCGTATCGAGCCCGGGGTAACGTACCCAGTCGACCTTGCCGTGATCGGAAAGAAATGCGGCGACCGCAGCGGCATTTTCGCAGTGACGCTCCATGCGCAGGGGAAGGGTTTCAATCCCCTGGAGGATGTTCCAGGCATTATCCGGGGAGATGGCCGCCCCGGTATTCCTTAAGGCAACGGTCCTCATCCTCATAACAAAGGCTGCCCGCTGCTGGTCTCCGAGGTCCCTTGCCCAGCGTATCCCGTGGTAGCTTTCATCCGGTTCGGTGAAACGCGAGAACCTGCCGCTGGACCAATCGAAGTTACCACCGTCGATCACGGCACCTCCTATGACCGTTCCGCTTCCGCAGATCCACTTTGAGAGACTGTGGACGACCACATCTGCACCCAGCTCGATGGGACGACTGAGGACCGGGGTTGCAAAGGTTGAGTCTACAATGAGGGGAAGGGCCTCCTTGTGGGCCGCCTCGGCTAAGGCTGGTATGTCGGCGACCTCGAGGGCCGGATTGCCGATGATTTCGGTAAAGACGGCGCGGCTCTTTTCGTTGATTGCGGCCTTGAGGGCCGGAATATCATTGGGAGGAATCAGGATTACCTTGATTCCCAGATCCGGCAGGATTGAAGTGAAAAGGGTGTGGGTGCCTCCATATAGGTTGGCTGTTGCAATAATCTCATCACCTGCCGTTGCCAGATTGATGATGGAGTAAAAGACAGCTGCCGTTCCCGATGCAAGGGCCAAGGCCCCGACACCACCTTCCAGAAGCTGCATCCTCTGTTCAAGGACATCCTGGGTCGGATTGCCGATCCTCGTATAAATGAATCCCGGTTCCGCCAGATCAAAGAGCCGGGCCGCATGACCGCTGTCCTTGAATTGATAGGCTGTTGTCCGGTAGAGCGGTACCGCTCTGCTGCCCGTTACGGGATCGGGAATAGTGCCACCATGAAGTGCGATGGTTTCCAGATGCTTGTTCATTGTTGTTCCTCCTCGAACATCGGTTTCAGGCTTCCCAAATCGTATGGGGTTGCCTGATATACTGAATAATTGAGCCAGTTTGAAAAAAAGAGGTGGGCATGTGCCCTCCATGTGGAGATGGGAAAAGCATTGGGATTATCCTGAGGAAAGTAATGGGCGGGGGTGGGCACATCCAACCCCTTTTCCGTATCCCGTTGGTACTCCTTTGCCAGCGTGTCGGCATCGTATTCAAAATGACCGGTTATGAAGATCTGCCGTCCCGTCTGCGCCTGGATGACGGCGCTACCTGCTTCCTTCGATCGTGCGAGAATCTCGAGCCTTGGAATCCTCTTTAGAGCAGCCTCGTCGATCCCCGTATAGCGGGAGTGGGGAAGGGGAAAACAGTCGTCGAAGCCTCGAAAGAGTGGCGAATGATCATCCATTCGCCGGTGCTCGAACACCCCTGTCAGCTTGTGAGATAAGAGAAGCTTGTCGATTCCGTAGTGGTACCAGAGGCCAGCAAAGGCCCCCCAGCAGATATGGAGTGTCGAATAGACGTTCTTTTTGCTGTGCTCCATGATTGCAGCCAACTCATCCCAGTAATCCACCTCGGTGAAGGGAAGGGTCTCCACAGGCGCTCCGGTGATGATCATCCCGTCGTAGCGCTTTTTTTCAACCCTTGAGAAGGTGGTATAAAAGCGTTCCAGATGGGCCGGAGAACTGTGGCGCGAGGTATAGGATTCGGTGTGAAGCAGATCAATATTGACCTGAATTGGGGAGTTGGCCATCAGCCGCAAAAGCTGAATCTCGGTATCTATCTTTGCCGGCATCAGGTTGACGATGGCAATCTCCAGCGGGCGTATGTCCTGATGCATTGCCCGCTCGCTGGTCATGACGAAAATATTTTCCGCCTCTAAGGCCCGGCGGGCGGGAAGAGCCCCGTCTATCTTTATCGGCATAAAAGCCTCCTTCTTCTAAAGCCCCAACCGGACACGCCGGCGGGGCTTGTCGGAAGGGGCGAGGTATCAGTTTGTCATCATCATGCTGCAGGTATTGGCCTTGGTGTTCCGTATAAGATCGCCGAGGCTTCGTTCTTTAAGGAAATTTTTGACAAGATCATCAAGCTCCATCCAAAGAGGAAGCGTCGGGCATCGGGAGGCCCTTTCGCAGTGCTCATCCTCTCTGAGGCAGTTGATCGGCGCAAGGTCCCCTTCGAGAAGCTCGAAAAGACGGTCAAGACGCACTTTGTCGGGGTCAACGGCGATCTTGTATCCTCCTGTGACACCACGTGCGGAATCGAGGATTCCGGATGGCTTAAGGAGCCTGACAATCTGTTCAAGGTATTTTTGGCTTACCTTTTCGGCTTCGCTGATTTCGCCGAGCTGAACATAACGGTCTCCCCCCTCGCTTCCGAGGTAGATGAGGAATCTGAGACCGTAGCGTGTTCTGGTCGAAAATTTCATACCTACATAGTATGGTATTGTGAAAAAAAAGGCAAGGGGAACAGGTTGTTTTATTGGTCCCTAGTGTTCCGAAAATTGGTGGTATATGAAGCGCAATTCCTGTATCCATTGGCAATTGCTAAGGAGAAATACAAAAAAAGCTCGGCAGGGGGGAAACGTAAGGATTTTACCAGCGAAAAGGGCGAGGTATCACCAGGATTCGGAACACTATACAAGAAACGGCCGCCGGATGACCGGGGCCGTTTGTACAATCACGTTTACCTAGTAAACTACAACAAAAACTTGATCAAGAAAAGAATACCGACAATATAGGTAACAACAGAAACATCCTTTGCCTTACCGGTAAGGACCTTCAGGACGATGTAGCCGAGCATTCCGAACATGATACCTTCGGCGATGCTGTAGGTAAGGGGCATCATGATCATCGTCAAAAAGGCGGGGATTGCTTCGGTGTAATCATCGAAATCGATATTCTTGATCGGGCTCATCATAAAAAGACCGACAAGAACCAGGGCGGGAGCGGTAGCCGCACCGGGGATCATGAGAAAGAGGGGGCTAAGGAAAAGAGCGAGGAAGAAGAGTACCGCGGTTGAAACAGCGGTAAGTCCGGTTCTTCCGCCCTCTGCAACACCGGAAGCGCTTTCCACGTACGTGGTAACCGTAGAGGTTCCGAGAATAGCACCGAAGGCTGTTCCGAAAGCATCTGCAAAGAGGGCACCCTTAACCTTTGGGATATTCCCGTCCTTATCAATCAGGCCTGCCTTGGTCGATACGCCGATGAGGGTTCCTACGGTATCGAACATATCGACAAAAAGGAAGGTAAAAAGAATGACCAACATGTCGAGGCTGAAGACCCTGCTGAAGTCAAATTGAAAGAAGATGGGTGCCAGGGAGGGGGGAGCCCAGCTGCCTGAAGGTGCGCTGGTAACCCCAAGGGGAAAACCGATAATGGTAGCCGCAACGATACCGATGAGGAGAGCCCCTTTTACACGGAAGGCGAGGAGGATACCCATGATCACCAGGCCGATAACGGCCACGAGGGCCTGGGGGCTGGTAAGTTTGCCGACCGTTACAAGGGTAGCTTGGTCGGCAACAACGATTCCGGCACCCTGCAGTCCTATGAATGCGATGAACAGGCCGATACCGACGGAGATAGCCCGCTTCACGTTCATGGGAATGCAGTTTACGATTGCTTCACGAACATTGAAGATGGTCAGGATGATGAAGATAATACCTTCGAGAAATACCGCTGTCAGGGCAAACTGCCAGGAGTAGCCCATTCCGAGGACGACGGTAAAAGCGAAGAATGCGTTGAGCCCCATCCCGGGAGCAAGGGCAAAGGGAAGGTTTGCCGCAAAGGCCATGATCAGAGTCGCAACTGCCGAACTAATTGCCGTTGCGGTGAAGATGGCTCCCTGATTCATTCCCGTAGCGCTTAGGATCTGGGGGTTGACGATGAGAATGTACGCCATGGTCAGAAAGGTGGTCAGACCGGCGATCATCTCTGTCTTGGCTGAAGTATTGTGTGCCTTCAGTTGAAAGAATTTTTCCATCTGTACAACTCCTATCGTACTTGTGGGTTTTAGTGACATCACGATTGTACAATAGGATATTCGATCTTACAAGGATAATGTTGCATCTTGTTGCATGCATGTTCTGATCAGCCTTCCCGGCTTTTCTGAACGGTAGTGCCCATCGGCAATTTTGGCTTTCCCGTTGATAAAAAGCCAGTGGATTCCTTCGGATTCCCTCTCTGGGAAAGCTGTGCTTGAACAGTCCTTGATATTCGAGTCGAAGACCACGATATCCGCCTTCTTATTCGGGGCAATGATGGCCCTGTCTTTGATTCCAAACAGGTCGGCCGCGGCCTTTGAGCTCTTTCTCACAGCCTCTTCCAAAGAGAGGTGGGAGGTTTCGAATACCTGCCAGCGGAAAAAACGGGGAAATGTGCCGTAGACCCTGGGATGAAGCCTCCCTCCCAGAAGGGTGTCGCTGGAAAGCATGCCCGCAGGATGGAGGAGAATCTCTTCGACACGTTCTTCCCGGCTGTAGCGATCCAGCATCCGTCCTGCTCCCTCCGTCGCTGCGAGGAGAAGGCCGAGAGCCGCAAGCGGTGAGCTTTGCTCTTCTTCGGCTATGCGGGCGATACTCTTTCCTGTATATCGTAAGGCTTTTTTCTTTGACACTCCGGGCAGATCGGTTACAACGATGTTATCCCAGCCTATCAGAAGCGGAAGGTTATCCCATGGGACGTTGGAAGGCGCCGCTTGTGCTCCCCCATAAAGTGCTTCGAGCCTTTGTATTGTTTCGGCGTCACCTAATCGGCCGATTGCCCCCTCGACGCTGCTTCCTTCGAGGAGGAAGGGCGGTAGAAGAGAGAGAAGGCTGGTGCTGCCGAAATCATAGGGATAGCTGTCAAAGCTAAGCCCCTTTTGTTCGATGAACCTGAGAACCTGCGGAATCTGCCGCTGATTTCGTTCTCCTATGGCCTTGAGATGGCTGATATGGAGCCTGCATCCCGCCTCTTCGGCGATGTCGGTGATTTCTCTCAAGGCCTGAAAGAGCTCATCGCTTTCGCTTCTCATATGAACGGCAAGGAGTCTTCCATATTCGGCACTCTTTTTCGCCACGGCAAGCAGCTCGTTTCTGCTGGCGAAGAGGGCTGGGAAATAGATCAGGCCGAGGCTTGTTCCTATCGCACCGGCATCGAATGCTTCTTCGAGCATGTCAAGCATCTTCGCCTCTTCCTTCGGCGAAAGGGGGGCACTTTTGCCGCCTGCTGCAGCGTAGCGGAGGGTCCCGTGACCCACAAAGGGGAGAACATTACATTCAAGGCCCGCTTTTTCCACTGCGTCATACCATTGAGCGGTAGTTTCCCAGCTCCAGGAAATATCGGGATTTCCGATGACGAGGGTTTTTCGCCAGGAAGCCTGCCGCTCCTTCGGCATCGGGGCAATACCGAGACCACAAACCCCGACGGTTTCGGTTGCGATACCCTGGGTGATCTTGGGGCGAAATCCCTGGGGAAGAAAGGGTGCGGCATCGGTATGGGTATGCGGATCAATGAAGGCGGGAGCAAGGTAGAGCCCCCTGCAGTCGATCCGTTTCATGCTTTCATCATTACTATGCAGTGTGTTGTCGACGGCTGTGATCGAATCGCCTTCGATCTTTACGTCGCCGACAAAGGGAGCCGCCCCCTTCCCATTGATGACGGTTGCACCCGAGAGTAGAAAAATATCATTCTTTGTTGCGTTTTGTTGTGTTATAATCACAGGAGTATCGTATACCCAATATATCCGCCTTACAAGACGGATGAACGAAAAAGGAGTAGTGCTATGGATAACTTGAAACAGCGGATAGATATTGCGGCCGGGAGGAAGCAGGCCTCATTGGTTATACGAAACGGCATCGTGGTTGATCTCTTTGGTCACGGCCTGGTTCATGGCAGTGTGGCCATTGAAGGGGGAACGATCATCGGCATCGGTGATTATAGGGGGCTTCATGAGATCGATGCCGCCGGCCGTTATATCCTTCCCGGCTTCATCGACAGTCATGTTCATATCGAATCGTCCCTTTCCACACCGGCCCAGTTTGCCTCTGCCGTTTTGCCCAGAGGTACCACTACCGTGGTTGCCGATCCCCATGAGATCGCCAATGTCTGTGGACTCGACGGTATACGGTATATGCTGAAGGCAAGCAGGAACCTTCCTGTTGACATCTATTTTATGCTCCCGTCCTGCGTTCCCGCTACCGGATTCGAGCATTCTGGTGCCGTTTTGGGTGCAAAGGAGTTGGAACGTCTCATCGATGAGGAGTGTGTGCTTGGTCTTGGAGAGCTTATGGATTATCCTTCTCTCATCGCCGGTTCCGAACCGGTGCTGAAAAAGGTGATGCTTGCCAAAAGCCGCCATAAATTTGTCGACGGTCACAGTCCCATGGTTTCGGGAAATGATCTTACCGCCTATGCGGTTGCAGGGGTTCGCACCGATCATGAATGCTCTACGGTCCAGGAGATGAACGATCGCTTGAGCCGCGGCATGTATGTTTTGCTGCGGGAGGGCTCTGCCGCCCGAAATGTGGAAGCCCTCATTAAGGGAGTGACCCCCGAAAATAGCCGCCGTTGTCTCTTTTGCACCGACGACCGCCAGCCGGAAGATATCCTGACCGCGGGCCACATCGACAATCATCTGAGGATAGCGGTCAGAAACGGAATCGATCCCATTACCGCAGTAACGATGGCAAGCCTCAATGCCGCCGAATGTTACCGGCTCGACGGAAAGGGTGCAGTGGCCCCCGGCTACGATGCGGATCTTGTTTTCGTTGAAGATCTGAAGGATTTTGCGGTATCCACGGTTTTGGTTGGCGGAAATGTGGTGGCAAGGGATGGACGCTCGCTTTTTGAGCTTCCGAAGGAGATTGATGCCTCTTCTGTTACCGACACGGTTCACGTCAAACCCTTTGGCGTCGAGGCCTTTCACCTGAAACTCGACTCCTCGCGTGCCAGAGTCATTCAGGTCGCCGAAGCCTCCCTTGTCACAGAAGCGGTCGAACGGGAGGTCGAACGGGATGATGCCGGCTATTTTCGCCCTCTTCCGGGAGGGGATATCGTAAAATTGGCGGTAATTGAACGCCATAACGCGACAGGCAATATCGGCCTTGCGCTTTTGGAGAATTACGGAATCAAGGGAGGCGCCGTGGCGTCGACCATAGCCCATGACAGCCACAATATCATCGTTGCAGGGGATGGAGACGAGGATATGTATACGGCGGTCCGTGAGTTGATCCGTGTGGGGGGAGGAATCACCATTGTGGCAGGTGGAAACGTCATGGGGACCCTGGAGTTACCCATTGCCGGATTGATGAGTGATCGAAGTGCTGCTGAAATCAACGCCAAACTTAGCCGAATGCTCGATGTTGCCAGGACTAAGCTTGGTATCAATCCGGGGCTCGATCCATTTATGACCCTGAGCTTTCTCGCCTTGCCGGTAATCCCAAAATTGAAACTGACCGATATGGGGCTTTTTGATGTCGAGCACTTCACCTTTACCGGTAATTCCGTGCCTTGACCCCATGGCTACTCCTGGATGATGACCGGTTTTCCTTCCACCGAACGGACATGGATAGGGACATCGTACAGGCGGGAGAGGTTTCTTCCCGTTAGTATCTTCTCGGTTGGCCCTGCTTCCAGAAGCAGCCCCTCCTTGAGAAGCACCAGGTGGGTGGCGATGGCCGCAGCCAAGGCAGGGTGATGGGTGGTGAAGAGGATCGTCACTCCTGACTGCGCAAGTGATGCGAGAATGGTCGAAACCCGCCTCTGGTTTGCAAGATCAAGCTTACTGGTCGGTTCGTCGAGGAGCATGATCGAAGGCTCCTGGCTAAGGGCTCTGGCTATCATTAACAATTGATATTCGCCGCCGGAAAGACTCGTAACAGGCCGCTGCTTCAGCTTTGCGATTCCTGTCTTTTCAAGGGCATGCTCGGCAATCGCTCTGTCTTTGATACCGGGCATTTCCAGCTGTTCCAGATAGGGGGCTCTACCGAGCAGTGCGTATTCGATTACCGAATAACCGAAGGAAATTCGCTCATCCTGCGGAACGAGACTTATCAATTGTCCCGCTTCTCTTCGGGAATAGGAGCCGATAGGCCTGCCTTGAAGCAGCATTGAACCGCGGGAAGGCTGCTTCCAGCCGAGGCAGAGATCGAGTAGGGTACTCTTTCCCGCACCGTTCGGACCGAGGATCGCGGTAATGCTCCCTTTCTCCACTCCCATGGAAAGGTCCGAGAGAACGGGCCGTGCTTCCGGGTGATAGCGAAAATTAATATCTCTTGCCTCAAGAATCATCATCTCACCGGCCTCGCTTTGTGCTTTTTTTCGTAAGGAGGATAATGAAAAAACAGGCTCCTATGAAGCTGGTGAGCACTCCCAGGGGAATTTCCCCGGCAAGGAGGGTTCTCGCAAGGGTATCGCAGACGATGGTGAAGCAGGCACCGAGCATCATTGCACCGGGCAGCGACCATCTGGAATTGGCGGAGAAGAGCTTTCGCGCCATATGGGGGACGATCAGACCGACCCAGCTGATCATACCGCTGATGGAGATGACCGCTGCCGTTGCCGCCGTTGCTGCGGCAAGGAGAATAAGCCGTTCGCGTACCGGTGCGATTCCAAAGGAAAAAGCGGTTCTGTCGTCCATCGAAAGAAGATTAAGGCGCCATCGATGGGCAAAAAGAAGAAGTGCTGCGAGAAGAACCACAGGAAGCACCGAAAGAACCTCTTTCCAGCCGACACTCCAGAGGCCACCGAGAAGCCAGAAGGTGATCTCCGGCAATTGGCTCATGGGGTCTGCGGTGTATTTGAGTATTCCAACCCCTGCGGAGAAAAGGGCCGAAACCGTTATACCCGCCAGGACAAGACGAAGGGTCCAGCCTCCGAAGCGGAAATGGCGTGCAAGAAGATAGCTTGCCCCGAGGCCGACAAAGGCGAAGCATGCCGCCGATATCTGTATCAACCAGGCTGCCGTTCCGCCAAGTACGATGGCCGCAGCAGCCCCGAAGGCGGCGCCCTGACTCACACCGAGAAATCCCGGCTCCACCAGGGGATTTGAGAAGAGCATCTGAAAAACCGTGCCTCCGGCTCCCAGGGCGAGCCCGAGCAAAAGGGCTGCAATAAGCCGCGGCAGCCGTAAAGAGAGAAGTAGGTTCCGAGCAAGCCGGTCATGAATAAATGTCGAAGGAGCGGTAAAACCGGCGGACGGGTACCTGCCTGCCAAAAGGGACAATAGACACACTAACCCTAAAGCACACAGTAGCTTTACCATGGTCCCTCTGCGCTTTTCCTCTTCGGTATCTGAGTCGAGGTCTCGGTTAGTCAGCTATCTCTCCTTCGAGCCTGGGAAGGACAACTTCCTCAATCACCGATCGGTCCAGATGATACAGTTCATTATAAAAGCGGATCACCTCATCGCTTATCTTCATATCCGAAAATTCTTCGGGATAGAGGGTTTTTGCCATCCAGCCGATACAGAGTATCCAACGGGTATCAGGCTGGGCCCAGCTGTGAAAATCGGAAGGGACGGCCTTCACCCTGCCTGCCTTTGCCGCCCGCAATTGCTGCCACGTCGTATCTGCAAGTATTCCGGGAAGGAAATCACTACTGTCACTGTTGAAGCTGGTAATGAAAATATAGTCAGGATCCCAGGCCGCTATCTGTTCAAAATTGACTGTTTTCCATCCACCGCCTTTGTTGCTTTCCTTCCAGACGGCCTTGCCCCCTGCCTTTTCAACCTGAGCAGTCTGTATCCAGCTTACCGGTGAGATGTTAAAGGCGGTCTCTCCTCCCTTATTGGAGTAATAGAGCAGGAGTACCGATGGTTTATTCTGTTCAGGGATCTTCCCGACTTTTTTGTTTATTCTGTCGAGAAAATCGGCATAATAGGCGTTGATCGCTTCTGCCCGTTTTGTATCTCCGAAGATACGCCCGACAATCATGATGTCGTCGATATACTGGCTTGGCGTTTCAAGAGATAGCGCTATGGTCGGAACCCCTAACTTTGCCACCGGTGCACCAAGTTTTTCATATACAAAATCTTTTACGATAAAGAGATCCGGTTTAAGGGCAATAACCTGTTCCGGCCCGACCTCATGGCCGATTCGGGTTATCTCCCCGATGTTGGGATCAAGATAGGGGAAAAAATCTCCCAGCCCTTGGTTTGTTTTTCCCAGTCCAATGACCTTTCCCCTTGCCTCGGGAAAGAGGAAGAGGGTATCGGCGGTTATAAGCGTCGATTTTCCTGCGACGACGATCCGTTCCGGAGGGGCGGGGAGTACAACGTGGTTTCCGATTGAGTCGGTGACGGTGATACCCTGCTGGGCTTCCTGTGAACCGGAGGCCCAGAGCGAAAAGATTGCTGAAAAGAGAAAAAGAAGGGAACATAATCTTTTTCGTTGCGCACTCATGATATATCTCCTCTTCCTTGGCTATACCGTAACGGTATCCCCTTCGAGAAGGGCAGTAGCGATATCGTACATGTTCGAGACCATACCGACAGCAAGTTTATCCTTCAATCCGTAATAGTCTAGGCATGTCCCACAGGCGAGAATCTCAATGCCTGCCGCTTCCAATTTCTTCAGGTCGCCAAGCTCCTTTGCCGATTCTATGGTCAACTTAACGCCGCTGTTCATAAAAACAAGCCGTTTGGGCATCTGATCGAGTTCGGTAAGGGCGAAAAGAAAGGCGCTCATCAGCAATCGTCCGAGTTCCCGATCTCCTTCTCCTACGGTATCTTTGGAAATAAAAACGGTTTTTCCCGCCGTCCCTCCGGATTGAGTCACCGGACAGCTTGCGATGGCTTGGTTGAAGGCTGCCGCCTCGCTTTCCTGAGAAACCTCGGCGCCTCCTGCTATGGAGATGGTAAAGGCACCCTCCTGTTCCTCGGTACCGATCACCTTGTAGCCGGCATGCTCGGCGTAACGCGTAACATTGGTAACCGCTGCACTATTATCGACAATCACTTCGAGTGTATCGAAATTTCCCTCACCAAGGGCCTTCTTGGTGCGAATAACAGGCTGAGGGCAGGGGAGCCCTCTGGCGTCTACTACGTGCTTTTTCTCTTCAGACATCTTTCCTCCACTATGCTATGGTGATTTTCTCGGAAGGACCTTCGACACTGCCTATGAGAGCCGCGGATAGTCCTTGTTCATTCATTGCTTCGACACATCTTTCCGCATCCCGTGGGGAAACGGCCGCCAGGAGGCCTCCCGAGGTTTGCGGATCAAAAAGAAGGTCAAGGAGAACCGGATCAATCGTTTCCGCATTGGCGATAAAAGGCAATCTGAACTCCTTGTTCCGGTAGGTTCCCTCGGGGACAAGACCCATGGATGCATATTCCATGACATCGGGAAGGAGCTTAAGGCTGCCGCTCTTGATCGTAAGCCCACAGGCGGAACCTGAGACCATCTCTGCGGCATGTCCAAGGAGACCGAAACCCGTCACATCGGTACATGCGGATAGATCGGCGGTTTTCAGAATTTCCATTGCGGAAAGGTTGAGGGTAGCCATCTGCCGGGAGGCGGCCTCTATTGCCTCCTCGCTGGCCAGCTCCGCTCTAAGCGCCGTGTTGATCAGCCCCGTTCCGAGGGCCTTTGAAAATATGAGGGCATCCCCCTTTCTGAGGGTGTTGTTTCTCCATACCTTCTGCGGCTCCACCCTGCCGGTGATGGAAAAGCCCAGCTTCAGCTCCGGGTCGTCGACACTGTGTCCTCCGACCAGGGAGCAGGATGCCTCTGTGAGCGCGGAGATTCCTCCCTCCATCATACTGCGCAGATGTTCGAGGGGAATCTTATCCTTAGGGTAGCAGAGGATGGTGAGTGCCGTGAGTGGTGTTCCTCCCATGGCAAAGACATCGGAGAGGGCGTTGGCTGCTGCTATCCTCCCGAAGGTGAAGGGATCATCGACGATGGGAGGAAAAAAGTCGACGGTTTGGACCAATGCCATATGCTCGTCGATTTTATAGACCCCCGCATCTTCCGCAGCGGAAAAATCACTCAAAACCGCCGGATTTTTGGGTTGAGAAAGGCCGCATAATGCCTTATCGAGTAGTCCCGGCCCTAATTTTGCCCCGCAACCAGAGAAACGGGTGAAACCGGTCAGTTTTATTGCTTCATCTTTCATACTATTTTTTTCCTCCGTGCCAAAAGCATCAAGATTGCCTCAAGGACCCCGCCGGCTACGGCACGGGCCTTGTCACTTACGGTGGTGAAGTCCGCTTTTTCTCCCCGGGGATCGACATCCCCGATTTTAAACTCTTTGGTAACCTCGCTTCCTCCCTTGATTAAGCCCCTGACCATGCCATCGATCGGAGCCGTAACGATATCCTTCTGCCCATCTTTTCCTCTGATGGCCATGACAGGATCTCCGCTGCGTACAATATCGCCAAGGGCGCAAAGTTCCTCAATGATACCGGCTACCGGGGCTCTGATGACACGCTTTGCAGAAACCCCTGAGATGTTTCCCGGAACATTGGTATTGGCCTGTGCCTGGCCGTGGAGGATGACACTCCCGAGGTGATGTCCCCGATTTGTTTCTATTACCGCATCAACATCGTCACCTGCGGAAAATCCGGGTCCCAGTCCTATGACCGCAGGTGCCATCTTCTTATGTGTTCCGAGATTCTTCTTGGCAAGGATGGCGTCGACAACGGCAGCCGGACGGAGCGCCGGAATAAGTGATCCTTCCGGGTCGGCAATGACGGGGATCTTACCTTCGGTAAGCACCGCCTCAATTTCTTCAAAGCTTTCGACACGACAGGCGATGATCCCTTCCACCACCATGGTTCCGTCGAACATCGCTTGAGCGAAGGCAACGCTACGCCGTATCACCGTCGGATGCTTAATCTCGAGTACGACCACCTCGAAGCCCGACCTGAAAAGCCGGCAAATGGTGCCGGTGGCGATGTCTCCTCCTCCCCTTACCACCACACGCTTGGGGTGGTCTCCCGAAAGCGGCACTCCCGTATGCCCGCTTCGAACGGCAAGCAATTCCGCCGCTATCGATATTGCAATCTCCTGTGGTGTTTCCGCTCCAATATCCAAACCGATGGGAGCCCGTATCCCGGCGAGTTGTGCCTGAGGCACGCCTTCGTCGGCCAATTTATCCATAAGCAGGCGAACCTTTCGACGGCTGCCGAGCATACCGAGATAGATAAACGATTTACCAACAAAGTAACGGAGGGCCCGCTCATCGCTGCTGTTGGTCGCAATGATAATAAAAGAGGAGGGATCGGAGGGAAGCGAGGCCATTGCCTCTTCGAGATTGTTTTCGAGATATAGCTTTGCTGCCATGGGAAATCGTTCTGCGGAACAGAATTCGGCTCGCTCCTCCACCACCTCAACACGAAAACCAAGTTCCGCCGCTACCTTTGCAATCTCAAGACTTACGTGTCCCCCTCCTACAAGAACGAGCCTGGGACCCGGATTGACGCATTCTATAAAAACCTTTAAGGATCCGCCGCATTCCATGGTTATGCTTTCGACCTTGTCACCCTTGTCACCCTTGTCACCCTTGTCAAGGGCATATTCAAGAAGCGTGGAGCGATCGAAGCGGATACATTGCAAGGCCTCCTCAATCACTATCCCCTCTACAGGGCCTCCACCAATTGTTCCGAAACTCTTGCCATTGCTTAGGACAATCATTTTCGCCTTGCTTCGGGGGGTAGAGCCTGATGACGATACAATAGTGGCAACGGCAAAGGGAGTGTGCTCTGCCGACAGCTGTGCGGCTTTTTCAAAAAGGTTCATGTGACAGCTCCTGAACAGCGTTGTTTTCACACATTAGCATTGTAGCATACCATTGTTTTGCTAATGATCCAATGGTATGCCGTTATTTTTTTATAGTGTCCGGAATCCTGGTGATTTTGTGCCCTCTTTCCCGGAAAAATCCTTAGGTTTCCAGGATTACTTGATCTTATGTATCTATACCCTTGTAATTGGCGGTAAGGAAAAAAATTGAGGGGCTTTGACCACCAGGATTCCGGACACTACTTTATTTTCTCAAGCAGTCCATTATCTGTGCCCTTTCGTCCTTCGCCATCATTGATCCCAAGAGAACCTCTATCCCTTTTTCTCCCCCTTCGGAGCGCAGAAAAAGCCTTTCAAGGCTCTCTTTAAGATGGATAGCACGATCTTTATTCAGCACATCCAGCTTGTTAAAAAGGAGAAAACGCCGTGCATGAGGAGGAGCCGACTTAAAAGCGCCCTCGGAATGGGTGGCAAGACGATAGTAGTGTTCCGCCGTAACCGGACATTCCGGGCGGCAGCCCGTAAGAGATGCGAAACATTCCGGACGGTGAACATGGTTTTCATCCATGGGGGCTTCGTAACTGTCGAGCCCGATGACCGCAATGATGTGGGTGGTACAGGCCGGTATCTGCGGCTCCTGGGATCCCGGTGCCTTGAGGGGAAGGCGCTTTGCCCCATCAGCCTCTACAATGATCAGATCGTAATCCCGGCGGAATTCACCGATACGGTCCCGTTCGTATCCCTTGACCTTCCTGAGTTCCGGAAGTTCAGCGTCGGCGGCAAAGGTTATGGATCCGCCCTCGGAAGAGGGTGGGACAACCGTTTCCCCTATGAAACAACGATGGAAACGAGCGGTAGGGTCTATACGCGGATCGAACATTTTGGTGGTGGTAGTGATCAGCACATTCTTTCCCCTGCGTGCTGCAGATTCGGCAAGGCGATAGAGGGTCGTACTCTTTCCTCCTCCTCCGGCGAGGGCGATGACCGGAGGATGGGGAGGGGATGCTTGTTCTATCTTGTCAAACAACATGGTAAAGAGCTCCATAGCGAGATGATCATAACAGATTTTATGCTGCTCTGCTAATCATTCTCTTATCTATTGACCTGGCATACCGCTATGTCTACATTTTAAGAGTGAATAATGATGAAGTTTTACCGCATGTCCTCGTCGTTGATGACGAGGCCATAAATCGCCTCCTCCTTGTTACAGCCCTAAAAAAGCGGGGGTATCTACCGGAAGAGGCGGCCAATGGTAAAGATGCTTTAGAAAAAGTAGAGCAAAAGCCCCCTGATCTTATTCTGCTTGACGTGATGATGCCCGATTTAACCGGGTTTGGTGTCTGCCGCAGCCTTAAAGAACGTAAAGAGACTGCGGATATCCCTGTGATTCTTGTCACGGCCCTTCATAGTCGTGAGGATATCGAGGAGGGGATAAAGGCAGGGGCCGATGAATTCATCTCCAAACCGGTCAACATCAATGAACTAATGGTCCGCGTCAGAACCCTGCTGAAGATACGTGAACTCAATGCCCATGTTGCCTCCAGCGGACTTTTGTCTTCCACCGGTGAGGGAGCCGCTCCGGACTTCTCGGATTCGACGGAATTGAGTTGTGCCGAGGCCGATCATCTTATTGCGAGTGTTATTGAGGCTCATCTGGCTGTCGGCCCCGAGGATTATCACAGGCCGCACGCAGTGTTTGTCTCCCTTAGTGCCGGGAGCTATGAATGCGGGGGAAAGCTGTTTTTTAGAACGGAAGGGGACATCGAGGAAGAAGATATTGATGCCGAACTTGATATAGAGCGGATGCAGTCCCTCGGGGTGTGGCAAGAGGGGATGTTGATGTCGAACTGGCAGGAAACCTCTCCCTCGCCGGAAGCGTATACAAGGTTTTTTCCTGAAAAACTTGTAGAAAAGCTTGGGACGATACGGAATTTTATCCTCTATTATGTTAATGATTCCCAGCGTATTCTCTTTCTGAACTTTCATCGTAGTCTTAAACTGTTTGATCTTACCTGGTACCGTCATCTCGGGTTTTATATTTATTTATTACTGCTTGTCTTTGAAAAGATGGGCAAAAAAGAAGATGAATATCTCAATCTTGTACGTGAGCTGGGAAAGATAACTGAGGTAAAAGAGGGATCGGAAGGGAAGCATAAACGTATTCAAAAAATCTGCGCTTTGCTTTGCAATAGACTCGATTGCTCTTCCGGTTATACAACGACACTCCTTGATGCCGTGCAACTCTACGATGTCAGTAAGCTGATGATAGATCAATCCATACTCAGCAAAGACGGACCTCTCTCGGGTACCGAATGGGCGCTTGTTCGTAAGGCCCCTGTTTTGGCTTCCTGGGTATTTCACGAATTGCCTCGTCTTTCCACGGCGAGAGAGATTGCCGCAAATTTGTACGAGCGGTACGACGGAACAGGATATCCTCTTGGTCGAAAGGGCCGGGAAATTCCTTTTGCGGCGCGATTGGTACGGGTGGCCGATATTTATGAAAGTTTGCGTTCGCGGCGCAGTTTTCGCAGGCCGTTTTCCCACGACGAAGCCATCGCTTTATTGCGCGAGGGTGATGATCGCCTTTCGCCTGATCATTTCGATCCGGAAATTCTCAGGCTCTTTCTCTCGCTGGAAGAAGAGGTTCAGACCATTTACGGCGATATCCCGAAAGCGACCTGAACAAGCAGTGATTGGTTGTTGCCACGCTGGGCTTTTACGGTCTACCATATACCTATGAGTGTCAGAGAAAAAGCCCTAATGGTGAAAGATGCCCAGATTTTGCTTGGGGCGGCAAAAGGATCTGCGAAAAATGATGCGCTTGTCGGCATGAAACAGGCCCTTCGAAAAGGCGCAAAGACAATTTTCGAGGCGAACAGGGCCGATCTCGATGCTGCCACACAAGATAATCTTTCGGCACCTCTTTTGAAACGACTCAAATTCGACGAAACCAAACTCGATCAGGTAATAGCCGGAATCGATGCCTTAATCGGTCTTCCTGACCCTGCCGGAAAGATCCTTGAAGCGAGAAAACTGGACGAGGGGCTCAACCTCTATCGGGTAAGCTGTCCCATCGGGGTCATCGGCATGATTTTCGAGTCAAGGCCGGACGCCCTGGTACAGATTGCATCTCTCGCACTTAAAAGCGGAAACGGATTGCTTCTCAAGGGGGGCAGTGAGGCCCTGCGGACAAACAGAGCTCTCGCTTCTCTTATTGCCGAAGGGAGTGTTGCATCCGGTGCCCCCAAGGGGTGGATGGCCCTTTTGGAAAGTAGAGAGGAGGTGGGAGAACTCCTTGAACTCGACGATCTGGTTGATCTCCTTATTCCCCGGGGATCGAACGACTTTGTACGTCATATTATGAAGAACTCTTCCATTCCAGTTCTCGGACATGCCGATGGTATCTGCCATCTGTATCTTGCCGAGGATGCTGATGAAGTGATGTCTGTTTCCATTGCCGTTGATTCGAAGACCCAGTATATGGCCGTCTGCAACGCTCTTGAGACCCTTCTCGTTGACGAGGCTGCCGCTTCCCGGCTGTTGCCGCCCTTGCAAAAGGCCTTTCAGGCCGCAGGGGTGGAGCTTAGGGGATGTGATACGACCAGAAGCGTTATCGATGTAGCTGCCGCTACCGAAGAGGATTGGCGTACAGAGTATCTGGGGCCGATCCTTTCCATACGGGTCGTGAAGGATATCCATGAGGCTGTCGCTCATATCAACCGCTACGGTTCCGGCCATACCGATGCCATCGTGACGAATGATCCTGCTAAGGCGTCGTTCTTTATGGCCAGGGTCGATTCCGCCGATCTTTTCTGGAATTGTTCCACACGATTTTCCGACGGATATCGCTATGGTCTCGGTGCCGAAGTGGGGATCAGTACGAATAAGATCCATGCCAGGGGGCCTGTGGGGCTTGAAGGTCTTATGATCTATAAGTGGCGTATGATCGGTTCCGGACAGATTGTCGACGATTACGCCTCCGGACGCCGTTCATTTCTCCATCAAGATATCTCCGCCGATCCCTCCGATGCGTTGTTATAGAGGTCGGCTATGAGAGATGCCCTTCGAAAAGCAAATCGGATTGTGGTCAAGATCGGTACAAACCTATTGGCCCGGGACGGAGGGCTTGATGTGGAGGCAATGGGGCGATTCTGTGATCAGGTTGCTTCCCTGCTGCAGGCAGGGAAACAGGTTCTTCTCGTCAGTTCCGGGGCCATCGGGATGGGGGCCATGGAACTGGGTATAGAGAGTAGAGTGACCGAAATTCGGATGCGCCAGGCCTGTGCCGCCATTGGGCAGCCCCTTCTCATGCACCAGTATCGGGAGTGTTTTGCAGATCACGGAGTCACCATTGCCCAGGTGCTTATTACGCGTTATGTGCTGAACAATCGCAGGACCTACCTTAACCTTCAGGCTTCGGTGGAAACCCTGCTTTCTCTTAACGTTGTTCCTATCTTTAATGAGAACGACAGCATTGCCGTTGATGAGATCAACCTTGCCTTTGGTGACAACGACCGTCTCAGCGCCATGGTCGCCAGCAAGATCGATGCCGATCTTCTGATCATCCTTACGGATATTGACGGCCTCTACGATGGGGACCCAAAAAACGACCCTCATGCACGTCGCATCGCCGTTGTTCCCAAGATCACCGATGAGGTGTTCAGCTGGGCTGGAACCCCCGGAAGTACCTTTTCCACCGGCGGCATGAAGACGAAACTCCTCGCCGCAGAGATTGCCGCCTCGGCCGGCTGTTCCATTGTCTTGGCCCATGGTAATGAGAAGAATGTGCTTCCGAGAATTTGTGAAGGGGAGGATATCGGTACCCTTTTTCTTGCGGGCAAACGTCTTTCGGCACGTAACCGTTGGATTCTCAATAGCGCCCCCCGAGGTACCATCTGGATAGACGAGGGGGCGGTTAGTGCGCTCAGGCGTCACAAGAGTCTTTTGCCTCCGGGGATCGTAGGAGTCGAGGGCTTCTTTGATTCGGGCGAGGTGGTTGCCATTAACGATATTGCCAAGGCGGTGACCGCCTTCGATAGCGAGGAGCTTCGGAAATTGATGGGACATCACACCGCCGACATCACCTCCATCATCGGTAGTAAACGGCGGGATGAGGTTTCGCTGCCTGAAGATATTGTCTTTCTTGATTAATGCTACAATCCCCTTTCGGGAGTGTCGATAAACGAGTTATGGATATCTTTGTTGTTCTGAATGCAATTCACATCGACGGTCATGCCTTCGATCCTCTTTTCTCCGACGGTGATACCGCTTTATCGAGGACGGTTCGAAAAGCCTTGTCCCTTGCCCCCGGCGGCAGATGCTTCCTTTTTCTTCCCTCACGCTATGTAGATGTCGCCTCCGGGCATCTACGGGAAAAGGGGCTTGATGCCGTAGTCTTCGTACAGCGGCAGCAGTGGGATACCGATGCCTTTCTCCAGGCCCTGGATGAGGCTGCATCGTCCCTTCCGGCCCCGACAGAGGGATCTCTGCAGCTTTTTTACCATCTCTATGCCGATGCTCCCCTCTTTGATGAAAGCCTTGCCCTGCGCATGCTGCATAATCACGAACATTATTATGCAACCTATAGTTTCGCCGACGGCTATCCCAGGTTCATCGCTCCCGAGATCGTATCGGTTTCGGCGATCGGACAGATACGGGAGCTCTACCGCTCTTCACGTTCCTCCGGCAAGGATGTACCCCTTTCCGATTCCATCCTATTTGATCTTATCCAAAAAGATATCAACGCCTTCGATATCGAGACGGAAATAGCCCCCGACGATCTGCGCCTTCTTCGGGTCGATCTTGCGGCCAGGGGAAAAGAGCGGACCCTGCTTCTCAAGCATATTATCGACGCGGGCGGAGAGGTAGAGCCTATTCCGGAGATTTTGGTCCGACAGCCCGCATTGCTGCGAACCGTACCCGCCTTTATCTATGTTCAGATCCATTCCGCTTGTCCTCAGCGCTGTAGTTGGTGTCCCTATCCGAAGGCACCGTCGAAGGCGATCGATCGCAGCGAATCGATGAGCCCTGAGGCCCTTGCCTCCATCCTCGATCAGGTGCTTGAGCTCAGTGAAGAGGCGGTAATCGGCCTTTCCCTTTGGGGGGAGCCTGCGCTCCATCCCGACATCCAGGCAATGGTTGGGGAGGTAATCTCCCGGCCCGGATTATCGGCCATGATTGAAACCTCAGGGATCGGATGGAACTTGTCCGTGTTGGACGCCATTGCTACTCTTGAGACAGCAACGGAGCGCATCGAATGGGTCGTTTCCCTGGATGCCTTTGAGCTTGAGACCTATCGTCGTTTTCGAGGAGAGGGCATGGAAGAGGCCTTGGCAACGGTGAGGGCTCTCGCCGAGCGCTTTCCCGGTCATGTGAGGGTCCAGGCGGTCAGAACGAAAGAGAATGAGGCCGAGCTTGAGCAATTTTACCGATTTTGGAAGAAGCAGAACGTGGAGGTGATCATTCAGAAATACGACAATTTTGCCGGAGCGCTTGAAGAGCTGAAGGTTACCGATCTTTCTCCTGTGGTTCGTTTCCCCTGTTGGCATCTGAAACGTGACCTTCATATCTTTCTTGACGGTTCGGTGCCGCTCTGCAAGGAGATCATTCCCGGAAGCGAGTCTATACAGCAGGGGACACTGCTTGGCAACGTTTTTGAAGAGCCACTGAAGGACATTTGGAAGCGTGGGGAGGAGCGGTATCTTGCTCATACCCGACAGGAATGGGGATATCCCTGCGAGGGCTGTGATGAGTACTACACATTTAATTTCTGACGATTCGCGTCTTCCCTATACCATCGTCGGGAAGAAACGCGAAGACCGAAAGCTTACCATTCCGCCCCTTTTATCTCTGGTTGTTCTCAATAGGGGAGGGCGTCCCTATCGGAACGATTATTTTCGGGAACTTGAGCGTATAGGGAATTTCGAGATTATCTCTGTGGAGGGGCAAGAACGGTCCTTCGATGTTGAGGCCCTTTCGGCTAGATATCCCCAGGTCTGTTTTCTCTTGCTGCACCAAAGGGTTTCGGCGGGGGAGGCGGTAAATCTCGGTATGAAGGAGGCCCAGGGCCGACTTGTCCTCGTGCTTTGGAATGATATGCTGCCCGGCCCCCTTTCCGAAGGGCTCCTTTCACGAATATTGTCCCAGGAACGGCTTTGTACGGTTCCTCATCTCCAATCACCAAAGCTCGAAACGGTTCCTTCCATTGCCGCGCCTGCCTTTTATCGCAACAGGCTCAAGACGCTTCCCATGGTGCCGAGCGCCGATGCTGTTCCCTCTCTCTTCCCCTTCGATTACTGTGGCCTCTACGAACGGGAACGTTTCCTCCTGCTTGGAGGGTACGATGCCCTGATCTCCAATCCCCACTGGCAGAAAATGGATTTCGGGTTTCGGACCCATATGTGGGGAGAAAAACTGCTTTGTTCCACCTCCTTCCGCGTTCGCTATCTTGGTGACCATGAGGCGGAGGATACCACCCCTGATGCGAGCTATGGCCGCTTTTATCTGAAAAATCTTGCCGTCCGCTTCGATGGGGATGCCGGCGTCTTGCCGGCAGGACGCTTTTTACCCTATGCAGGAAAGCAAGGAGGTTCGATTTTTTCCAGGATCAGGGAATTCCGCGATGCTTCCCATTGGGTCCGGGAAAACCGGTTTCGTTTCTGCCGAGATGCCCGCAGTGTGACGGACCTGTGGGAGACTGCCGAATGAGTAGTACCACAAAGGATGCGGTTCTGCTGCAAGTGCGCCTGGATTCCACGAGGCTCCCGGGAAAGGCCCTCCTTGCTTTGGGCGATTTAACCGTTGTCGAGCATGCCATGCGCTCTCTTCTCTTGGTCCCTGCTGCCGATAGGATTCTTGTTACTGATGCCGATAGTGCTTCCAAGCTCCAGTCTCTTGCCGAAAAGTGGGATTTTGAACTTTTTACAGGGCCCAAAGAGGATGTTCTCAAGCGTTTTGCCCTGGCCATTGAAGGCAGGGGGTTTGACCGTATTCTACGGGCAACCGGGGACAATCCCCTGGTCAGTGCTTCCCTCGCATCACAACTTCTCGAACTCCAGCAGCTCCACAGCTGGGATTATTGCGGCTTTCTTGGCCCACCCCTTGGCACCGGTGTTGAGGTGATGAGGGCGGATGCCTTGCGTTTGGCGGATAAGGAGAGCACCGATCCCTATGAGCGGGAGCATGTCGCTCCCTTCCTGTATCATCGACCCGAACGATTTCTTATTGCCAGACCCCAGGCCCCTGTAGCCCTTTCCCTGCCGGATATGCGAGTGACCCTGGATACCCCGGAAGATTATCGTTATCTCTCCCGTATTTTTCGGGAGTGCTATACCGGAGAGCCCATACCGGTACAACGGCTCATTTCATGGTACCGTGCATCTGAAGAAGAAGGGAGCAACGGGCGTGGGTGATAATCGACGAGAAAGCCCTCCGGTGGTATGTGTTCCCCGTTTTTGCAGGGGAAGCGGTACCGGCCATATTGTCCGCTCCCTTCGTCTGGCAAGGCGTGCCCGTGACGAGGGACGTAGGGTGCTGATTGCCGTCGATGAGGGGCAGCTTGTCAATGCGCGGAAGCTTGCTTTTCTCCATGGGGTTGACCCAAGCTTGCTCTTTTCTTTAGAGGATTTTCCCCGGCATCCAATGCTCTGTGGGGAGGAATCTCCCGCTCCGCTTATCGTTGCCGATCTTCGAGCCTCCTCAGCTAAGGAAGTGGCGTTTCTGGATTCCCTCGGTTATCTTGTGGGAATCGATGAGGGAGGCGACTTCCGTCAAAAGTTTTCCTATCTGATCGATCTTTTGCCGAAGCGTAAACAGGGAGGGAAAGCAAATATCGGTATCCTTCCCTCCGTTGGTGAGGCCGAAACAAAGAGAAGTTCTGATCTCCCGTCCGTTTTGATTTCCTTCGGGGGGGAGGACCCTGAGAATTTGACCCCTCTTATTGTCCGACTCTTGATCGATGGTGCCTATCTCCAGGCTTCACAGATTCAGGTGATTCGCAGAAGCGTTGGTGAACCCTTTGCCTTACCTGCTGGGGTAAAGCAGATTGATCCGGTTCCGGACCCGCTTCCCCTGTTCCGTTCATCCGACCTGCTTATAAGTTCTTTTGGTCTGACTGCCTGGGAGGCGGTCTCCTGCGGTACTGCCGTTCTTTTGCTCAACCCCTCAAGGTATCATCAGCTCCTTTCCAAACAGAGTGGTTTCTCTTCTCTCGGCTGGGTGTCGGGCCGGAAGGGCCGGGACCGCCTTGAAATCCGACTGCGGCACCTGTTTCCTGAACGGCCGCTTACCCGGTTGGAGATCAGTCGGCTTCATGTCCCGAATCCCGGGGACGGATGGAATTGCGACCGCGATGTTGAGTCGTTGATCCTCTCAATGAGGCCCGAAGGAGGCGTCGTCTGCCCCCTGTGCGGTCGTCGCCTTAACAGTGTGGAGAGTTCTGTGGTACATCGGAGTGAGGAAAGGTCGGTACGGCGTTGTGCCTCCTGTGGAGCCATGGCCCTCTTCGATCCCTTTCCTCCTGAAAACCGATACGGTGAAGACTATTTCTTTTCCGAGTACCGGAGCCAATACGGGCGGGATTATCTGGAGGATTTCGACCATATCAAGGCCCTTTCTGTGCAGCGCTTGGAGCATATCGCCGCCGTTATCGGGAAAACTTCCGGCCGCAGACTCCTTGATATCGGCTGTGCCTACGGTCCTTTTCTTGCCGCGGCCCGGGATGCAGGGTTTTTCTGCGAAGGTATCGAGATCACCCCTGGCGCCGTATCATATGTAAAAGAGCGGCTTGATATTCCTGTTTATGCAGGAGCTGTCGATGATATACTTTTTGACGGCCCCCTTGCAGCAACGGCCGCGCACTATGATGTTATTACCCTTTGGTATGTAGTCGAACACCTGCCGAACCTCTTTCAGGTCATTGAAGGGATACAACGTCTGCTTCGTCCCGGGGGGGTATTCGCGTTCTCGACGCCTTCGTTTCGCGGCATGAGTGCCAGACGTAAGCCTGATGCATTTTTTGCTGCGAGTCCTTCGGATCATCTTTCGATCATGGCTCCGGAGCAGGTTTCCAGCTGGCTTTCCCGCCATGGTTTTCGTGTCGACAGGCTTGTTTCCACCGGTATTCACAGCGAGCGTTTTCCTTTCCCGTTTAGCGCTTTTCCTGAAAGCCTTCTCCATTCTCTTGCAGCTCGTTTGCGTCTGGGAGATACCTTTGAACTCTATGCAACAAAACAGGAGCGCTATCATGATAGGCCAGAATAATGAGACTGCTGCGGCAAAAAAACGTATCTTGATTCTTGGAGGCGGCATTATGCAGCTTCCGGCGATTCGGATTGCAAAGGCGAAGAGGTGGTATGTGGCCGTGGCCGATGGATCCGACGAGGCTCCCGGTATTTCCCTCGCCGATCGATTCTTCCATGTCGATTTGAAGGCATGGGAAGCGATGATCGATGCTGCCGAGGTGATGCGGAAGGAGGGGGGCATCGATGGGGTGTTTACCGCCGGTACCGATTTTTCACTCACCGTCGCTCGTGTAGCGGAAAAACTCACGCTTCCCGGTATCTCCGTCAAGGCAGCCATGGCTGCAAGCGATAAGGCGCTTATGCGAAGAACTCTTTCCGATGCGAATGTCCGTGTCCCCCGATTCGTGCAATTGGCCGATGGAGAAAAAGAAATTCCCAAAGAGCTATCGTATCCCCTTGTGGTAAAACCGGTCGACAACATGGGCGCCCGGGGGGTCAGAAGGGTTGATAATGATGAGGAGCTTTCCTCCGCCCTCGATGACGCCTTTCGTTTCAGTCGAAGTGGTTCGGTGATCGTTGAAGAGTTTCTCGATGGACCGGAATTCAGTATCGACGCCTTGGTGGAGAAGGGGCAGGTGCGTTTTTGCGGTATTGCCGATCGTCACATCACCTTTGCTCCCTATTTTGTCGAGATGGGGCATACTATTCCCTCTTCCGCTCCTGCCGACATGATCGAAGAGGTAAAGGGGGAATTCCTTAAGGCAGTAGAGGCCATTGGAATCGATAATGGTGCTGCAAAGGGGGATGTCAAGTTCTGCCGGGGAAAGGCCTGGATCGGGGAGCTTGCCGCACGACTTTCCGGTGGTTTCATGTCTGGCTGGACCTATCCCCTCTCCAGCGGGGTGCAGCCGACCGCCGGTGCCCTGAATATTGCCGTCGGATTACCGGCAAATCTTCCCTCTCCCGTGCGCAATCATACCTGTGCCGAGCGAGGTTTTATCTCGATACCTGGTGTCGTCGCTGCCGTGGAATCTCTGGGTAAGGCCAGGGCCATCAAGCGCGTTAAGGAAATATTTGTTCTTATTGAGCCGGGAAGTGAGGTGAACTTTCCGGTAAACAACGTACAGAAATGCGGAAATGTCCTGGCGTCCTCGGACCGTCGTGATCAGGCTGTTTCCTCTGCTCAAGATGGAGCAGGTCGGGTCTTTGTACGGCTTGTTCCCGGTGAAAAACGGACCGGGGTTTTTCTGTTTGGAAAAAAAGAGGCCTGGATCCCCGATGCATATTCTCTTTCCTGTGAGGAAAATTGTGCTGAACTTTCACGTCTTGAGCCGATCTACGGTGTTGGCAAAAGGCCTTCCGCGCCTCTCTCGGACTCAATTGCCCTTGCCTCTCTGCCGATACTCAGAAGCGAGGCTGCCGTAGATTGGCACGGCCTCGGCTTGAGGGAAGGCTTTGATCGTCTTCTTGCTCTCACCGGAGTATCTGCCATGGATCTCCAAAAGTGGAGGATGTCCGGACAAGATGGCCTTCTCCTCGGATCGCTTTTCTGGAGGGCTTTTCTGCGGGGAGGCATTCAGGGAGGGGTATGGATCATCGACACGGTCCGCTCTTGGAGAGAGCGGGATATCGACTATAGGCGGGAGTTACAAATTTGGGAAAACGCATAGCCGCAGCCGCACTGCTGTTCTTTCTGTGTGCTCTGATTCCCGCAGCTGGGCAGCAGGCTTTGAAGCCGGAAATAGAGAATCTTGGTCTGAGTTTTAGATGGGACCCCTATCTTGGGATAGGGGTTTTAGAGCGGGGTGGTCATTCTTTACGCTTTGGCCTCGACGGAAGCTATTATCTTCTGGATGGGAATGAGATCGGCAGCGGTTCCGTCACCAGAAACAAAGAAGGGTCTCTTGTTGCTGATCAGCCTTTTATCACCGCACTAAGAGAGCATTTTCCCGTTTCCGATGTCAGTGCCGTCTCCGTAACAACCATCATTATCGATCCAGGTCACGGCGGTAAAGATCCCGGGGCCGTTGGTCGCCATACGATAGATGGAAAGCCTTATGTAATCAAAGAAAAGGACATCGTCCTTGAGGTTGCCAAAGAGCTCTATTCCATGCTTTCGAAGAACTATCCGGAAAAACGGATCATGCTGACTCGAAATGACGATGTCTATCCCACCCTTGAAGAACGGACCGAGATAGCCAATTCGGTGGAGTTGGGGGAAAACGAGGCGATGGTCTTTATCTCGATTCATGCCAACGCTTCCTTCAATAGCAAGGCTTCCGGTTTTGAGGTGTGGTACCTGCCTCCGGATTACCGGAGAGAATTAATCGATCCCGAAAGTATTGATCCGAATGCCAGAGAGGTCGCTCCCATTCTCAACACCATGCTTGAAGAGGAATATACCGTTGAAAGTATCCTTCTCGCCCGTAGTGTTTCGGCTGGGATGGAACAAATGATCGGCGATAAAAGCGAAAACCGCGGTCTGAAAGAGGAATCGTGGTTTGTTGTACGTAATGCGAAGATGCCTTCGGTGCTTATCGAGTTGGGCTTTGTCACGAATCCCGAAGAGGCGCGCTCTCTTGGAGACGCCGGCTACTTGAAGAAACTGACCCAGGGCATCTATAATGGCGTCGTTGGATTTATTAATCGCTTCGGCGAATGAGGCGGAGTTCTATTTGTGGTTAAACACGTAGCGAAACAGTATCGAATCCCGGCAATCGTTCCTTGGATGTCGTTGCTCTTACTGACCCTTTTCCTTCTTTCTCTGACGCTTTTTTTGGTTCGGGGAAGAGAGATCAGGAGAAAAGTGTTCTTCTTTCCCCAGTATAAAGCGAGCATGGTTGCCGGTGAGAGCAGAAACCTTCCCGTGAGGGATGACCTCGAGGGAAATATCGAGCTTTTGGTAGATGAGATTCTTCTGGGACCAATTGAGGTGACCAACGAACGCCTTTTCGCGGAGGGAACGAAACTTCGGACGGTCATGGTAAGAGATAAGACCGCTTATATCGATTTGAGTATCGAGGCGGTGCTGGATACGAAAAATAGCGAGTTAAGCTTTCAGGAAGCTCTCGGTGTACTCCGGAAGACCGTCACGTTCAATTATCCCTCTGTTGAAAAGATCATCATCACTATTGACGGTGAAACGCCAAGACTCTCGCCTTCGAAGGGGTGAAAAACCAGAAAAATCGTTGACAAACCTAAACCGTTCCGTATAATTTTAGTTGGAAACGGTAACTTGTTTATAAAAAGGAGCACTGGATGAAACGATTCGGAATTCTTCTCGGCATCATGCTTTTGGCAGTGAGTTTCTCACTTTATGCGGAAGAATCGGTTCTCATCGATTTTTCTACTTTGACAGCCGATCTTGAAGATGGCAACAATGAAGCAACAATAGTTGATTTTTCCGGTAAAGCGGGTGTCGGTTATACCGATGAGGAAAAGCAGTTGATGAAGACTTCTCTTGCTATTGAGAATTGGGATGTCGATCTGGCCTCTTCTTCCCAGACTGTAACGAACGAAAAGCTTTCCTATACAAAGGAAGCCCCAGTCAGTGAGCAGGCAAGCAAGTTTGCCGGTGAAACAGTAATGGGTGTTCGTATTCATTTTCCAGAAGAGCCGTTCAACTCGTATGCGGTTATTAAACCCCCCTTTGAGATTCCCGGTTACATGCGGAAAACTCAGCTTCAGGCCGACGGAACCTTGGTCGAGGATGAGACAGATCGTGAGGGAAGCAAGTTCGACAGCTATGGTGTCGTAAAGAACGTCGGAGCCATCAAAAGCATTGCCGTAGATGTGTACGGAAGCAACTTTCCCAATGGTCTCGGTATTATTCTTAAGGATGAGAAGGGTGAAGAGAGGACGATGTTCCTTGATTACATGGATTTTAATGGTTGGCGGACCCTCGGTTGGGTAAACCCCAATTATATCTCCGATGTGAGGAACAGAGAACTTCACAAATACCCACTTTATCCTAGAACGACTCCCATGCGCAGGCTTGTCGGGTTTATCGTCTATAAGGATGCGGCCCAGGAAGGCGGTGATATCATTACCTATATCAAAGATGCGAAGGTTACTTATGACTTGGCAGTCATTCCGGGTACCGGAGATATCGATAATGAAGCCTTGTGGGGTATTCTTGATTCGAGAGAATCCTCAAGAAGGACCGCTGAATGGCGGCGTCTTGGAGAGATCCAGGTGCTGAGAGCCCTTGAGGCACGGAAGATTCATCAGGATTCCAGTGAGTCTGCAGCTCCTGCTGCTACAACAAATCCGTAAGTAGCGGGTCGTATAGAGAAGAAGAGAAGCTTGTGTTTTGACATCCTTTTCTGTAGGATTGTTAGATTAGCTTTTGTAAAGCGGTATAACCGAATCGTTATACCGCTTTTTTGTTTTACTCTGAATGAATAATGAGTTAATTATTTTTTGCATAATAAATTGTATTAATTGCTAAAAATACACTAAACATGGTGTTTAGCGTTCAGCCGATTATCTCATGATAAGCTCCTGCTACGGAAAAAATTGCTTCAAACGAATTTCCTTTTGCCTCTTGGCTATCCGTGCGTTTGTAAAATGAGGATAGAAGCCTCATAAATCCCTCTTTTTACGGGCATTGTTTGAAGTATTTCACGGTATTATCGATGCTTAAAGAAGGATAGGAAGAGGTAGCATCAGTATGAAGAAATTATTATGTATCGCCTTAATAGTTCTTCTTGCATCTCCCATTTTCTCACAATGGTTAGGATTCGAGTTCCAGTTTGAGACAGGAATGGCAAATGGAAAATTCGGCGAGATAGAAACCGACCAGGACCGTGAGTATCTATCTCTCTATAATTTTGAGGTGACATATATAGAGCTTAGCCCATACTTTTGGTTTTTTGAACGTTTCTATGTCGGGGGAGCAATGACGGTCCAAATGCTACTGAACAAAGGCTTATTTTCAGATAACTCGATTTATGACTTTTTTCTAAACTATAATCCTACATTTATCAACTACAATTTTGAAATGGGATATTCCTATCGTTTTGTTACGTTCTTTTATTCCCATGATTGCTCCCACCCACAGGATGTGTACTCTTATAACCACCGAGTGACTGCACTGTGGGGAGAAGGCGGTGTAGATCGTTTTGGAATACGATTTAGGGGCAGTATCGGGAAGACTGGAAGCAGATAAACCAGGAATGTTGATACTACCGCTTATGATTTGATGAATGTTCTTGCTGCATCGCTAAGTGATCTTTAGGGATCTTGAAAATACTTATTGGTCTTGTACTTCTGTACTTCAAAAACTCCAGGTTGCTCCAAGGGCGGCACGAAAAAGATACGCCTCGGGAAGCCCATCGGGAAGGGTGAGTTCTTCATCTTCTTCACTTCCGAAAGAATAGACGCTGCTTTCAAGCTCCGCAAGAAGGGTGAGCGCGTCGGTTGCCCGAAACGTAAACTTTGTACCGAGGACAATGCTGTTCAGGACGTTTTCCGTACTGCTTGATGCCGATGTATCGGCGTAATTTCTGGTTAGCTGCTGATAGGCAAAGTTTAGTAAAACGCCATAGGGTACGTTTTTCTGGAAGATATCAACCTTGAAGGAGTATTCTGTAAACGAGTCGGTAATTTCGAGGGTGGAACTTTTGCGGAGGGCAAATTCCTTTGTGATAAGGTTGAGGGAACAAATCGCATTTGGAATATAATAGCCCAGAGAAATTGCGCTGTATTCCTGAGAATAGTCACCGTCTTCCGAAAATCGTGCGCCAATGGTGCTGTCCGATCGGAGAGATGCGTACAAAATTCCCGGAAGCTGAGCCTTCACTTCGGTAGAGATCCCCGGTTGCAGGATCTTTCCCGTCGTATTAAACGTTCCGAAAAAGGGTCCGACACCAAGGCTTATATAGTCCTGATCGTATTGAAATCTGGTAATGGTTGTGTATCTGAGGACGGGATCATAGACGAGGCCGGCATCCAGGGACAATGCATCGTTAATCTTTTGCGTTGCATACAAGGAGGCCCCGTAGAAAAACGAACTGCCGGAGATTGAGCTCTGGGTTGTTTTTGCCGACTTGTCGAAGGAAAGATTTCCCGAATGCAATAATCCCGTCAGCTCAAGGGCCTGAAGGGAAAGGGTGATCGATACCAGAAGTATAAGGGTGATACTAAATCGTCGAAACATCAGAAAGCCGCCTTGATATAGATGATTCCTTCCACAAGAGTCTCGAGATGAAAGGGCAAAAGGTTTACATCACAAGCAAAATTCCAGGAAATTCCCGGAGATCCAAGCGAGATGTAGGGAGAGGTAACGATTTCAAATTGGTCCTCATCGGTCGATTGATAGTCTGTATTTACGATGAAGCTTGTCTCCAGGCCACCGGAAATTGTCGATTGTAAGGGATCTCCAAAGAGGAAATTGATATGAATGTCGGCCGATTCACCCTCGGTTGTTTCGCTCTGGAGGTAGTAATTAGGCTGCCAGAAAAGCGTAAGAATGACGGTAAGCGGGTCAATATGGATTCTCGGCTCGAAAAGGAAATAAAAATCTCCGATCTCAAAGGCCTCACCTGCTGTCCATTTCGGAATACCGATCTCAGCCAGAAACTCTCCGGTCGTACCGGGATTATAGTAGAAGAGGAAACCCGCTCGATATATGCCGGCGCTTTTCTGTGGAAAGCTTGTTCCGAGAAAGGTTTCGAATTTGATGGTTTCCAGATTGAAGGCGGTCCAGGCGTCTGCAGAATAGATACCCGTTCCAAGATAACCATCCTGGTAAAAGTAGAAATCGGTTTGATTTCGGTCCGTTCCCCAAGAGCTTCCTATACGAAGTCCCGTTCCGTTGACAGTGTGAATCCCGTCAAAGCCGCTTTCAAAGTATCTGTTTCCCTTATAGCGGGTTGTAATATCGGCGCTTCCGAATCGCGTCATGAAAACATCCCCGGAAGCGAAGCTGTCCGATTCCCCGACAAAAAAGGTTAGATCGTTATTACTGCTGCCGAACAGTTCCCGGTAGGTCAGTTCTGCACCCTGGAACCGAAGATAGGTATTGTTATCGAGGTAGTTCGCCAGGCCGTCTACATCTTCTTGTGGCGTTGCCGTTTCGTCAACGACATCGGATGCATCCTGATCAAGGTATCCGAGATCTTCGGAGAAGAAACCCAGCGAAAGACTTCCCCCAAACTTATACCCCCCCGAAATAGCTATTTTCGTCTCCGCCGTTGTTACCAGATCAACCCGATTTGTATCCTTATTCCAGTTTCCTGTGGTAAGTAAATCAAGTTTAGGCACCGTCAGATCGGCCGCATAAAGGGAAATGGCGGGAATCAGAAGAATACACAGCGTGAAAATCCTGGGGCGGATGATTCTCATGAAAATACTCCTCTTCTACCTGTCTCTTCTTTAGTAGTGTATATCACAGAAAATAAAAAAGAAAGGTTAATCTCTCCACTATTACGTATCGTCCGAAATTGTCACTTGACTTAAACCTTGTTCTATATAAACATTAATGCAAGATGAGCGACTACTTAGATCCAAATAACGAAGAACTCCTGAAAGATTTCTTTATGGAAGCAAATCTTCAGGTTGATACCCTCGAACAGAACATCCTTGTTTTGGAGAATGATCCGGGAAATCGTGATTCGGTTGATGAGATATTCAGGGCGGCACATACGCTCAAGGGTGGATCAGCAACCGTTCAGATGACCGAGCTCGCCGAATTTACCCATGTTGTGGAAGATGTTCTCGATGGTATCAGAAGTGATGAGGTAAGCGTCGATACCGGAGTGGTGGATACGCTTCTCGAATCAATCGATATCATAAAGGCAATGCTCGCGGCGAGAGCTGATAGTTCGGTCTATGATGAGCCGGTGGATGATATCAAGGAGCATCTGGAGTCTCTCCTCCCCGGAAATGGCGGTAAGGCTCCTGCAAAAAAGAAGGCTGCGCCTCCTCCGAAGGCCGAAGTGCAGTCTGCTAAGGCGGACTCCGCCAGTGAAGGGCTTTCCGAGTATGATATCCTGGAATTACAGGAAGCTGCGGAGCTGCAGGAAAATGTGTATGAGATCGTCGTTCATTTTAACCCCGATCATCCGATGAATACCGTCGGGGGGGTGCAGATTTTCGCTGCATTGAAAGGTCTCGGTACCGTTCTTAAGACCATCCCCGAATTTGAAGAGTTGTATGAGGATGAGTTTTATCCCGAGGTGCGATACTATCTTGCGACCGAAGAATCGCGGGATGCTGTTTTGAAACATACCGAGGTTGCCGATGTTGTCGTCGATTCTCAGGTGATTCCGCTTGAGGAGCTTACTTCCACCCTTTCGCAACAGAAAGTGGAGGAACATCTTCTTTCGCCGTCAGATGCCGATAAGGGGCCTGAGAAAGAACCTGAGGTCGATGCAGGCGAGGGAGAAGACCTTCAGCCTGAAAAGAGTGAAGAGAAAGAGGCCGAGCCTCGCTCGAAGAAGCGTGAACAAGAGATACGGAAGCAATCTACCGGTTCCGTTCTTCGTGTGGATTCCCGGCGGATCGATAATTTGTTGAATCTTGTCAGTGAGGCGGTTATTACCAAGGCCACCTTTAATCAGATCAGCGTGCAGTTTGGGGAGGCTCAACTTTCCCTCTCCACTATTGAAAAACAGTACCGCGAAACCCTAAAAGAACTTTTTGATTCTTTGCCGGACTACCTGGAGGAGATTCAATCGGGTACGGCGGTAAAACAGATCAAAGCGGAGCTTCTCGACCGTTTCGGTCATCTTTATTCCCTTCTTGATCCGCTGGAAGGCTCTTTGAAGGGCAGTGTAGCCAAATTCAGGAGTACGGCCCAGAACCTTTCCCGTACGACCAGTGAGCTCCAGGAAGGGGTCATGCAGATCCGGATGGTTCCCATCAGCCAGATCTTTAACCGCTTTCCGCGGCTGGTTCGGGATGTTTCCCGTGAGCTTTCGAAAAAGGTCAAGCTCGAGATCGAGGGAGAAGATACGGAGCTTGACAAGTCGGTAATCGAGGACCTTCTTGATCCTCTTATCCACTGTGTCCGCAATTCTGTGGATCATGGAGTGGAAACCCCGGAAGAGAGGGAGCGTGCGGGGAAAGAGAAAGAGGGGCTTGTTAGGCTCAAGGCAAGTAATGAAGGAAATATGATCATCATCGAGATCATCGATGATGGTAAGGGGATTGATGTCGACGCCGTTCGAGGCAAGGCCATTGAACGGGGGTTGATCCACCCGAATAAGAAGCTTTCCGATATTGAGGCTTTCAACTTGATTTTCGAGCCTGGTTTCTCTACGGCAAAGAAGGTAACCAATATCTCCGGCCGCGGTGTGGGCCTTGATGTGGTGCGGAAGCAGATCGAAAAGTTGAACGGAAACGTCAGTGTCTGGTCCGAGCACGGCAAGGGGAGTAAAATTACCATTAAAATCCCGCTGACCCTTGCCATTATTCAGGGACTTTTGATCCGTGTCGGCAGCGAAGTCTACGCCATACCTATTACATCGGTTATCGATAGTCACCGCATCAAACCCAAAGAGATTCGTATGATTGATAATTACGAGGTCTTTAATGTCCGGGATGATGTGGTAAGTCTTATCCGCCTTAACCGCCTTTTCGGTATCCCCACACGAGAGGATCAGGACCATCATTTTGTGGTTATCGTGGGAACCGGAGATAAAAAGATGGGGTTAGTGGTTGATTCGCTGATCGGAGAAGAGGATGTGGTTATCAAACCGCTTCGTGATAAATATACCAACGCCCCGGGTATTGCCGGTGCTACCATTCTGGGAGACGGAACCGTCGCCCTGATTATTGATGTTAGCCAGTTGCTTGATCTCGGAATGCGTCAGGAGCTTGAGAACCGTCGCCGAAGGTCTGCTACCATCGGATGAGTGAAAAAAGAGGGGAGTTGGGATGAGTACCATTCGACAAAATATTAAAGAGGAAGAGGCCTCGCGCATCGAGAATATTGACTTTAAGATGGTCACATTTTCTCTTGCCGGTAAAGAATACGGTATCGATATCATGAAGGTGAAGGAGATTTCGAAAGCAAACCGTTTCACCTTCGTACCTAACTCGGCATCTTATGTCCGCGGTGTCTACAATCTTCGTGGTGATATTATTTCGGTAATAGACTTGCGGGTTATGTTTAATCTGCCAGCTCCGAAGGTTGCCGAGGGGGTTATGGAGGATATGATTATCCTTCGTTTGGACGAGATGTTGATTGGCGTTATTGTCGATTCCATCGACAAGGTCGTGGGTATCAACTCGGAGACTATACAGCCTCCGCACCCCATTTTCGGTGATATCAATATCAAGTTCATCAAGGGAGTCGTTGAAAACGATGATCGACTCTATCTCATTCTTGATGTCGAAAGGATCCTTGGACAAAAAGGGGAAGCTCCTTCTCGCGGGCCTCGACCGCTTGCCGCCGTTGCGCCGGTGGAAGAAGAGGCCTATTCGGAAGATAAAAATCTTGATGCCGAGCCTGTGGCTTCCGAAGCAAAAGTCGATTTCTCTTTTGTTGTTGAAACCTTGAATACATTTCGTCATTTTGTTGTTTCACCCCTTAATATTGCCTGGACCGAACACCGTTTTGAGCAGTGGAAACAAGAAAGAGGGGAAGCGGTTGAGGCAGTACAGCTTCAGAATGTGGAAGATGCGGATGCTTTTCTTTTGCCTTTCTATTCCGATGCTTCAGGCCATTTCTTCCCTGCATCGCTTAAAGACGCATATGCTGCCCTTTTTCGTAGCTTGAAAACCGATCGTGGGCAGATCGCGGTCTGGAATCCAGGTTGTGGGAGAGGCTATGAAACCTATTCGCTTGCTGCGATTCTCAAAGAGGTGTTTACCGATAAAGCCGTGAAGATTTGGGCCCATGACAAGGATCTCCTGTCGATATCGACGGCTCCGAATTTAGTTTTCCAAAAAGAACATGTACCCAGCTACCTGCTTCCCTATGTTGTGGAGGGCAAAAATGGTCTCAGCTTTGGACCGGAATTGAAGGATCTTATTCTTTTTGAATACCATGATATTTTGCATGGTAATCCGTTTCCTGAGGTCGATTTGATCGTTGCTCGTGACCTTGGTTCTTTTTTTAGCAGACAGGATCAGGACAAATTAATACGAATTTTCACGGAAAAGATAAGAACAGGCGGATTACTTGTTCTTGGTAAAAATGAGGTAATATCAGATCCCGGATGGGAAACTGTTGAGCAGGCCGGGCTGACTGCTTACCGCAAAAAAAGATAGAAAAGGAGCAGCCGATGAGAGTCGAGTATATTAATCCCTTTGTCGAGTCCGCTTTCAATGTATTGAAAGAGGTCGTAGGGTCTAATGTTGAGAGAGGAGAGCTTTTCCTTAAATCCAGTTCCCAACCGGTACTTGGTGTTGCAGCTATAGTCGGGCTTGCCGGAGATGTGGAAGGCCGGGTTCTTTTCGATATGACAAAAGACACGGCTTTGGGAGTCGCTTCCGCAATGAATGGGGAATCGCTTACTTCCCTTGATGAGCTTGTGAAAGCCACAATTACCGAATTGGCCAACATGATAACGGCTCAGGCGGTAACAAAACTTCATGAACTCGGTTTTAAGTTTGATTTGACGCCGCCTGCTCTTATTACGGGAGAAAATATGGAAGTGACCGATACCGAGGTTGAAGCCCTTATTGTTCCCGTTCAGCTTGAGCAGGGAAAGATTGAGATTAATGTTGCGATCCGTGAACGAGCATAGGAGGATGCGGTCCAATGAAAACAAAAATGGATTTTCCCAGCATAAATGAACGCAAACCTGATGGACTAAAGCCCGATGGAACCCCCTACCGTGTATTAATTGTCGATGATTCGATGTTTGTCAGTAAACAAATTTCGCAGATTCTTACCTCGGAAGGGTTTGAGATTGCAGGAACAGCCTCCGACGGAGAAGAGGGGCTCGAAAAATATAAAGAGCTTTATCCGAATATCGATCTTGTCACCATGGATATTACCATGCCGAAGATGGATGGGGTTACCTCTTTAGAAAAGATCATTGAGTTCGACAAAGAAGCACGGGTTATTATGATTAGTGCTCTTGGTAAGCAGGATCTTGTAAAGAAGGCGCTCATGCTTGGTGCCAAGAACTATATTGTGAAACCCCTTGATCGGGCAAAAGTTCTTGAAAGGGTATTGATGAGCCTCCAGTAATATGGTATATTCCTGCCAGCCGAGGGCGGCTAGCTCAGTTGGTTAGAGCGCATGCTCGACACGCATGAGGTCACAGGTTCAACTCCTGTGTCGCCCATTTTTGTTATCCCACCGTGGTTCGGTGGGATTTTTTTTCTCTTTTCTTTCTTGTTGCTCTCGTGTAGACTTGAGAGAGGTCATTATGGAAGAACGCTTTACCATTATTGCGGTAGATGATGAAGAAAATATTCTTAAGGCTCTGAAACGCCTTTTTCGCAACCTCTCCATGGTGGAATGCATAACCACGACCGATCCCTACGAGGCTGAAGAGATTTTAAAAAAACAACCTATCGATCTCATTATCTGTGACGAGCGTATGCCCAAGGTCTCCGGTCATGCTTTTCTTGCTTTTGTAAAGGAACGCTATCCATTTACGGTCAGGATTATTATTACCGGCTACTCAGATCCGGAGGTGCTCACTTCGGCAATAAATAGGGGAGAGGTATACCGATTTATCCAGAAACCCTGGGACGATGAGGAGCTACTCGTTATTGTGCGCAGGGCTCTTGAACACGGGAAGCTTTTGCGTGACCATAATCGCCTGGAAGAAGAACTCAAGAAAAAAAATCATGAACTTGAACAGATGAACAACAAACTTGAGGCCTTGGTCCAACGGCGGACTTCCGAACTCCAGAAAACACTTGAACTCCTAAAAGACTCCAGGGACCGGGCAGTAGGAGGCTTTCGAAAGTCTGCAAATCTTTTGAGCAGCATGATCCACCTGTTTCAGCGGGATATTGGCAACCATGCCCGTCGTGTGGCTCTTTTATGCGAGCAAATGATCCCTTTAATGAAACTCCAGGGGGAGGATGTCCGCAATTTGATGATGGCTGCCTATTTTCATGAGATCGGCAAGGTAGGGCGGCAGGATACCGGAGATGAGCCGGTGGCTCAGGAACATTATGCCGAGATCGGGGAGAACCTGATTTCACAAGGCATGGGGATGAAGGATATCGGGACGATCATCCGCCACCATCGCGAACATTTCGACGGATCGGGGCGGCCCGACGGCCTTGCAGGCGAGGCCATCCCTTTGTCGTCAAGAATCCTTAAGGTTTTGGCCGAATATGACTGGATGATACACAGGGACGGGAAGAGTGTGCAGGACGCTCTTGCCTTCTTACTCCAACATAGTGAACAACTATACGATCCATTGGTGGTCACACGTTTTCACCAATTGCTTAGGGAGAGTGGTGAAACAAACAGTTCCAGTGTCCCACTGAAAGATCTGAAGCCGGGAATGGAGTTGATGAGTGATATCTTTCTTAAAGACGGTGTCCTTTTTCTTCCCGGCAAGACTGTGATAACGGCGGAAATCCTTGAGCGCATAGATCGGTTTCGCGACCTGATAGAGGAGCGTAAAGGATATTACATTAGACCCGAACATGAAGGAAGCGACACAGATGCAGGAGAACAAAAAAAACCTGGAAATAATTGATCGTGAGTTTACCTCTTCTCAAAATCGAGCGGTTCTTGAATCTTCAGTAAGCGAGATTCGACCTCAGGCGGTTGTCGCTCGCGTTTCAGGGGCGCTGGACGGAGAGAATTCCACCCTTTTTCTAGGGGCGGCAAAGAAACTTATCGATGTATGCCTTGAAGAAGAGCGTGGAGAATTGGTTATTGATCTGCACAGACTTACCTATGCATCTTCTGCCGGGATCGGCATCATGATGTCCATTTTGACAATGGCACGGGCGTCAGGTGTGGTGCTTCTCCTTGCAAATCCCACCGAAAAGGTTAGCTCAGTTATGCACCTCCTCGGGTTTGAGTCATTCTTTTCCATCATTTCCCTCGAATAGAAAAAGCCTTCCTCTTGCTTGCAATTGCAACCTTAGTAGTCAATAATAAGTATACGATGTCAGGCAACGGTGCATGTAAAAATCATAGATTCGGCGCTTGTATGCGACTCCTCCTCGGGATAGTTGTCCTTACTCTTGTGCCGCTTTTTGTGGATAGCTTCTGGGCCCCCTATCTCCCGGTGCTCGGTTCTGCTCTTGCAGTTTTTCTGGTGTTCGTCGGAGAACGAAAAAAGGCGGATGCCAAATTTTTGCCAAGTGATGAAACGGAGGGCGAAGCAGAGGCTGCCATTACCGTCGAGACCGATGAAGAACTCCTTGCTGAAGAGCCCGTATATGAAGAGCACGAGAATGAAGAGCTTGAAGGGCGGCTGCTTGATCTTGAGGAGCAATTACGTGCGTATAAAGCCGTTCTTTCGGAATTTGTCACTGCCGTTCCCATGGAAAAACGTCTTGCCGATGTCATCGTTGAAATGACCGAGACCTCAACCCTCGAGCTTACCGAACAGATATATGCGCTGGCTGAAAAAAGCAACCTTCTCGGAAAACAGATTCGTGAGCAATTGGAGAGCCTCACCTTTGGTGAATCCAGTTTGATGGAAGAAATTCGAACGCTGAGAAACAGCGTATCGGAAACAAAACTTGTTGTCGAACGTTTTCAGGAAATACAGAACCGACAGCAATCCGATATGGATGTCGTCTCTTCCGCGGTGGAATCGGTAGGAGGATATATAGCGACCATATCGGAATTGGCCGAACAAACGGGAATCCTCGCCATAAATGCATCAATCGAAGCGGCCCGGGCCGGGGGGGTCGGTAAAGGGTTTGCTGTTATTGCAGGAGAAGTCCACAAGCTGGCGGATGCTTCTCGGAACGTTGCTCAATCGATCGGATCAACCTTGGAGCTTGCCGATGAAAAGGTTAGAGAATCCTTCGGACAGCAGCGTGAACGGATAGAAGGGGCCATTGTCCGCCTTGAGCGAGGGCAGCGGGAACAAGAACGCAGGGCTGATATTCTTTCTCCCCATATTGAACGGCTGAGGAAAGGAGTTGAAGCAACTACTTCGACAAGTAGCTCGGTACAGGAGGGCTTGGATCGAATTTCCGCCAGTCTGCAGAGCCAGGATAGTGTACGGCAGATTCTCGAGCATATGATTGAATTCCTTCAGGAGCTTCGCCATGATTCTCCCGTGGGGATCGAAGATGCCGATTCATCGATGCAAAAAGCGCTGGAAGGTCGTCTTTCAAAACGCTTTACCACAAGAGCCGAGTGGAACGCCTTTGGGCTGCATCTCGATGAATCGTTTCAGGATAGTGAAAAAAAGGAAGAGGAAGGGGATATTACTCTCTTTTCTTGAGGGAAGGATGATTGGCATGGAAAAGAAAACAGTACTCTGCGTTGATGATTCTCCGACTATTCGGAAGTTGGTACACAAGGCCCTTGAGCCCGAAGGCTACGAGGTGGTGGACGCCGCAAACGGAAAAGAGGCTCTTGATATATCTGATGGTCGACATATCGATTTTTTCCTTGTTGATGTTAATATGCCTGTTATGGACGGGTTTCAGTTTGCTGAACGTTTGAAAAACAGAGATAGCGGAGCTACCGTTCCCGTGGTGTTTCTTACAACGGAAAGCGGGAGTGATAAAAAGCAACGGGGAAAAGAGTTGGGCGTTCGGGGTTGGATCGTCAAACCTTTTGAGGCAACTTCACTTGTGAAGTTGGTTTCCATGTTGACCGGTTGATTTACTATGCGCCGTTTAGATGATCTTATTAAACAGCTTGAAGGCTTCTCTGAAGGTGATTTGGTAACGGCCTTGGTGGCAAAAGAGGCTGCTCAGACTTTGGAGCTTGAGGAGCGTGAACATGAGGGGCCCTCTGCATCGTTGTTCCATGAGATTGCCGAGGTAATGAATCGTATTCTCTTGGGGCAGGAGGACAAAGGGGAGACGCTTATTGCCTCCTATCTTTCCCGTGTCAGGGAGCTGGAGGAGGCGCCTCCGGTAGGCGAGGCTGAAGAGGCCGTTTCGGGAGAAAACGGCATTGTTGTCGACGATCCGGACATCCTTTTTTCCTTCCTCCAGGAAGCCAGAGAGCATCTGGATACCATCGAAGAAGATATCCTTACCCTCGAGAGGGAATGGAGCGAAGATCTCGTTCATGCCATTTTTCGATCGATGCATACCATCAAGGGGGTTTCCGGCTTTATCGGTTTGAAAAAGATAAAGCAATTAAGCCACCGCCTGGAAAATCTTTTGGACGAGCTTCGTGTCGGGACAATCACCGTTGATTCTGATTGTATCGATATCTTACTCCAAGGCAGCGACCGTCTTAATGGCCTCATTGGAAGTCTTGAGCTCCAGGCTGCCGGTTTCCATTCCGACAAGGGCGGGACCGTTTACGAAAGTGGCGCCGATATTGACGATATCATCGATAAGCTTGATGCGATTTTGAAAACGAATGGCCATTCCGATACCGCCGCCTCTCGGGCACCGGCTCCCTCTCCTGAAAAAGAGCGGAAGATAGTAGAGCACAAGGCTCCTGCGTATGATCCCTATGCCGACGGACTGATCACTCCGGAGATGGTGCAGAAATTTGTGGAAGAATCTTCCGATTTACTCGATACAGCGGAAAATGCCGCTCTTTCGTTGGAACGGGGTAAAGAGACGAAGGCCAATATCGAAGAAGCCTTTCGCGTCGTTCATACAATCAAAGGGAATGCCGGTTTTTTCTGGTTCGGTACCGTCGAGGGCATGTGTATGGCCATTGAGGGGGTTCTTGATGCCTTGCGTAAGGGGGATCGAAAGGTCGATTCGAAGGTTGTTAACCTGCTTCTTGAAGGTATCGATAATCTTCGAACCAGTCTGAAGCAGATCCAAAGTGGCGATTTGAAGCCCGGCGTAGATACTGAGCATCATATCATTGCTGAGAAGGCAATGAACAGCAAAAATGCCGGAGACTATCAACCGCTGGGGGATCTCTTAGTTGAGATGGGAGTAGCCTCGCGAGAGTCGGTAGATGAAGCACTCGAACTTCAGCAGATGCGATTGGGTGAAATCCTTGTAAAGCAGGGAAAGGCAGAACCAAAGGCGGTTGAAAAGGCGCTGGAAAGCCAGGGCAAGCCCGCAGGAAAAAATGATCAGTTTGCCAACTACCGCCTCAAGCGGAAGGATATTCGGGTTGATACCGAACGTCTTGATACCCTTTTTGATTTGATGGGTGAGTTGATCACCGCCGAGGCCATGGTGCTTAATAGTCCCGAGCTGGAGGAGTTCGATCATCCCAATTTCGACCGATCTGCGGCCTATCTTTCGAAAATAAGCCGTGAGCTGCAGGAAATTACCATGACGATCAGGATGATCCCGATGGATGGTTTGTTCAATAAAATGCGGCGACTGGTTCGGGATCTTTCAAAGAAGTTTAATAAAGAGATTTCTTTGGTGGTCAGCGGCGAAGAGACCGAGATGGACCGTAATGTTATGGAAGAGATCTCAGATCCTTTGGTTCATATTATTCGAAATGCCATTGATCACGGAATTGAGGACCCCGAGAGCCGAAAGAAGGCCGGAAAGGCCGAAGATGGGACAATCGAACTGCGGGCTCGCTATGAGGGAAACGAGATATGGGTCACCATTGCCGATGACGGTGGAGGGCTTAATAAAAAGCGGATTCTCGAGCGGGCAATGGAACGGGGTCTTGTACAAGATGATCAGGTGCTTTCCGATAAGGAAGTGTTCCAGTTGATTTTCGAACCTGGGTTTTCCACTGCCGAACAGGTATCGGAAATATCCGGCCGGGGTGTCGGCATGGATGTCGTCAAGAAGAATCTGGAGAAACTTCGAGGTAAAATCGATATCGAGAGCCAGGAGGAGAAGGGTACTACCTTTACCCTAAAAATTCCTCTCACGCTGGCGATTATCGATGCAATTAATTTTACCGTCGGGCGACAGCTCTATGCCATACCCATCACCGATGTCATTCAGTTTTATAAGGCGGTCGGTTCTGAATTGACCGAAACGGAAGAACATCGTCAAATTATTACCTTACGCGGTCAGGTGCTCCCTCTGATAAAAATGAAAGAGTTTTTTGCCGTAACAGAGGGCAAAGAGAAAGCTGAAGAGGGAATTGTTATTGTGGTCCGCTCCGGCAATCATACGGCGGCCCTGCTTGCGGATGAAATCGTGGGATATCGCCAAATGGTTATCAAAGCTCTCCCTTCCTATCTTGGAAATTTGCGGGCCGTTTCCGGATGTAGCATAATGAGTGATGGAAAGGTAAGTCTTATTGTTGATACCGGGGCATTACTCGGTACTACACTTCAATAGCCGGAGCGGATTGTGGATGGGCTGATAGAGATAAGTGAAAAAGAGTTTCGGACTCTCGCGGATCTCATTTATCGTACGGTGGGAATACATCTCACCGATAAAAAAAAGATGCTGGTTCGGGGAAGGCTGAACAAGGTAATCAGAAGGCTCGGATTCTCATCATTTGAGGAGTATTTTCATGCTCTCGAGTCGGATACCAGCGGAAGGAATATCAGCGAACTTATCGACAGAATATCGACGAACCACACCTATTTTTTTCGGGAAAACGACCATTTTGATTTTTTTTGTGAAACCGTTGTTCCCTGGCTAAACGAGATTATGGCGAAGAAAGGAAATCGGGATCTTCGAATATGGAGTGCAGGATGTGCTTCGGGAGAAGAGGCTTATACCCTTGCCATGCTGCTTGCCGAAACCTACGGGTTCGACTATTTTTCTGCGGGTGCTCCTATTCTTGCTACCGATGTTTCTTCTACCGCCTTGAATGCGGCACTTTTGGGATCGTACCCCTTTGAGCGGCTGAAAGATGTTCCACAGCTCTTTTTGCAAAAATACTTCACGAAGCTGGGGATGGATCGTTATCAGGTTAAGGATGTGCTGAAGAAACTGATACTTTTTAAACGATTCAATTTTAATAACGAGCATTTCCCGTTTCGGAACGCTTTTCACGTTATTTTTTGCCGTAATGTAATGATCTATTTTGATCCTCCCACAAAGGATAGGTTGATAGCGAAATTTCAGCATTTTTTGGAGCCGGATGGTTTTCTCTTTATCGGGCATTCGGAAACTTTGGGGCGAAGTCACCCTTCGTTTCGGTATATCCGGCCGGCTACGTACCGGAAAGGAGCGGTGTGATGGTGCAGCATAAGATTCGTGTCCTGATTGTTGATGATTCGGCTCTTGTCCGATCGATCTTGTCGAAGGGACTTTCTCAGGACCCTTCCATCGAGGTAGTCGGCGTTGCTCCCGATGTGTATGTCGCTCGGGATAAAATCGTGCTCTTAAAGCCTCATGTCGTTACCCTCGATGTGGAAATGCCGAGGATGGACGGCGTAGAGTTTCTCAAGCGCCTGATGCCGCAATATCCGATTCCGGTTGTTATGGTATCGGCCATGACAGCTCCCGGCGCACGGGTGACCTTAGACGCTCTGGAAAACGGAGCTGTCGATTTTGTTTTAAAACCCTCTTCCAGTTTTGGAAATAATCTGGAGGATATGCTGGGTGAACTTATCGAAAAGATCAAGGCTGCCTCGGTTGTCGATGTAAGTCGATTTAAGGGCCGTTTCCACGCTAAACGGCTACGAAAACAGGTAAGCGGGGTTTTAAGTGGTTCGACAGATAAGGTTGTCGCTATCGGGGCCTCTACCGGAGGAACCGTAGCCCTTCGTCAGATTGTTGAGGCTTTTCCTTCCGATATGCCTGGAACGGTGATCGTTCAGCATATGCCTCCGAAATTCACAAAGATGTTTGCCGATAAACTCAACGAGATTACGGATGTTGAGGTAAAAGAGGCTGAAAATGGCGATAGAGTACTTCGCGGAAGGGTTCTTGTCGCTCCCGGCGGCTATCATATGGAGATAGTCCGGTCCGGCGGCCGCTATATCGTTAGGATTAAAGAGGGAAGCAAGGTAAACGGGCATTGCCCCTCTGTTGATGTGTTGTTTGATTCCGTTGCCGAAAATGTAGGACCCAATGCAGTGGGTGCTCTTCTGACCGGAATGGGGAGAGATGGGGCGGATGGACTGCTTCGGATGAAAAATAACGGGGCTCGTACCATTGCACAAGATGAAAAAAGCAGTGTGGTGTTCGGCATGCCGAAAGAGGCGTGGGAAAACGGTGGAGCTGAAAAACTGGTTTCTCTTGAAGAAATTCCGAAGGCCTTGGTCTCCATTTTGAAGGAGCTCGATAGATGAGGTTGGATGTGGGCATCGGAGAATTTGGGGTTAGTGCTCGTCTCGAAGATGAGATTAAAACCTATGCCCTTGGTTCCTGTGTGGCTGTCATCGCCTATGATCAGGAACGACATGTCGCCGGTTTGATCCACATAGCTCTACCCGAGGCAAAGGTTAATCTCGATAAGGCCAAAAAGCGGCCGGGATATTTTGCAGATAGCGGCTTGCCGATTTTTCTTCAAGCCTTGGAAAAACAGGGCGCAAACAGGCGAAAGCTCAAGATAAAGTTGGCAGGTGGTGCCAGCATTATGGATGAAAATCGACAGTTTGATATCGGTCGAAGAAATATGATAGCCATTAAACGTTTTCTCTGGAAAGTTGGGCTCGGCGTGCTTCGCGAGGATGTAGGCGGTACGATCAGCCGGACTGTTCGGATCGAAGTTAAGACGGGAGAGGTTACTATTTCTAATGCGAAGTCAGTATGGAGTTTATAGTTTTCGTACCGAGGGGAGTGTGAAAAGATGCAGTTGAAAAGCATTCTTATTGTAGACGATTCTGCTACTTCTAGAATGATAACAAAGCGTTGTTTTATGATGGCGGGGTTTCAGGATATTATTTTTCACGAAGCAGAAGACGGACTGAATGCAATGACGTTTTTGAACGACCGGCTTGTTGATCTTATTGTGACGGATCTTCGTATGCCGAAAATGGACGGAAAGACTTTTGTTCGGAAGTTGAACATGAGAGAACGTACTGCTTCAATTCCTGTTATCGTACTATCGAGTATGGGCAATGAGCAGATGGAAAAAGAGTTGGGGGAAGATCAAGTCCTCGCCATCATACGAAAACCACTCTCACCTGCCAAGATTGCCGAAGTTTTGGAAGGGGAGTAGGCATGGAAACACTCTGTACTTCAGATCGTATTGAGAAAGCCCTTATTGATGCCATTGCACTGACGTTTGCCGATATGAGTTTTCTCGATGTTCAGCCGGTTTTCGATAGCGGTGCGCTTGAGGACGGCCAGCTTCTCTATATTTCCTTTGTTGCTCCGATCTCCGGTGGAATGATATTAATGCTTCCTCTGGAGTTGAAACGACAAATCGTTGAGAATGTTCATGCCGCTTCATGGGAAGGTTTAACTACTGCCCAGATCGACGACTGCCTTCTTGAGTTATTGAATGTCCTTGCCGGTAATTTTCTTCAGATACTTTTCGGCGAAGAAACGAAGATAAATCTTTCATTTCCCGAAGTGCTTTTCGAACGGTCGGAAGTAGACCACTGTGAAAGGTATTCCGATTACTATTTTAGTGCCGAGGGAACACTTCTTGTCGTTTCGGTATATGCTCATGAAACTGGAGAGTGATCATGAAAATTTTGATTGTCGAAGATGATTTTGCAAGTAGGAAGTTGATGGAAAACCTGCTGAAAGAGTTCGGCGACTATGATTCGGTGGTTGATGGAGAGGAGGCCCTTCAAGCCTTCAGAATCAGCCTTGAGGATAAAACTCCCTATGATCTCATCTGCCTTGATATCATGCTTCCGAAGCTGGACGGGCAGACCGTGCTGCGGGAGGTCCGAAGGATAGAAGAGGAACGCGGCATTTTGGGACTGGACGGTGCAAAGGTGATTATGACTACCGCTTTAGGTGATGCCGTGAATGTCATGACCGCCTTTCGAAGTCAGTGTGAAGGCTATATCCAGAAACCGATTACGAAAGAGAAGTTGGTATCAATGATGCTCGATCTGGGGCTCCTTGCCCACTGAAGTGGCGCCAGGTGATGCCTTCTCCGTTTCTTATCGGACATACGGCCCTTCTTCCCAAAACAAGGTCCCAGAATTGTCCCGGAAGTCCAGGCCTCATGTTGGTTTCGCTGCGAAGAAGCGCAATATTTTCCGTCGTAAAAGCTTCCCTCTCTTCAATGTTTTTAATTGCCATAATCGAACGATTCGTCGTGGTATAGTACCTCTTTTCTGATCTGCTCAGCACTTTCCTCCCGTCTCCCAGTATTGCTTCGACCGTTTCTTTGCCGTATTGGTTGGAAAGTGTCTGCAGAATCTTCTGTGGCTCCATGCTCCGCGCCTTTCTGACCTGTAATACCATGGCCTGAAACTCCGCAGGGCTAAGGGCTATCGGATCGTCGAGTCCCTTTCCCTTCTTGTCCAGGGTAAAGTGTTTCTCTATGACCACTGCCCCGAGGGCTGTGGCGATAACGGGGATAAGGATGGGATCTGTGGAATGATCGGAAACCCCCACGGGAACGCCGAAAAGAGAGGATAGGTGGGGAATGATCGAAAGATTATACTCGGCGGGATCGGCCGGATAACTCGTGACACAGTGCAAGAGCACCGTCTCTTCGGTCCCGCAGACATCGAGGGCGGCTTCGATATCCGACAGGGTTGAGACCCCCGTGGAAAGTATCCTTGGAATACCGGCAAGAGCCCTCAGAAGCGGAACATGGTTGAGCTCCGGAGATGCTACCTTTACCGCCCGTACGCCGATCTCCCGTAGGATTGCGGCACTTTGCACGCCGAATGGAGAGCAAAGAAACTCGACCCCGTATTTGGTACAGCGTTCTGATAGCTCCCTGTAGAACTCGGAGGGGCGTTCAAGTGCCTGAAACCGCTGAAAGATCGGTGTCGCCCCCCCGGGTAGGATGATGGATCCACTGTCGGGATGAAGAATCTCATCGGCAATGATGAGTTGGAACTTTGCACAATCGGCTCCAGATTCTGCCGCCGCGGCGATAAGCTCGTCCGCTTTTACCATATCACCATGGTGGGCCGAACCAATCTCCGCAACGATCCAGGGGACGGCGTTCGTCTTTATTTTCCGTTTTCCGGCGTCCACTCTTCACTCTCTTCTATCATATGAAGTTTGAGCTTTTTCAAGGCAGATGTCAGCGATACCTTATAGATGTGGGGGTTAATGATACGCTTATAGGTTCTATCGAATTTTGAGAGCCCATCTTTTACCCTTTGCTGTATTTCCGGCAACCCTTCCTTGGGAGCGATAACCTTGCCCTTTTCGATCTTTTTTTTGAGTAGCGGCTTGATGGTATCGTAGGAATCCAGAATGAAGTGGGCATTTTCATACATAGGATGGTAGAAGCGATACGCCTTTCCCGGAGCAATCTGTTCTTCTTCAAGGGCGATGAGATCGGCAATCGCCATGTTGTCCGCATCAAAAAATCGCCAAACCTGCTTAATACCGGGATTCGTGGTTTTTTCGGCGTTGTTTGATAGCTTTATCGTCGGTACCATCTTGCCGTCAACCTCTTTCGCACCAAGTTTATACACGCCGGCAAGGCTTGCTTCCGAGCCTCCGGTAACCAGATGGGTGCCGACACCCCATGAATCGATCGGCGCACCATCGGACATAAGCTGGTGAATGATTTCTTCTGTCAAATCGTTTGAAACGGTGATGGTACAATCTTCAAGGCCCTCTTTGTCGAGTCGTTTTCGCACCTTCTGGCTCAAATAGGAGAGGTCTCCGCTGTCAAGCCTGACTCCGATTGATTTCCCCTTTTTCTTCATTTCCTTTCCAACGATAACGGCGTTTTCGATGCCACTTCCAAGGGCATCATAGGTATCGATAAGAAGTATTGCGTTGTCCGGATAGATTTCTGCAAAGCTGCGGAAGGATTCCAGCTCGTTTGGAAATGCCATTACCCAGGAGTGGGCCATGGTCCCTTTTACGGGAATATTGAAAAGCTTCCCTGCCAGGGTATTGCTTGTGGCGGCCGCACCACCGATATAAGCGGCTCTGCTTGCCGAAACGGCCCCGTCCCAGCCCTGGGCACGTCTGAGCCCGAACTCCAGGATAAGCCCTCCCCTGGAGGCATTGTAGACTCTTGCCGTTTTTGTTGCGATTAGGGTCTGAAAGTTGAGGATATTGAGGAGAATGCTCTCAATAAGTTGTGCTTCGATGAGATTTGCTTCGACCCTTACTATCGGTTCTCCGGGAAAGATAACCGTCCCTTCATCCATTGCATAAAGGTTCCCGCTAAAGTGGAAATTGGATAAGTAATCAAGGAAATCTTTCTTAAAGATTCCCAGAGAGTCAAGATAGTCGATTGCCTCTTGGTCGAAGGAGAAGTGTTCGAGGGTGTCGATCAGATCTCCAAGACCCGCAAAAATAGAATAACCGCCGGAGAAGGGATTGCGGCGAAAAAACATGTCGAAAGAGACCTGAGGGTTGTTTCCAAGCAGATAATAGCCTTGCATCATGGTCAGTTCATACAGGTCGGTAAGAAGCGCTGAGTATTTCATCTTTTTAGTCCTTGAATCAGTAATGATGGCTTCTATTATAACGCTCTTTTCTTTTTTTTTTCTACTCGACAGAGGCGCATAGGTTCAGTACTATTTACAAAAGATGTCCGCTAAACCTCAGACAAGGAGTGGAGAATATGATTTCTATCGTATGTGATGTCTGCAAAAAGGCTGTACCAAATGCCATGCCGGGGAGAAACTTTATCTATGTTACCGATAAGGCGATCTGCAAAAGTTGCGAGGCGGAGCTTGAAGAAAAAACAAGGGCCGCGCTTACAAAAGATCCCCAATACTCTCTGGCTGGTTTCCAGTCTCACTATCTTGGAATTCTCAGAAAAATGTGCGGCTAAGTCTTTCGGTCGACCAAGAAGAAGCTGCCTCAAAGAGGCAGCTTCTTCTTTATACCGCGTAGCGCTTCTCCGTAGATAAGCCCCATTCATTCCCCTTGATCGGCCCGATCGAAGAGCCCGCTGGCGCGTAGGGTATCCGGAAGGGTTTTGTCCCGAATTTGCGTATAGTACTCGTATTTCTCCTTGCCAAACTCCTCTGCATAGCCTCAGAATATTCAAGCCCAGGCGCTTCCGCCGCTTTCACTTTCTATAGCCGTCCTATTCCGCGATAAGGTACCAGGGAGCGGTAATACCATCGATGGTGTCCTCTTTTACCGTCTTTGCCCGTACGGTGACAGCTTGTGCTCCTCGATCCTGTCTATTTAGACTCTGGGGGCGTTATGCTGTGCTCGCCCGCCACAGGTAAAACAGATATGCAGAGGGAGAGAAATAAAAAAGCGTATTTTTTCATGGGGACAAATATAGCAAAATATGAAGAGGGGCTGTCTCCCTGTGGAAACGCCCCTCCATCTTTATATCAAAAAATTTGACCGATTGGATGCTTCGCGAGCCTTGATCTCCGAAAATCCGGTGTAAGGGACCAGCTTTTCAGGAATCCGTACCGACCCGTCTTTTTGTTGAAAATTTTCCAGGATGGCAATAATACCCCTGCTTACGGCTATCGCTGTACCGTTGAGCATGTGGAGGTAGCGGTTACCGCTTTCGGTTTTCATTCTGACACCGAGACGCCTGCTCTGATAGTCGGTGCAGTTGCTGGTGCTCGTCACCTCGCCCCATTCTCCGCCATCTCCCCGGCCGGGCATCCACGCTTCGATATCGAATTTTCTATAGGCCGGGGCTCCGAGATCGCCGGTGCAGGTATCGACGATGCGGTAAGGGATCTCCAAACCCTGAAAAATTTCTTCTTCTATGGCGAGCAGTGAATGGTGCATTGCTTCGCTTTCTTCCGGAGTACAGTAGACAAACATTTCAACCTTCGTAAACTGGTGCACCCGGTAGAGCCCCTTCGAAAACTGGCCCGCGGCCCCTGCCTCTCTTCTGAAACAGTGCGAGAGACCCGCCAGTTTGATGGGAAGCCTCTGCCCGTCAATCAGCTCCCCGGCATGATAGCCTCCCAGGGTAATCTCTGCGGTACCGACGAGACAGGTGCCGGTTCCCTCCAGGGTGTAGATGTTGCTCTCTTCACCCCGGGGATTGAAGCCTATCCCTTCGACGATCTCTTCCCGTGCCAAATCCGGGGTAATCGTCGGGGTGAAGCCACGTTTCGTAAGGATATCCAGGGCATAGCGGACAAGGGCAAGTTCGAGAAAAACCCCTTCGTTCCGCAGATAGTAGAATTTCTGGCCTGTCACCCGACTGGCAGTTTCAAAGTCGACGATATCCAGGGCGGAGCCAAGTTCCACATGGTCCTTTGACGGAAAATCAAAGTGAGGAACCGTTCCCCAGCGTTTGATCTCCAGGTTGTCTTTGTCCTCTTTACCGACGGGAGCATCGGGGTGGGCCATATTCGGAATAGCCGACGTGTATCCCTGCAGGGCTGTTTCGGTCTCTTCCAGATTTTTTTCCAGCTCGGCGATGGATCGTTTGAGCTCTTTACCATCTTCAATAAGCTTGGTCCGCTCCTCTTGGGAGAGTTTTCCCTTCATGGCTCGGGCGTTCTCGTTTCTGGCTCTTCGCTTTTCCTCGACGGAACGCAGCAGTTCATTGCGTTTGTCGTAGAGCCTGACGGCTTCGGCGGCATCGACCTTCATATGTCGGTTGATGATGTTTTGCTGAACTTCTGCAAGATGTTCTTTTACGAATTTCATTTCAAGCATGTCATGCCTTTCCTTTTTCCATGGTCTCTGCTTTTTCCGTAGCACAACGTACCGCATCCATAATAAGAGAGGTAAAGGCCCCTTTCTCCAAGGCGGCAATACCCTTTATGGTGGTTCCTCCCGCGCTTGTTACCCGCGTTAGCAGCTCTGCCGGGTTCGCCCCGGTCGCCTTTACCAGTTCTCCTGCCCCAAGAAGTGTCTCTACGGCAATGGTAAGGGCCTTGGGGTAG